>NZ_OY781091.1:4285000-4540000 GCF_963676275.1 uncultured Cohaesibacter sp. | reverse complement strand
ACATCAACAGAGACTCCGTTAGTAGTGGCGAGCGAACGCGGACCAGGCCGAGCTGTAATGAAACAAGAAGCTTCTGGAAAGGAGCACCGTAGAGGGTGATAGTCCCGTATTGGTATAAAAAGCAGCCGTTAGAGTAGGGCGGGGCACGTGAAACCTTGTCTGAACATGGGGGGACCACCCTCCAAGCCTAAGTACTCCTTGTCGACCGATAGTGAACAAGTACCGTGAGGGAAAGGTGAAAAGCACCCCGACGAGGGGGGTGAAAGAGATCCTGAAACCGAACGCCTACAAGCAGTCGGAGCCCGCAAGGGTGACGGCGTACCTTTTGTATAATGGGTCAGCGACTTAATTTATCGAGCAAGCTTAAGCCGTTAGGTGTATGCGCAGCGAAAGCGAGTCTTAATAGGGCGCGAGTTCGATGGATTAGACCCGAAACCGGGTGATCTAGCTATGAGCAGGCTGAAGGTGCGGTAACACGCACTGGAGGGCCGAACCCACGTCTGTTGAAAAAGACGGGGATGACTTGTTGCTAGGGGTGAAAGGCCAATCAAACCCGGAGATAGCTGGTTCTCCGCGAAATCTATTTAGGTAGAGCGTGGGATGAATACCTTGGGGGGTAGAGCACTGGATGGGCTAGGGGGTCTCACCGACTTACCAAACCTAACCAAACTCCGAATACCCAAGAGTACTATCCTGCAGACACACGGCGGGTGCTAACGTCCGTCGTGGAGAGGGCAACAACCCTGACCGCCAGTTAAGGTCCCTAAGTCATGGCTAAGTGGGAAAGGATGTGAGGATCCCAAAACAACCAGGATGTTGGCTTAGAAGCAGCCATCATTTAAAGAAAGCGTAACAGCTCACTGGTCTAAATAAGGGTCTTTGCGCCGAAAATGTAACGGGGCTAAAGCCATGCACCGAAGCTGCGGGTGTAGCGTATGCTACGCGGTAGCGGAGCGTTCTGTAGGCTGATGAAGGGTGACCTGCGAGGGCACCTGGAGGTATCAGAAGTGCGAATGCTGACATGAGTAACGATAAAGAGTGTGAGAGACACTCTCGCCGAAAGTCCAAGGGTTCCTGTGCAATGCTAATCAGCGCAGGGTTAGTCGGCCCCTAAGGCGAGGCAGAAATGCGTAGTCGATGGGAATGAGGTTAATATTCCTCAACCAGTGGGATGTGACGAATTCCGGAAGTAGTTTGATCTTATTGGATTGATTGAGCTGCCTAGGAGTTCCAGGAAATAGCACCCACATTAGACCGTACCCGAAACCGACACAGGTGGACTGGTAGAGCATACCAAGGCGCTTGAGAGAACTATGCTGAAGGAACTCGGCAAATTGCTCCCGTAAGTTCGCGAGAAGGGAGACCCGTTAGTGGGCAACCATTAGCGGGTGGCACAGACCAGGGGGTTGCGACTGTTTATCAAAAACACAGGGCTCTGCGAAGCCGCAAGGCGACGTATAGGGTCTGACGCCTGCCCGGTGCCGGAAGGTTAAGAGGAGGTGTGAAAGCTCCGAATTGAAGCCCCGGTAAACGGCGGCCGTAACTATAACGGTCCTAAGGTAGCGAAATTCCTTGTCGGGTAAGTTCCGACCTGCACGAATGGCGTAACGACTTCCCCGCTGTCTCCAGCATAGACTCAGTGAAATTGAATTCCCCGTGAAGATGCGGGGTTCCTGCGGTCAGACGGAAAGACCCCGTGAACCTTTACTATAGCTTTGCGCTGACAGTTGTGTTGGCATGTGTAGGATAGGTGGTAGGCTTTGAAGTCCGGGCGCCAGCACGGATGGAGCCATCCTTGAAATACCACCCTTGTTGTCATGGCTGTCTAACCGCGGTCCGTTATCCGGATCCGGGACAGCGCATGGTGGGTAGTTTGACTGGGGCGGTCGCCTCCCAAAGAGTAACGGAGGCGCGCGATGGTTGGCTCAGACCGGTCGGAAATCGGTCGTTGAGTGCAATGGCATAAGCCAGCCTGACTGCGAGACTGACAAGTCGAGCAGAGACGAAAGTCGGTCATAGTGATCCGGTGGTCCCGCGTGGAAGGGCCATCGCTCAACGGATAAAAGGTACTCCGGGGATAACAGGCTGATGATGCCCAAGAGTCCATATCGACGGCATTGTTTGGCACCTCGATGTCGGCTCATCGCATCCTGGGGCTGGAGCAGGTCCCAAGGGTTTGGCTGTTCGCCAATTAAAGCGGTACGTGAGCTGGGTTCAGAACGTCGTGAGACAGTTCGGTCCCTATCTGCCGTGGGCGCAGGAGAATTGAAAGGAGCTGACCCTAGTACGAGAGGACCGGGTTGGACGCACCTCTGGTGGACCTGTTGTGGCGCCAGCCGCATTGCAGGGTAGCTATGTGCGGAAGGGATAACCGCTGAAAGCATCTAAGCGGGAAGCCCACCTTGAGACGAGTTCTCCCTATCAGAGCCGTGGAAGACCACCACGTTGATAGGCCGGGTGTGGAAGCGTGGCAACATGCGAAGCTTACCGGTACTAATAGCTCGATCGGCTTGATTACTCTCATTTGTCTATATTCATTCAAGACGTTCTTTGCTCCGCGCAAAAACGTCAACTAGCGGTAGGTGATTTGATAAAATCACCGTTAGCGTCCAAGACGCTCGGTGAAATCTAAAATCCCTTCGTAAAAACCAGCTTCTCTGTTTGTTATTCGCCGGCCCGGTGGTTATGGCGAGGACACCAAACCCGATCCCATCCCGAACTCGGCCGTTAATATCCTCTGCGCCAATGGTACTCCGTCTCAAGACGTGGGAGAGTAGGTCGCTGCCGGGCCTGCTAATAACAAACATATCTAAGATACCCCCGTACTGTGACCCAGTACGGGGGTTCTTGCGTTCAAAGGGGGGGAGGCAATGTGGGGCGGTTGGAAATCAATCTCTGCTAAAGGATTGACCAGTCTTTCGGGTGCAGATCTTTTATGTTGCGCCGTTTTAATGCTTCCTTGGTGAACCAGTTTTTTGGCGCGCAGACCTGTTTTTCAGGATTGGTGTTGAGCATGGCGGCCCACCAGCTGAAGCTGCTGTTGGCGATGATATTATGGTGGCACTGGCTCATCAGGGCCAAATCCTGCTGTTGATTGTTGCCCGAGACAAATTCCACTCTATCCCAGTGGGATAACAAGTCCTGTGCGGTTTCCGGAGAATCGGAAAAGACGAAATAGCGCTCGGGCTTTATTCTTTTTTCCAGATGTTTGCGGCAATTATCATAATAATCCATCTCGATAATACCGTGTACGGCCAAGGCTGATGGATCCATCAGAAAATCTCCACGTCTGATATGGACGCTGACTGAATTGCAGCTCTTCATTCTTTCCATAAGATCTGCGTCGCAGGTATCAAGAACGGGCTCAAGCTTTATGACTTCATCAAGACTCTCTTGCAGTGAGCTAAAATATTTCGGGCTTTGCCAGTAGCCAGACAGAAGAATTCCAGGTTTCAATGTCTCAAAACCCGGCCAATAATGAAAATGCGGTTCGGCTATCGGTTTGAGAGGCCAGAGGCCGAATGCGCTTTTGAAATGCTCACTGACCCTGCGGTCTTTCTTGCGCCGGGACCGTCGCATCAGATCTTCAGGAAGTTGGACATATTTGGGCTCAATGCCCACAAGTTCCAGCCCAGATTGGTGCATGATGCCACCATCCTGAGCGCAATAAAGTTCGCAATCATGTTTTCTGGCCAAGCTAAGGCCTGCCATATATTGGAACAGGATGTTGCCCAAACCACCTTGGAGCTTGGTGACAATGGCGTTCTTGAAACAAACTGGATCGATCGACGGCGCTGTCATTTCAACCTCTTTCAAATAGCTTCAGATACAGATTTCTGGCTATCGGCCTTATCGGTTTGGGAATGGACAGCATTTTACGCCATTGAGGCTTCTTGTTTGGTTGAAACGCGTAAGCGTGTTCAAGGGGACAATGGTTTCTATACTCTGCCTGATCCGCGCTCTCGTCTATGATGCGTGCAATGAGGGCAAACAGATTATGTTCATTGAGAAGGCGCTGCTTATTCTCATTCATCGCCTCTGAGGCATGAGAGGCAGGATCTTGCTCTAAGATGGAGACCACTTGAGCAACTGCCTTTTGGGGTTTGGTAATGTCGATCATGGCCAAACCGTCGAGATTGAAAAAGGAACCCAGATCCGGCGCGCCTGCACTGATCGGAAAGACACCGCCCAGGATCGGGTCTGCCAGCTTCTCTGTCCAGCCATGCGGCAGCAGGTTATTCTCGAGCACCAGATGATAGCGGTAGCCATCAATGGCTTCCCTCTTGTCAGCGATGGGCTGGAAGCCGCGCCCATAAATCGTTAGCCTGTCTCCCAGAGCTTCCTTCAGCATTGCCAGAAAACGCAAGCGCCTGCTGTGATTGATATTCATGTTCTTGGTGGAGCAGACAACTGAAATTTCGCCCTTGATAGGAGGCTGATGATTGCGGCAAAGATCCGTCCATTGATAGGCTTCATTCTGCTTAGCAAAATCGAGGCCATACATCCATGGCAAACCAACCTGAGAAATGATGGTCTTGCCGTTAAAGGCGGTGTCCTTGTCGATGGCGACAATGGTGCCGAATTGATTGAGGAATTCGGCGGAATAGAATTTGATGCTCTGAGGTTCGGTACGAAACAATATTCTTCGTGTTTTGGGGAGATCCGTCACGCAGTCACGGGCTGGCTCGTCGAAGGCGATCAGCCATTCTGCATCAGGTGTCTTTTCGTTGATTTTAAACTCATAATCCTGCCAGATGCCGTCACCTTCAGGCGTCTGGCGAAGAAAGCACTTGATATCGTTATTGCTGGTAAGCTGTATGATTGTCTTGGTCAAAAATCGGATCTCTTGGTCATTTTCAAAGCGTCATGTCAATCTATATAGCCTGCGGGTTTGAAGATAGCCACAATCCAGAATTAGAAACAGCAAATGGCTTTTTGGCCAATGGCCAAATGGTCAGGAGTGATGCCAAAATTTGAGTTCGGGGAAATGCTAGCGAAATGGTCCCTGTGGCAAAAACATGCGCGAAGGGGCAGTTCTTAACAGGTGACAAGCTTAAGCGAAATGGTCTATTGTCTGGCAAGGTTGGGCATGATCATTTTCGGGTTCAGCTTTATAAGGCATGATTCTCAATTAAATCAACAAGTTGATGTGATATTTTGCCCGGTTTTGATGGCCCGAAGTGGTCTGAGACAGGGGAAGAAATACCGAGCAACTTCGCGAATGCAATGGCAACAATGAGCCGCCTTGTTTCGCCATGATGCATCTGTTACGAGCCTTGTGACTTGACTGACAAAATAGAAAATTATGAGAAGGTATGATGACAAAACGCGCGCTTATCACCGGGGTCACAGGGCAGGACGGTTCATATCTGGCTGAGTTTCTGCTTGAGAAGGGCTATGAAGTGCATGGCATCAAGCGCCGCGCCTCTTCCTTCAATACCCAGCGTATCGATCATATCTTTGAAGATCCGCATACGAGCAATGTGCGCTTCAAGCTTCATTATGGCGATCTTACCGACAGTTCGAACCTGACCCGCATTTTGAAGGAAGTCCAGCCTGACGAGGTTTATAATCTGGCCGCTCAAAGCCATGTTGCCGTGAGCTTTGAAAGCCCGGAATATACCGCTGATGTAGATGCGACCGGTACGTTGCGCCTGCTCGAAGCGATCCGTTTTCTGGGGCTTGAAAAGAAGACCCGCTTCTATCAGGCCTCCACTTCGGAGCTTTACGGGCTGGTGCAGGAAACACCGCAGACGGAGACGACGCCGTTCCATCCGCGTTCTCCCTATGCTGTTGCCAAGATGTATGCCTATTGGATCACGGTGAATTATCGTGAGGCCTATGGCATGTTCGCCTGCAATGGCATCCTGTTCAACCATGAGAGCCCGCGCCGGGGTGAAACCTTCGTCACGCGCAAGATCACTCGTGGCCTTGCCAACATCGCGCAAGGGTTGGAACCTTGCCTTTATATGGGCAATATCGATGCGCTGCGCGATTGGGGGCATGCCAAGGATTATGTCCGCATGCAATGGATGATGTTGCAGCAGGATAAGCCGGATGACTTCGTGATTGCCACCGGGGTGCAATATTCGGTGCGCCAGTTTATCACCTGGACGGCGGAAAGGCTCGGTATTTCCCTGCGCTTTGAAGGCAAGGGGCTGGAAGAAGTGGGCATCGTCGACGCCATCACCGGGGAGGATGCCCCTGCGCTCAAGGTTGGGGATGTGATCGTTCGCATCGATCCGCGCTATTTCCGCCCTGCGGAAGTGGAAACGCTGCTTGGAGATCCATCGAAAGCCAAGGCCAGGCTGGGCTGGGTGCCGGAGATCACCGTGCAGGAAATGTGCTCGGAAATGGTGGCCCATGACCTTAAGAATGCGCGCCGCACGCGGCTGCTGCGCGAGCATGGACTGGATCTTCCTGTCTCCACGGAAAGCTGAATTCAATGGCCAATCCAACACTGCTTCTCACCGGCGGCTCGGGCATGGTCGGGCGCAATATTCTTGAGCATCCATCTGCCCGTGACTGGACCATTCTCGCTCCGGGCTCGAAAGAGCTGGATCTGACGGATGCGCAGGCGACCGACGACTATCTGGCGCATCACAAGCCGGATCTGGTGATCCATGCTGCGGGACAGGTGGGGGGCATTCAGGCCAATATGGCCCATCCCGTGGCCTTTCTGGAACGCAATACGGCCATCGGGCGCAATATCATCATGGCAGCCTACAAGGCCGGAACGCGCCAGTTTCTCAATCTTGCATCGACCTGTATGTATCCGCGCGCGGCGACCAATCCCCTGCGTGAGGAAATGATCCTGACGGCCGAGCTGGAGCCGACCAACGAGGGCTATGCCCTTGCCAAGATCATGGCGACCCGGCTTTGCCAGTATATTCGTCGCGAGGACGAGAGCGCGCTCTACAAGACCATCCTTCCGTGCAACCTGTTTGGCCGTCATGACAAGTTTGACCCCAAGCATTCCCATCTTCTGCCCGCTATCATTCACAAGATCCATCTGGCCAGGCAGCAGGGAGAAGAAACGGTCGAGATCTGGGGCGACGGTGAGGCCCGGCGGGAATTCATGTATGCGGGCGATCTGGCCGACGCGGTCATGAAGGCGGCCGCCGACATGGAAGCCTTGCCTGATCTGATGAATTGCGGGCTTGGTCATGATCACACCATCAACGACTATTACCAGAGCGTGGCCGATGTCATCGGCTGGCATGGCAGTTTCAGTCATGACCTGTCCAGACCGGTTGGAATGAAGCAGAAGCTCTGCTCGACCGAGCGTCAGGCCGCTTGGGGTTGGTCTGCATCACGGAGCCTTGAAGAGGGTATCCGCGCCACTTATGAATTTTATCTCAACGAGGCTACGAAATGACCGTTCGCTTCCCGCTTGCTACTTCCTCCTGGGACCAGAAAGAACTCGATGCGCTGCAACGGGTTATCGCTTCGGATCGCTATAGCATGGGCAATGAGGTGGCCGAATTTGAACACCGCTTTGCAGCCTATTTCGGCTCACGTTATGCGGTGATGGTCAATTCGGGGTCTTCGGCCAATCTGCTGATGACGGCGGCGCTGGCCTTCACAAAGAATGCCGATCTGAAGCTTACCCCCGGCGATGAAATCATTGTTCCGGCTGTGAGCTGGCCGACCACCTATTATCCGCTCAATCAATATGGTCTACATCTCAAATTCGTCGATATCGATCTGGAAACGCTCAATTATGACCTTGATGCTCTGGAAGGGGCAATCAGCGACAAGACCCGCGCGATCATGGTGGTCAATCTGCTTGGCAATCCCAATGACTTCGCCCGGATCAAAACCATCATCGGCGAACGGAATATTGTCCTTCTCGAGGATAATTGCGAGTCGATGGGCGCGACCTTTGAGGGCAAGCAGGCCGGAACCTTCGGTATCATGGGGTCTTTTTCCTGCTTCTTCTCCCATCATATCTCGACCATGGAAGGCGGTGTCGTGGTCACGGATGATGAGGAACTCTACCATATCATGCTGGTGCTGAGGGCCCATGGCTGGACGCGCAATCTGCCCAAATTCAACAAGGTGACGGGGGAGAAGTCCGACGATCCTTTCGAGGAAAGCTTCCGCTTCGTGCTGCCCGGCTACAATCTGCGTCCGCTGGAAATGTCAGGCGCCTTGGGACGTGAGCAGCTTGAGAAATTGCCCGCCCTTATAGAGGGGCGTCGCGCCAATGCTGCTCTGGTGCAGAGCCAGCTTTCAGACCATCCTGCCTTCATGATCCAGAAGGAAATCGGCGCTTCGAGCTGGTTCGGTTTCTCGCTGGTGATCCGGCCCGAGGCGGGCTTGAAGCGCAGTGAAATGGTCAAGGCCCTGAGCTCTGCCGGATTTGAATGTCGCCCGATTGTTGCAGGCAATTTTGCCCGCAATGAAGTGATGCAATATTTCGATTATTCCATTTATCAGGAATTGAGCAACGCCGATTATATCGACCAGAATGGTCTCTTTGTCGGCAATCACCATTATCCGATCCCTGAGGCTGTTGATGCCTTGTCAGAGTTGTTCCGCTGAATTCACTCAGACATTCTCATTCGAGGTGAGGAAATCATGACCAGAGCAATCCATCCCGTTCTCTTGTGTGGCGGTTCAGGCACCCGCCTCTGGCCCTTGTCGCGCAAGTCCTATCCGAAGCAGTTCGTCAAGCTCACCGGTGAGGAAAGCCTCTATCAGGCTTCGGCAAGGCGGCTCTCGGGTGAAGGATTTGCTGCCCCTTCTGTTGTCACGGCAGCGGATTTCCGCTTCATCGTCATTGAACAACTGGCGGCTCTGGACATTGCTGCGGCTGACATTCTGATCGAGCCATCAGCCAGAAATACGGCCGCGGCGATCTGTGCGGCGGCGCTGGCGCTTGATGCAAGGGAGCCGGGTGGCTTGATGCTGGTGGCCCCTTCGGATCATGTCATTCCCGATGCTGCCCGCTTCCGGTCGGCTGTGCAGGCGGCGGCTCCCGCTGCCGAGGCAGGTCAGCTGGTAACCTTCGGCATTCGCCCGGATCGGGCCGAGACCGGCTATGGCTGGCTTGAACTTTCGCAACAGACCACGGATTTTGCTCCCGTCCCGCAGCCGCTGCACAGTTTCGTCGAGAAGCCGAACCGGGAGAAGGCCGAAGCCCTGCTTGCCGGTGGCATGCATTTGTGGAATGCCGGGATCTTCCTCTTTTCAACCACCTCGGTTCTGGAGGCTTTTGCGGCCCATGCCCCCGAGGTGCTGGAGATTACCCGCAAGGCCTATGAGGAGGCCGTCAAGGATCTCTCCTTTACCCGTCTGGCACCTGAGCCTTGGGAAACCCTGCCGGATATTTCGATTGATTATGCGGTGATGGAACGGGCGCCCAATCTCACCGTGGTGCCCTATGGTGGTGCATGGTCTGATCTTGGCGACTGGCAATCTGTCTGGCGCGAAGCAGGCCCTGACGGATCGGGGACGGCCATATATGGTCCTGCCACGCCGATTGACTGTCAGGATACATTGCTGCAGGCAACCAGCGAGGCCCAGCAACTGGTCGGGATCGGCCTTAAGGACATCATTGCCGTTGCCATGCCGGATGCTGTGTTGGTGGCCCACAAGGACCGGGCGCAGGAGGTCAAGCAGGCGGTTGCCGCGCTGAAGGCCAAATCGGCACCTCAGGCCGAAACACTGCCGCGTGATTATCGTCCATGGGGCTGGTATGAAAGCCTCGTCATCGGCCCGCGTTTTCAGGTCAAGCGCATCGTCGTCAATCCGGGCGCGGCCTTGTCGCTGCAAAGTCATCATCATCGGGCCGAACACTGGATCGTTGTCGAGGGCACGGCCAAGGTGACGGTGGATAGTGATATCCGGCTGGTCACCGAGAATCAGTCGGTCTTCATTCCGCTTGGTTCCAAGCATCGCATGGAAAATCCCGGCAAGCTGCCGCTTACCCTGATCGAGGTGCAGACCGGCAGCTATCTGGGTGAGGATGACATCATTCGCTATGAAGATGTATATGCACGTGGTCAGGGGGCCAGAGGATGAGCGATCTGACATGCTTCAAGGCTTATGACATTCGTGGCCGACTTGGCGTCGATCTCGATGAGGAGATCGCCTATCGCATCGGGCGCAGCTTTGCCCGTGCACTGGCGGCCAGACGTGTCGTTCTTGGCCGCGATGTCCGCGCCTCAAGCGAGGCGCTTTCGGCCAGTGTGGCGCGTGGGCTGGCTGATGAGGGCTGTGAAATTCTGGATCTGGGCCTTTCAGGCACAGAGGAGATGTATTTCGCGACCAGTCATTTCGAGGCTGACGGCGGAATTTGCGTCACCGCTTCCCATAATCCGATGGATTATAACGGCATGAAGATGGTGCAAGCGGGCTCGGCTCCGCTGGGGGCGGAAAATGGACTGGCCCGCATCAAGGCGCTGGCTGAAGAAAATGTCTTTCCTGATGCCGACAAGGCGGGTTTCGTCAATGATGTGGCCGCAGAGGCCCGCGCGGCCTATGTGGAGCGGGTCTGCTCCTTTCTTGATGTCGCAGCGCTCAAGCCTCTTAACATTCTTGTCAATGCGGGACATGGTGCCGCCGGGCCTACCTTTGACGCAATTGCGGAGCGTCTGGCCCAACTGGGAGCGCCATTGCACTTTACCCGCCAGTTTCACAGCCCCGACGGTAGTTTTCCGCAAGGCATTCCCAATCCGCTTTTGCCGGAGAACCGTCCGGCCACGGCGGACGCCGTGCGCGCAGCCGGGGCAGATTTCGGCGTGGCGTGGGATGGCGATTTTGATCGCTGTTTCTTCTTTGACCATACCGGCAGTTTCATTGATGGTGAGTATGTTGTGGGGCTTCTGGCCGAGGCATTCCTTGAAAAGGATCCCAATGCGACCATCATTCACGATCCGCGGATCATCTGGAATACGCAGGAACTGGTCAGCCGGCGTGGCGGGCGGGCGGTGCAGACGCGCACCGGGCATGCCTTCATAAAGCAGGCAATGCGCGATGAGGATGCCGTCTATGGCGGAGAAATGTCGGCGCATCACTATTTCCGCGATTTCGTCTATTGCGACAGCGGCATGATCCCGTGGCTGCTGGTGGCGGAGCTGGTCAGTCGCCATGGGGCTTTGGCTGATCTGATTGCTGATCGCAGGGACGCTTTCCCTTCTTCCGGAGAGATCAATTTTACCCTCGACGATCCGATTGCCGCGACCGCTCGGGTGCGGGCAGCCTTTACGCCAGAAGCAAGGCATATCGATGAAATGGATGGCCTCGGAATTGATCTGGGCAGCTGGCGCTTCAGCTTGCGCAGCTCCAATACCGAGCCGGTCGTTCGCCTCAATGTCGAAGCACGCAATGATCGGAAGCTGGTGGAGATGGGCGTAGAACGGGTGAAGGCCCTGTTGCTTGGCTGAAATGGGCTGTGCCGCTTGGGCTGTCATGTGCTCCTTTTGGGTTTCGGGCCTTCGTCAAAGGTCAGGCAATGTATGGTGTGGCATTCCCCGTCTCTCTTGAGCGGGGGGGAGCTGCGCTTCCAAAATTTGATCGGCTCTAGATATATCAACCAGTGCGTGTAATTGATTGATATATTGCAATCCTTGAAATGCCTGAAATTTGGCGCGGTTTCGGTAGACAAAAGCCGAATAAGGAAGATATAAAGACCGCAGTGTTCGCCTTCCGGCTGCTGAATGATGTCTGAAGGTGAGTTTAGTTATTTCATCGCAAGTTGGTTGAGTCTCCATATGCATTTTACTCACTTAAAAGCCCTCGAGTATGAGAGCATTCATATTATTCGCGAGGTGGCTTCGGAATTTAAAAATCCGGTGATGCTATACTCGATTGGCAAGGATAGTGCCGTGATGCTGCATCTTGCGCGCAAGGCATTCTATCCTTCTCGCCTGCCTTTTCCTCTCATGCATGTTGACACAACATGGAAATTTCGCGAGATGATCGAATTTCGTGATCGCATGGCCAAGGAATATGATCTCGATCTGATCGTGCATACAAATGAGGAAGGTCGGGCGAATAACGTCAATCCCTTTACCCATGGCTCCTCGCTTTATACGCAGATCATGAAAACCGATGCGCTCAAGCAGGCGCTCACCGCGCACAAGTTTGATGCTGCCTTTGGTGGCGCACGGCGCGATGAAGAAAAGTCCCGCGCCAAGGAGCGCATCTTCTCGTTCCGCACGGAGAATCACAGCTGGGATCCGAAAAACCAGCGCCCCGAGCTTTGGAATATTTTCAATACCCGCATCAAGCCGGGAGAAAGCATTCGCGTCTTTCCGCTCAGCAACTGGACCGAACAGGATATCTGGCAATATATCATGCTGGAAAATATCCCGATCGTGCCGCTCTATTATGCCAAGGAGCGCCCTGTTGTGAAACGGGATGGCACCTGGATCATGGTGGATGATGATCGCCTGCCGCTCAATGAGGGCGAAGTTCCGGAAATGAAGATGGTGCGTTTCCGCACGCTGGGCTGTTATCCGCTGACCGGTGCGGTGGAAAGCTCGGCTTCCACGCTGGAAGAAATCTTCGAGGAAATGCTTATTGCCCGCACATCGGAACGTGAAGGTCGCATGATTGACCATGACGATACGGCATCGATGGAGAAGAAGAAACGGGAGGGCTATTTCTGATGAGCAAGAGTGAGATTTCATCCAGCGCGCCTCTCGAAGGCGGCCAATTCGCACGTCAGGAAAGCCGCGACATCCTGCGCTTTCTGACCTGCGGTAGTGTGGACGATGGCAAGTCGACCCTGATCGGGCGCCTGCTTTATGACAGCAAGACAATTTTCGAAGACCAGATGCGCTCGCTTGAAGTGGTCAGCAAGAAGCATGGCACGACGGGCGATGATGTCGATCTGGCCCTGCTGCTCGACGGTCTGCAGGCCGAGCAGGAGCAGGGCATCACGATTGATGTTGCCTATCGCTTCTTTGCGACCGACAAGCGCAAATTCGTGGTGGCCGATACGCCGGGCCATGAGCAATATACCCGTAATATGGCGACCGGGGCGTCCAACTGCGATCTCGCCGTCATTCTGATCGACGCCCGCAAGGGGGTGTTGACCCAGACAAGGCGTCACAGCTTCATCACATCGCTGATCGGTGTGCGCCATGTGGTGCTGGCGGTCAACAAGATGGACCTGATGGATTTCAGTCAGGATGTGTTTGACAAGATCGTTGCCGATTACAAGGCCTTCGCTCAAGGCTTTGAATTTGACAGCATCATGGCTGTTCCGATGTCTGCGCGCTATGGCGACAATGTTGTCACCAAGAGCGACAAGACCCCATGGTATGATGGCCCAAGTCTGCTTTCCTATCTTGAAGAGATAGACGTGGAGACCGCAGACCGTTCGTTGCCTTTCCGTTTCCCCGTGCAATGGGTGAACCGGCCGAACCTCAATTTCCGGGGCTATTCAGGCACTGTGGCCTCTGGTATCGCCCATGTGGGAGATCCACTCGTCGTTGCCAAATCCGGCAAGGTGTCGAAGATCAAGTCCATCGTGACGATGGATGGCGAACAGACCGAAGTCGAGGCCGGTGAGGCTGTCACGATCACGCTGGAGGATGAGATTGACATTTCCCGCGGCGATCTTCTGGCGCTTCCGCAGCATCGCCCTCAGGTGACCGATCAGATTTCGGCCCATCTCATCTGGATGGACAATAGCCGGTTGATGGTGGGGCGTACCTATATCATCAAGATGGGTACCCAGCAGGTTCAGGCCACCGTGACCGAACTCAAGCACAAGATCGACGTCAATAATGCATCGCACAAGGATGCGGGCAAGGCGCTCGAGCTTAACGAGATCGGCTTCTGTAACCTATCCTTTGCCCAGCCTCTGGCGATGGATACCTATGAGGAAAACCGCCACACAGGTTCCTTCATCCTGATCGACCGTTTCTCCAACCAGACCGTTGCCGCTGGCCTTGTCTGGTTTGGCTTGCGCCGGGCCGAGAATGTGCATTGGCAGGCTGTGGATGTCGACAAGGCAGCCCGCGCCAACCAGAAGGACCAGACCCCAAGGCTGTTGTGGTTTACCGGTCTTTCCGGTTCCGGCAAATCGACCATCGCCAATCTGGTCGAGAAGAAGCTGCATAATCTGGGCAAGCATACCTATCTGCTGGACGGGGATAATGTGCGCCATGGTCTCAACCGGGATCTGGGCTTTACCGATGTAGACCGGGTCGAGAATATCCGCCGCATCGGGGAGGTTGCCAAGCTGATGGTGGATGCGGGCCTGATTGTTCTGACGGCTTTCATTTCGCCTTACAAGGCAGAACGCCAGATGGCGCGCGACATGCTTGAGAAGGGCGAATTCATCGAAATCTATGTCGATACGCCGATTGAGGTGTGCGAAGCCCGCGACGTCAAAGGCCTCTATGCCAAGGCTCGGGATGGCAAGATCAAGAATTTCACCGGTATCGATGCGCCTTATGAAACGCCTCGTCATCCGGAAATTCATGTCAATACCGACGAGATGTCTGCGGAAGAAGCGGCCGACGCCATCGTTGCATATCTGACGAAGGAATAGCGGATGACGCCTCTTTTGAACGGGTTGATAGAAGCGGCATTGTGCGCTTCTGAAACCATTCTCGATATTTACGAGACAGATTTCGATGTCGAGCTGAAAGGCGATGACTCGCCGGTGACACAGGCCGACAAGGCCGCCGAAGCCGTCATCCTGAAACATCTGGCGCAGCTTGCGCCGGATATTCCCGTCGTGGCCGAAGAAGCGGCTGCGGAAGGCAATCTGCCTGATGTGGATGGTGACTTCTTTCTTGTCGATCCGCTGGATGGAACCAAGGAATTCATCAAGAAGAATGGCGAATTCACGGTCAATATCGCGCTGATCCGCAACAATGTTCCCGTGGTTGGCGTTATCTTCACGCCCGCCAAGGGCTGGCTCTATGCCGGTGAAGTGGGCAAGGGCTGCTGGAAAGGCGAGGTCGCCGATCCGCGCAATGGTCATGATATCGTCGATTGGCGAGAAATTACCGTGCGCAAGGCGGGTGACGCCGTGGATGTCGTCGGCTCCCGCTCCCATCATACGCCCGAAGCGGAAGCCTATTTGAAGGATTTCACGGTTGGCGAGCAGAAGTCGATCGGCTCTTCGCTGAAATTCTGCCTGTTGGCCTCAGGCGAGGCCGATCTCTATCCGCGTTTTGGCCGGACCATGGAATGGGACACCGCTGCTGGCGATGCAATTCTGTCGGCTGCCGGGGGCACAGTGGAGACGGAAGATGGCAAGCGGCTGCAATATGGCAAGGTCGTGCAGGACGATGCGCCATTTGCCAATCCCTTCTTCATTGCCAAGACCCTCTAGAGGCCCTTGTCCTCAGGTGGGGCCTGGGTGAAGGGAAAGCTCGGTTGAATTTGAGAGGCGCGTGCTATGGCATGCGCCTTTTTTGCTCTTATAGCTATTTCGAGGCCTACCCGTTAGGGTGGGGGCGGCGGCTTTGGGCAAAAAAGAGGGGTACCCGATGGGCACCCCTTCAAGCTCAGTCAAGGTAGAGGGTATCTTTTGTTTTGGAACTTCTGTCTTTCTATTTGAAGGCCATGGTTGCCTTCACGGCAGTTTGCCAGCCGGCATAGAGTTTGTCTGCTTCTGCCGGTTCCATCTTTGCCGAGAAGGTGCGATCGACACCGAAATTCTGGATGATGTCATTCTTGTCCTTCCAGAAGCCAACAGCCAGACCTGCCAGATAGGCTGCGCCCAGTGCGGTGGTTTCGATGCACATCGGGCGTTCAACCGGGGTTTGCAGGAAGTTGGACTGAATCTGCAAAAGCAGATCGTTGGCAACAGCGCCGCCGTCAACGCGCAGGGTTTCCAACTTGATGCCGGAATCCGCTTCCATGGCGGAGACGACATCGCGGGTCTGGTAGCAGAGCGATTCCAGCGTTGCACGGACGAAATGTTCCTTGGTCGTGCCGCGGGTGAGGCCGAACATGGCGCCACGCACTTCTGAATCCCAATAAGGAGCACCCAGACCAACAAAGGCCGGAACCATGTAAACCCCGTCAGAGCTCTGTACGCGGGTTGCATAAAGCTCGCTGTCCCTTGCTTCACGGAACATGCGCAGACCATCACGCAGCCACTGAATGGCAGAACCGGCCACGAAGATGGAACCTTCCAGAGCATATTCGACCTTGCCGTCGACGCCCCAGGCGATGGTTGTCAGCAGGCCATTTTGGGACGGAACAGCCTTTTCGCCGGTATTCATCAGCATGAAGCAACCGGTGCCATAGGTGTTCTTGACCATGCCTTCGGTGAAGCATGCCTGACCGAAGAGCGCTGCCTGCTGGTCGCCTGCCATGCCGGCGATTGGCAGTTCCATGCCCTGGAATGCGTCCTTGTCGGTCATGCCATAGACTTCCGAGTTCGGACGCACCTGCGGCAGCATGGAAGCCGGAACGGTCAGATATTCGAGCAGCTTTTCATCCCATTTCAGCTCATGGATGTTATACATCAATGTGCGGGATGCGTTGGTATAGTCGGTGACATGAACCTTGCCGCCGGTCAGTTTCCAGACGAGCCATGAGTCGATGGTACCGAACAGCAGGTCGCCTTTTTCTGCCTTTTCGCGTGCGCCTTCCACATTGTCGAGAATCCATTTGACCTTGGTGCCGGAGAAATAGGCATCGATCAGCAGGCCGGTCTTGTCGCGGAACTCGTCATTGAGGCCCTTGGCTTTCAGCTCATTGCAGATATCCATGGTCTGGCGGGACTGCCACACAATGGCGTTGTAAACCGGACGGCCGGTATTCTTGTCCCAGACAACAGCGGTTTCGCGCTGGTTGGTGATGCCGATTGCGGCGACTTCCGATACCTGAATGTCCGGGGAAGACAGGGCTTCTGCAACAACGGACTGAACAGAAGACCAGATTTCCATGGCATCATGTTCCACCCAACCCGGTTTCGGGAAAATCTGGGTGAATTCTTTCTGGGTGACTTCTGCAATCTTGCCAGCATGATCGAACAGGATTGCGCGCGAGCTTGTTGTGCCCTGATCGATAGCGAGAATATATTTCTTTTCCATTTGATAATTCCTCCACGAATTGTCTGAGATGGGCGCCCCTCGACGCCCACACTATTGTTTTTGTTCAGCGCAAGATCAGCCGAAGAACAGCCGATATAGCATTGCGCCCGCAATACCGCCACAGATCGGGCCCGCTACGGGGATCCATGCATAGCCCCAGTTGCTTGAGCCCTTGCCGGGAATTGGCAAAAGGGCATGGGCGATGCGTGGCCCCAAATCGCGGGCCGGGTTGATGGCATAGCCCGTGGTGCCACCCAGAGACAGGCCGATTGCCACGATCAGGAAGCCGACGATCAGCGGATTGACCCCATCAGCAAACTGGTTTGCGCCAATGCCCTGCAGGCAGAAAAGCAACACAGCTGTACCAATAAACTCGCTCACGAAGTTCGCAACTGGGCTTTTGATCGCAGGACCGGTCGAGAAGACACCAAGCTTGGTGCCCTTGTCTTCGGTTGCGGCCCAGTGCGGCCCATACATCAGCACGATTATGGCTGCTCCAAGGAAGGCGCCGACCATCTGACCTGCAATATATTCAGGTACTTGTGACCATGGAAAGGCACCTACGGCTGCAAGGCCAATGGTTACCGCCGGATTGATATGGGCACCGGTGAATTTACCGGTCACATAGACGGCCATGGCGACAGCAAAGCCCCAACCGAAGGCGATGACAATCCAGCCACCACCCTTGCCAAAGGATTTTTCCAGAGACGCGTTGGCGCAAACTCCAGCCCCGAATATGATCAGCAGCATCGTGCCGATCATCTCACCAATAAAATTATGCAATTCTTCCTCCACTACAATTACTGCTTCTGATTGGAACTCCTGCTGGAGCTCCTCACCTTCCCCCCGGCAGGCTGGCTGGCACTGTCCTCCCAAACGATGCCAAAGCGCAGACGAAGGAGCCTTTTTTCGGGGAGCGGTCAGGGTGAGCTTTTGGGTAAAATACCGGCCCTGATGCATATCGCTCCCTGAAATTGTCCCGGCAAGCAGACGCGAGCTGTCCCGCAGGATCAGTGATGTCCTGTTTGCCGAAATTCTTTTTGTGAAACCGACCGATCTAGAAAGCGACCTCCAGACGTTTCATGACAGTCTGTCTTTCGGTTGCCGTGCGTGTTTCATCCCAGCCCAGCCGTTCTGCCATGAGAGCAACAACTCTCGGGGCGGCATGCGCGGCAGCCTTTTTGTCGATCAGCGCGATGGTCGTGCGACCACAGATGAAGTCGGAAGCGGATGTCGCAGCTTCGCGCTCAATCGCATAGGCGATCTCGGCTTCGATGAAGCCATAATCGGGATGCAGGCGCTGCTTGAGGTCCTGTTCCGCCGCGATGCGTGCAACATGATCGGACTGGTCGCCATAGGCTTCGTTCAAATGGCGCGCGATATCTTCATCAAGGCCATATTTGTCGGCGATGATCGCGGCATTGCCCGGGGTGAAGGCTTCCCCGCCAATGACCTTCATGTCATGGGTGCGGCTGGAGCCGACCTTGCCGAACACACCGCTCTTGACAATGCGATCCACGGCCTGCTCGGCCATCAGGCGATAGGTTGTCCATTTACCGCCCGAGATGGTTACCAGACCGGACTTGTCTTCAATGATGACATGGTCACGGGCCAGCTGCGAGGTGTCCTTGGCATGGGGATTGAAGACCAGCGGTCGGATACCGCTCCAGGCCGACTTGACGTCCTTCTCGGACACATCGATATCGAAATAGCGGCGCACATAGCTGAGCAGATAGCGGATATCCTCCGGAGATACTTCCGGATGGGATTCAACCTTGCATTCATTGTCTGTGGTGCCGACCAGAGCCTGCCCCTGCCATGGCAGGATGAACAATACGCGGCCATCATCTGTCTGGGGAATGAGCAGACCACCATCGGGGGGCACGAAATTCGCATCGAGGATCATGTGAATGCCGGAGCTGACTTTCAGGATCGGCTTGGCGGCTTCATCATCCATCTTGCGAATGCCGTCAGCGAACGGGCCGGTTGCGTTGATGACCTTCTTGGCCCTGACGTCCCATTCCTCGCCGCTATAGCTGTCACGAACATGGGCTCCGACCACATTCTTTGCTTCATCATGCAGAAGAGAGATCACTTCCACATGGTTTGCCATCACCGCGCCTGCACGTTCGGCTGTCATCGCGATGGAAATGGCCATGCGCACATCGACAAACTGGCCATCATAATATTGCACGCAGGCCTTCAGGCCCTTGGCATGCAACATCGGGAAGCGGCGTTTGGCCTCCTTGGCGCTGATGATCTTGCTATGGCCGATATTCATCTTTCCCGATAGCAGGTCATACATTTTCAGACCGATATAGATATAGGGTACCTGCCACCAGGAATAGACCGGGGTGATCAATGGCAGCCGGTTTGAAAGGTGCGGCGCATTGCGCAGAAAAGCTCCCCTTTCATGCAGCGCCTCGCGGACCAGATTATATTGCTCCTTGTCGAGCCTTTTGACCGCAGCCTCCAGATAGCGCACACCACCATGAACCAGTTTGGTACAGCGGCTGGATGTTCCTTCGCAAAAATCGAAACGTTCGACCAGTGCCGTTCTGAGGCCACGGGTTGCAGCATCCAGAGCGATGCCGCAGCCAGTCGCCCCGCCACCAATCACCAGCACGTCAAATGGAGTGTCGTCGTGCAATTTTTTCAGAGTTTCGGATCTCATGTCTTCCTCCTGAATAATCCGACAAGGCCTGGTAATGGTTAGGCTGTAGAGGGATGTTCGTTTTTGTTACTTTATTTTCGTAATTTATATCATTTCAAGGAAAAATGTTCAATTGAGTATTTTTGAGACGTTAAACGAAAGAATTAGAGCCTGCTTTTGCCTTGTGTACAAGACTGGTGAAAATCGAGAAATCAGAATTTCAAACAGAAGGTTAGGTATGGAAAAGCGCTGCGTTGCCTATCGGGTGTAAGGGAAGAAGCAAGGCTTTCGCATGGAAGTGAAAGCCTGAAATGGCCGATTTTTCGGGAATTTTATCAACCGAAAGAATAGCGTAAAAATACTAGTGGTAAATTTTCATTTGAATAGAATCGAAAAAATACCGAACGCAATCTGGTCAGAAATGGTGGGTTGAAATCTGTTCTTCAGAAGATGTCGTCTTCATCGACAAGGTGCGCTGTAACGCTCGATGAATGGATCAGTTCATCAAAGGGGGCAGGCGGCATACGGTCCAGAAAAAGGCCGTCCAGATCAGTGATATTGCCCAGCTTGACCATCGCCCGGCGGCCGAACTTGGTGTGATCGGTGGCCAGAAAGGTTGTGCGTGAATTTTCTATGATCGTTTGCGCCACGCGCACTTCGCGATAGTCGAAATCCAGCAGGGTGCCATCCTCGTCAATGCCGGATATGCCAATGACGCCGAAGTCGACCTTGAACTGCTTGATGAAATCGATGGTGGCTTCTCCGATGACGGCCAGATCTCTGGGGCGGACATGGCCCGGAGCGATGGAGACATCAAAACTTTCGCGCTGACTCAGCTTGGCTGCGACATTGATATTGTTGGTCACCACATTGAGATTCTTGTGATCGAGAAGGGCGTCGGCCACCGCCTCTGTGGTGGTGCCGATATTGAGGAAAAGAGAGGCGCCATCGGGAATATGGGCGGCAACCATGCGACCAATTCTGGCCTTTTCTTCCTTCATGACTTCGCGGCGTTCGGTATAGTCAACATTGCGCGTGTTGGATATGAGGCTGGCGCCGCCATGATAGCGCCTCAGGATTCCCTGCTCACATAACAGCATGATGTCGCGGCGGATCGTCTGTGGCGTTATGTCAAACAGAGCGGCCAGCTTCTCGATGCCGACGAAACCTTCTGACCGGGCTATTTCGACGATTTTTTCTTGCCTTTGATTTAGCGCCTTCTTGGTCATGATGGCATTTCCGCCCGTTCCCATTTTTCCTCTCCAATTTGATAGCGCCTTGCTGGTCCCGGCGCTATTGGGGTCAGTATATACCTGATATGAAATCCTGATCCACTCCAAACCGCAGCTCTTCAGCGTTGCAATTCATCACTTTGACCATCGCTTTGGTCATTGCTATGGTTGATCTACGGCGCGGGGTCGAATTGTTGGGGCGCTGTGTTGGGCTATTTTTGCGCGCGCTGCAAAAGCTCATATTCATAGAGCTTGGCCACGCGCAGAAAGCGGGAATAGGCATAATTGTGGGCGATCACGATGCCCCAGAAGCCATAGCGGAATCCCTGTCGCAACAGGTAACTTTTCAGGAATGATACCGGAAATTCAAAGACCAGACGCCAAGGGCTGATATGGCGGCCGCGCGTGATCATGTCATCCCGCTGCATGTCGGAATAACGGTTCATCTTCTCCACCGACCATTGAATGGATCGGATGGAATGATGCTCCATTTTCTTTTGCAGTGTGGCGATTTTGGCGTCGGGATAGGGGCGGACGGTGTCGTGGACGGTCGATTCCGAAAAGCGCCCCTTTGATCGATGATAGAGGCGATATTGCCAATAGCCATAGGCCCAGCTTTTGGGGTGCTTTTCATGGGCAAAGACATCGAGAATCTCAATCTTGTAGATATCGCTTTGCGGGCCTTTGGCGAAAATACCCGTGATCTCGTCGCGCAGCTCCTGAGAGACCACTTCGTCGGCGTCAATATTGAGAAGCCAGTCATTGCGGCAGAGATCTTCACCATGGCGCTTTTGCAGGCCGTAACCGGGCCATGGATTGAACACCACTTTTGCGCCGCAGCCCTCAGCCAGTTCAACGGTGCGATCCGTCGATCCTGAGTCAATGACGATGACTTCATCGACCCAGTCGATAACGCTTGAAATGGCCATTTCAATACGATCTTCTTCATTCAGCGTAATGATGAAGACGGAAATCGGCAGAGAGGGGCTGTTGCTCATGTGGCGTTACCTGCTTTCGAAAGGGCGGGATCGCCTTCTAGTTAAACGCCTTTGCGCTCTTCTTCAAATATAATCTGATTTTCGGCAAAAGGGCGGACCTATGGATCGCGGAAATAGGCGGCGCGGATTTGCTCGCAAGGCTCGAGGCGCAAAGGGGAGCGTTGTTGCCACGCCCACGCTCGCAGCGATCAAGGCGCGTCATGAACGGGGAAGGCCTGAGCCGGCAGGCCGGAGTGAATGGTCAGGATTTGATGACGGCAGTATTGCCAAAGACCGGCAGGCTGTCGGAGATGATTTCCTTTGTCTCGACAGGCTCAACTTCCACGGTGACCGGTTTGGGAGCATAGAGCGGCGGCTCGTTGGCCACCAGTGTGGTCAGCCTTGGCGGCATCGGTTCAAACGCGCCAAAGGCATTCACTTTCTTCTCTATCAGCCGATTGGCAAAAGCCGGAACAGCGGCTCGATTGCCCTTGGTGGTAAAGAAGTTTCCCTTCACCTGAATGGTGCTGGCGACGGCTTTTACGAAATCCTCAACAAAGGCCGGGTCTGGCAATTTCGGATGGGTCCAGAAACTGTCAAGATTGCCCTGATGGGTCAGGCCTTCAATGTCATAGACGGCATGACCGAGCACTTTGACGGGGCAGCCTGAGCGGATCGAATGCAGACCGACGGTGCTGTTGATCATCACGCAGCCCTTGGCATGCTTGAGCATGAAGGTCAGGTTGCCACCAACGATGAAATGCACGCGGTGGGCGATGCCCAGCTCTCTTGCCTTCTTGCGGATGAAAGGTCCCCAATGCTCCAAGCCATTGTCCAGCGGATGGGCTTTGAAAATCAGATCGGTGTTTGATTCCGAAGTGCGGGCGAAGGACTTCAAGGCCATTTCAATGGCCTTTTTCTGATGAGAGAAGGGCGCGTTGGACCTGAGTTGATAGTCGCTTTGCAGTTGCAGCGAGAAAATGAAGAATGGATGCCGCCTGCGCCCGAGACGGGTCACCAGCTTTCTGGCTGCGATATTTCTTCTCTTTTCAAGAAAGAGGCCCGGGATACCGGAGATATATTCCACGAGCGGATTGTAATAGCGATCCGCCTTGTAGAAGGGATAGAAGAACCAGAGGAAATAGCTCAGGAGATTGTAGCTGACTTCAAAGACAATTTCTCTGGGTTTGGTATAGGGATATTTTTGTTGCAGATCCGGTTCCGGCTGCTGGCTGGCAATTTCCGTAATCTTGGCGGGGTCGGTCGGAAAGTGCGAAAAGGCAGACATGCCGCCTCTTTCCAGAGTGATCCAGTCCGGGCGAAGATAGCCGAATTCATAAGCATAGGTGGGCAGTTTTAGATCGTCTGCAACCTTTGCCGCTATCTGGTGATAGGGCTTTCTGTCCGCGTAATAGATGATATCCGTTACGCCATGCTTTGCGATGAAGGCGCGCAGATATTTCTCCCATCTGGAGAAGGGCAGTCGATAATTGAAGGCCTTCCTGCCACGCCAGAGAATTGCATCGCCAACGCAAAAATTGATTCTCAGTGCCGTATGCCCGCTTTTCTCAAGCTGGTTGGCAACGTTGCGCGCGAAAAAGGAAGGGTGACCCTGGAGAAAGAGAAACACTCTTTTGTCGCCAACTTCTGACGTTGTTCGCATTTCCTGGGCCACACTACACCCTATTAATCTAGAATTTACTGAGCACTCATGCTGAATGCTTTACAGATTTAGTCATATATCTCGAGATTCTTGCCGGTAACGGCGATATTCCTTACGGAAGAGGTTGCCATATTCATCAGCTGCAGCAGTTTTCCGATTTCAACCGAGCGTGCGTTCGAAACGAAAACCGAGTCCTTGTCCTGCAGATGGAATGACTGCGCATAAAAATAGGACTGCGCATGCTTCATGTTAATACGATAAATAGTTGGAACCTTGCCGCGCACCTGCCGGGTGTAATGAATATTCATCGTATCAAGGACCTTCGGCTCCTCATAACGGAACACGAATACGCCTGTGGCGTCTGCCCGGTTATCGTTGAGACCACCAGCAGCCGCAATGGCTTCCAATACGGAGACCGTAGAAGAGTTGAAGGTATAGACCGAAGGCTTCTGAACGGCGCCCAAAACGGTGTAGCGTTGCGGATCGTGGGACAGGTAAATCCGGTCGCCTCTGGATACGTAGATATTTTCGTCCGGCTGATCCATCACGGTTTCGAGCAATTGAACGCCCTGACGAGAGCCGCGCATCAAGATGATATAGGTTTCGCGCGCAGGAAATTTCGTGCCACCGGCCTGAGCCACAACATCAAGCAGACGAATGCCCTTGTTGGAAAGGGGGTAAAGGCCCGGCTTCGTGACATCGCCGCTCATGGTGACGACGTTATTCTCGTTGCGAACAACATTGACCATGGCCTGCGGCTGGATCGCCTTGCCTTCCAGGCTCTCGACTACGAGATTCTGGATTTGCAGCGGTGTCTTGCCCTTGACTTTGATGGTGCCTGAATAGGGAAGTGAGATCTCGCCCTTGTTGTCGACGACAACATGAGGAAATTCCGCCTTGTTTCCACCTGCGCCAGAGAAGAGACCGCCCTGATCGGCTTCAAATACGGTAACCGAGAGAACGTCGCCTGTGCCGACAGTTGAAACCGGCAGGCGCTGGCTGGTGGCAGTGAACTGGGTATGCAATCCAACAGGGTTGAAACGGGAGAGGCCGTCAACAATCGTCGAATCAACATCGACAACGAGATAGTCATTCTGGGTGCTTTGCTTCTCGATCTCTGTCGAGAGGGGGCCTTCTCTAGGCGTAAACATGCAGGCCGACAAGGAGGCTGAAACGAACAGAGCGAGAAATATTCTAAGCATAGGTATCTAACTCGTTGGTAACAAACGGATGTTCCGTCCCGCTGGATATCTGCACAAGCCGGAGCTGCGCAAAAACCTACTGGTGCATTACGAGGGCACAATACAAAAATGACTCGCGGGTATTCAAACGGTTAACACTGTTTACGAGCATTTTTGAGTTGATCGTTGCACAAACACCACGTTTGATATCTAAAACAATAATATCAATGCACATCTGGATAGCACCGATCAAGTTGAATTTCAACGCGATTCCCCGCTCTGATACGTAAAGACCAAAGCTTTCTCAGAAGCCTAGCCTAAAAGCAAGTCTTGCCAAATGCAGCATGATGATATCCTTAAGGGATTCTACTTTATGATTTCTTAACCCTGATAGAGCGCAGGCCGTCTCTTCTGCCTCACATGCTGCAAAGCTTTCCGGATTTACATATTGAGGGTATTTTATCATCGCCAGAAACACGAGCTCATCAAGCGTGCGCTTTCTGTTTCGGCGTGGGCTGGCGGTCAGGTCAAGGCCAATGCCCCAGCCAGCATAGAATGGCAATCCATGCACCACCACCTGCTTGCCGCGTAGCAATGCTTCAAAGCCGGAGAGTGAACTGATGGTGTGCAGGATGTCGCATTGTCGAATCAGTGCGATGATATCCACTTGCCGCTCAATCTTGTCCGCAAAGGTCAGCATTTCCTCATCCGAGAGGCCGCCCTTGCGCAGGCCGCTGGTGACATCGGGATGTGGCTTGAAAATGATAAAGGCATCGGGATTGTGTTCCCTGACCCATTTGAGCAGCAACAGATTGGGATTTTCTCCCGATTGAAGATCAAGGCTGTCGCTGCGGCTCTTGAGAATGGATGCGTCGTCGCTGACCTGCCCGGGGATCAGGATCACTTGACGCTCTGTTGAGCGCGGCGCCTGGTCATGTCTTTGTCCCAGATTGTATTTTGATATGCCAAGTTCCACGAGTGTCTTGCGGAAGGCCTCGCCTCGCGCTCTTTCCCCGGCGCTGACATCGTCATGTTCGAGCATGATTTCCAGATCGCTGGGGCGTGAGGGGTCATAATAGATGCCGCTTGCATCCATGATCAGCGAGGCGGCGGGCACAAAGGCTGCGCCAAGGCCGACGGAGCGAATGAAGCCATCCTCGACATTCACAATCGGAACGCCGGCTTTCTCGCAAGCGGCGCGTTGATCATCCGAGAGGCGGGTGGTCCATGCGAACAGGCTGGCATTTGCCTGCCGGGCTTTCAGAAGGGCACGCTCAAAGGAGCGACAGAATCGCAGTTTGCCGGGCAAATGGGCAAGCATGCCCCGAATGGATTTGCGGTTCCAGAAGCCGACGCCATAGATGATGGCCGGTCGTTGCATCCAGTCTCTGGATTGATCTGCCATGCGCCCTCCTAGCGGGGTGTCTCCTCATGGGAGACGTGATATCTGAAGGGGCGGTTTACCCATCGTCTCAGTCTGCCGGGGAGCAGATTGCTGACGAGAATGAGCCAATAGAGATGGCGCGGGAAGATGATGCGTTCCCGTCTTTTGCCTATGCCCTTGTGAATGATCGCGGCCGCCTTGTCAGCAGGCAAAAGCCCGGGTAACTGGCCCACATGAATGGCCGTCTGGTCGCTCTCAATATGGCCGGGATAAATGATGCTGACAGCGACCCCATGCAGGGAAAGATCCTCGCCAATGGAGCGTCCCCAGAGCGCCAGCCCCGCTTTGCTGGCGGCATAGGCAGGGCTGTCAGGTTGCGGTTGAATGGCAGCAAGGGAGCTGATGAGAGCGAGATGTCCGGAACGGCGCTCCTTCATGCGCTGGGCGATCGTATCGAGAAGGCCGATTGTGCCGGTGAGGTTTATCCTGAGCTGGCGGGCCTGCTCACTGCTCGCTTCAAGCTGGCCATTTGCCCTCCTGCCTGAAAAGACGCCTGCATTGGCGATCAGAAGATCCGGCAGGTCACTTCCGACAAGATGAGCCAGAATGTCGTCAATGCTTTCATCCATGCCCAGATCCAGCGCCAGAGGCAACACTTGCGCTCCGGCCGCTTCGCATTGGCGGCAGGTCTCTGTGAGTGCCTCGATCCGGCGGGCGGTCAGGATCAGACGGACGCCTTCTCCGGCATAGGCTCTTGCCAGAGAAGCTCCCAGCCCGCGACTGGCGCCCGTGATCATGATGGAGCGAGGCATCATCCCGTCCGTTTCCGCTTTAGTCGGCGTTCAGGTTGCTTAGGGCAGAGGCGATGGAAAAATTCGCGTCTTCGAGCTTGCGCAGCTCTTCTGCGGTAATGTCCACGGCCTGTTGCAACTGTTCTTCACTGTGAGTGGCGCTGATGAAAAAGCGCAGGCGGGCGCTGTTCATGGGGACGGCGGGGTAGGTGATCGGGAAAGCATAAATGCCCCGGTCCATGAGATTGTTGCTCAGTTTGACTGCCCGCAGACTGTCGCCGACGATGACCGGAACGACACAGAAACCGGCACTCAGGCCCGTATCAAGGCCGGCAGCCTGAGCCGCCTTGAGAAAATAGCGCCCGTTGGACTGGAGCTTTTCAACGCGCCATGGCTCACGCTGCATGATTTCAAGCGACTTGGAGCCTGCCACGGACAGGGGGGCGGAAAGGCCGACGCTATACATGAAGCCGGAGGCAAAGAATTTGAGAATGTCGATCAGGGGCTCATTGCCGCAGATATAACCGCCACAGCCGCTCATGGTCTTGCTCATGGTGCCCATCCAGATGTCGATCTTTTGGGGATCAACGCCCTGCTGTTCGAACAGGCCCTTGCCGGTGGCCCCCAGAACGCCGAGGGAATGGGCCTCATCGACCATCAACCAGGCGCCGAATCGATCCTTGAGCTCGACAAGGCGGGCCAGATCCGGCATGTCGCCATCCATGGAATAGAGGCCCTCGACCACGATCATGACGCGATCATGGGCATTGCGGGTTTCTTCCAGAATGCGTTCCAGATCATCGAAATCATTATGCTTGAAAGCCCGTCTCGTTGCGCCGGACAATTTGCAGCCGGTGGTCACCGAATTGTGGCTATAGGCATCAAACAGGACCAGATCCGTCGGGCCGAGCAATTCACCGATGGTCGAGACATTGGTTGCGTGTCCCGAGACGAAGATCAGCGCCGCTTCGCTCTGATAGAGATCGGCAAGCTGTTGTTCCAGAGTGCGATGAAAGGGGCGTTCGCCAGAGGTCGGGCGGGAGCCGGAAACCGAGGTGCCAAACTGGTCGATGGCATCCTTGGCGGCCTGATGCACCTCATCGAGCCCATTCAGACCGAGATAGTCATAGGAGGCGAAGTTGATCAGTTCCTTGCCATCGACGATGGTCGTGGCCCCGGCGCGGCTTTCATGCAGGACGAAATAGGGATCTCTGGTCTGCAATTTCTCGGCCATCTGGCGCTGAATGGTGATTTGCTGATAGAGGTCCATGGTCGCAAAATCTGTCTTGGAGCGATCAATCTTGGCGTGGTGGGTGCCACGATGGGCTGCGGGCTTGGTCGGGGCTCCCTTGGCCATTGATCGAGACAGATTAAGAATGGCCTCCCGATCAAATTGCTGCTTGGACATAAATTGCTTCCTTTTTAAAAACGGCTCTGGTGGCTGCGGCGTGGGGAACAAGATCAAACAGTCGCAGTCTGAAGGCGATGGTCCGCGCCTTCAGCACACCTGAAATATAACGAGTTTTTCAACCTGTAGATTACGTATTAGCGTAACGATTCACCAGAAGAAAAGGCAAGAGATGACATCAAATGTCACTCTTGCGCACTTCTGCCAGCTTGCTGGCAACGGACGAAGCGTCGCTGTCGCTGCCAATATGCTGATGCAGAAGGGTTTCTTCTGTGAAGGAAAGCCCGCTCTCAGCCTCCCCGCGAATGCGTTCCAATACGCGGGCAGCAATATCCTCGATCGTTGTTCCGTCGGCAATCGCGCCCATTGGAATCTCGATATCGAGTTTCTGCTGGGCTGCGGTGCGCAATTCCATACCCATCAGGCTGTCCATGCCAAGGTCGGTAAGAGACCGTTTGAGATTGATCTCTTCCACCGGCATGCGGAAAATGCCCGCCACTTCCTGCGCCAGAATCTTGGCGATCTCGCCCCGTGCGGCAACATCGTCGAGCCCCTCGATCAGGCTGGCGACATCCAGCGCCTGCTGGCCATGTCTTGACGACTGGGCGGCTTCCCTCTGGAGCAGAGTATAGGTCGGGCTTTTCATGATCGGCAGGTTGTCGCTGGCATAGCCCCAATTCATTGGCGCCAGCGTGATGGCTGCCGGTGTTGTGCCTGATGGCAATTGTTCGAGCAGTCTGGAAAGTTGGTCCAGTGCCTGCTTTGCCTTGAATTCGATGCCGCCAGTGGTTCTGGCGAGGATTTCCGCAGTCTGCTTGTCTCTGGCCAGAATGCCCACATCGGTGATGGCGCCCCAGCCAACGGCGAGGGCTGGCAAACCTTCCTGACGACGTTTGCGCGCGAGGCCATCCAAATAGCTGTTCGCTGCCACATAGTTTGCCTGACCGGGGTTGCCGATCAATACGGATACGGAGGAGAAGAGCCAGAAATAGTCAAGGTCATCCTGACGGGTGGCCCGGTCGAGATTGTCAGAGCCGATAACTTTCGGGCCGAGCACCTTGTCGATCTGCTCATCGCTCATATTGGCCAGAAGCACATCATCCAGAACAGCGGCCATATGCATGACGCCGCTGATGGGGCGATCCTTGCGCAGGTCTTCAAGCAGGGCCTTGAGGGCAGCTTCGTTTGAAACGTCGCATGGCTTGACCATCAAGGCGCAGCCTTTATTTGCCAGTGCCTGTTTGAGAGCCAGTGCCTCGTCGGACATCTTGCCCGAGCGGCTGGTCAGAATAATCGATCTTGCCCCCTTGCTGGCAAGCCAGCGGGCAACTTCAAGACCGAAACCGCCCAGCCCACCGATCAGGACATGGTGGCCTTCTTCGCTGGCCTTGAAGCTATTTTCATCGCCCGCGCTCGAGATGGGGTCAGGCGCCTTGACGACGATCTTGCCAATATGACCCGAGCGCTGCATCAGGCGGAAGGCATCGACGATATCGGTGCTTTCAAACAGGCGATAGGGAAGCGCCGTGAATTGCTCATTGCCGATCAGCTCGGCCAATTCGGCAAAGAGACGCTTGGCCCGCGCGGGCTGCTTGTTCAGCAACTGGTCGGCATCGATGCCGAAATAGCTGATATTGCGGCGGAAAGGTCTGAGGCCAATCTGGGTGTTGCCATAGAAATCGCGCTTGCCGAGTTCGAGGAAGCGGCCAAAGGGGCGCACCAGCTCAAGGCTGCGTTCCATCGCCTCGCCAAAGAGCGAGTTGAGGACCACATCAACGCCTTCCTGATCCGGGCCATCCGCCTGTCTTGTGATGGAGCGAACCTGATCGACAAAATCGAGCGACCGGGTATTCAATACATGATCTGCACCCAGCATCTTGAGGAAATTGCGCTTTTCCTCATTGCCCGCGGTTGCAATGATGCGTGCTCCGCGCCATTTGGCAATCTGGACGGCGGCCAGTCCGACAGCGCCTGCCGCGCCATGAATGAGCACCCATTCGCCTTCTTCCAGACGTGCGAGATGATGCAGGGCATAATAGGCCGTCAGGAAGGCCACCGGCATGGTTGCCGCAGCTGTCAGATCAATCGTTTCTGGCAGTTTGGAAATGGCGCTGTCCATCACGGTCACGTGCGAGGCAAAGCTCGCAGGGGCAAGCGTCATGACCGGATCGCCGATCTTCAGCCCCTTCACGCCCTGTCCCAGAGCCGTGATACGACCGGAGCATTCAAAGCCGAGGGTCGGGCCTGCAAAGCCGTCTTCAAGCGCTTCTTCTGGCAACAGGCCCTGCGCCCACATGACATCGCGGAAGTTGAGACCAGAGGCGACGACCTCGATTTCAACCTCGCCCTTGGCGGGTTTACGGCGCTTGACCGGGATCCATTGCAGGCGGTCAAAGGAGCCGGTGCGCGGATGATAGAGCTGGCAGCCTGCGTCAGGAGTGTGTGATGCTTTCCCATTTGCTGCCTGTGGCCAGCCGCGTCTGACGCGAACCACATTCTGAGAGCTGCTGTTGAGCAGGATTTCGCGCTCTTCGCCCGGCGTTTCGATGAGACGGGCAAGGCGCGCGCTGCGATCGGCAGGAGACAGATCCTGAGCAAAATCCACCAGCCGCACATCGTGATTTTCATATTCATTGCTGACCGTGCGCCCAAAGGCCCAAAGGGCGCTCTGGACTGGATCACAGGGCTCTCCAGTCTTGTCCGGATAGCCCCCCGGAGCGATGATCCAGAGGCGCATGGATATGTCGGCCGTGCTTCGAATGAGGTCTGCGAGCTGGTGCAGGGAAGCGGAAAGCCTCTCAAAGCTGGAGGCTTGTTTGTTCAGGGCATCTGCACCAGCAGCGCCTGCGGCATAAATCACATCCAGAGCACCGTCATGGGGGCCTTTGGCGATCAGGCTGGCGGCCTGGCCGAGGGCGTCTGTCGTGTCAATCGCGAGCTTGTTCAGCTCGGCTGACTTGAATTGATGCTCAAGGGCCGCAAGGAGGGTGGTATTCTGTTCGCTTTCTCCGGCTTGCAGCAGATAGATCCTGCGATGGTCCGCATCGAGAAGCGGAATGTCACTTTCGCCAGCTGTGGCTGTGGCGGGCTTGCCGGTGGCCGTCAGCAGATAGGCTCCGGACAGGTCCGTCTCGCCTGCGCCATTGGCAAAGTGAGACAGCTTGACGTCGCCAAGACCGGCCTCTTTGATCCAGCCGCGCCAGTCTTCTGCCGCGCCATAGCAAGACAGGGGCAGAGAGGGATCAACGGAATCGTCAAACCAGTTTTCAGACGGGGCAAAGACCAGATCCTGAAAGACCGAGACATCGGACAGGCTCATCAGCATGATGCCATCGCTGGCCAGCAGATCCGTCAGGGGCTCCAGCATGCTAGAAGCCTGATCCATCATCTGAATGCCGTTGGCCGAGATGACCAGATCAAATGGTCCGTGCGGCTCAAGGGCTTCCAGATCGGATTTCAGCGCAACGGCTTCGAAATGGATCGAGTTGGCAAACAGGATACGCAGGCGATCAATGATCAGCTTGTTGGTGTCGGCAGCAACCAGAATGCCTTGCTTCTCTTCCAGAAGCGGCAAAATGGCTTTCGTCAGTCTTGCGCCTGCAATGCCGAATTCCAGAATACGAAGCGGACGATCCTGAGGCCATTGTTCGAGAATGCGCTCAAGGGCTGCGGATATCTGTTCCACATGCGCCTCATAGAGCGGCGAAGAACTCAGATGCTGCTCGAACAGGTCATTGGAATAGAGATCCTGCGGCATTGGCTGATCGCCGGAAGTGTAATCCATGGAGCGGATGAGGTCCGGCATCTGTTTTAGCGCATGGTTGAGCATGACGCATTCGGCCGACCATCTGGGATTCTCGCTCATCAGCATTTGCAAAATCTGTGCGGTTTCCGGCAGGCCGCTTTCGCTGGCAAGTTCCCAGCCTTCGTCGGTGGCCTTCACCAGACCGGACTGCTCGCAAATGGCGATGAGGGAGCCGAAAATCTGCTTGCGATGGATCGATCGGCTTCTGATATCCTCATCGGCATTCTCGCCATCCAGATCCTGACGGGGCGTGAGCTTTGGCAAGCTGGTTTCATCGAGCCTGAGATTGGCATCGGCGAACTGGTGCAGGATGTCATAGGCGCCGCGGCGGCTGGCTGCATGCAGAAGCATCTGGCCGTCGTCAATGGCGCTGCGCTCGGGTAATTCAAGGCTGGCGACTGATTCGAGCAGCGCGACGCCATCAAGCGGCTTTGGCTGGGTGTCGGATCCGGGCAGGGCGAGCTTGAGGGAATCATAATAATAGCTCAACCGGTCTAGCCCCTGACGTTGCACCAGAGCTGAGGCGCGGAAGCGACCATCGCGCAGGGTGGCGACCAGAGAGCCGTCCTCAGCAAACATGTTGATGTCAGCCTTGATGCCGCGGGAATTGGAGCGGATCACATGGATGCGGGCCGAGCGCACGGCGGCGCCGCTTTGCAGAATGCGCAGACGACCGAAACGCACCGGGATGAAGGCCATCTTTTCCGCGCCGGTCTCAAGGCTTTCATAAAGGCTGTTGAGACCATGGAAACAGGCGTCGAAATCGAGAGGATGCAGGGCATAGGGGGCAGCCAGCTCTTCCCGTTTCGAGGTAAAGCCATCGCGGTCTGCAATAACGATCTCGATAAAATCATCACCATGGCGCTGGCAATAGGTGAGCCGCTGGAAGGCGGGGCCGAAATCCAGTCCGAACTCGCGCGAAATGGCGTAAAGTGCCTCGATTTCCTCGGCCGAGGACGTCAGCGTCAGGGCTGGTGCATCAAGGGCGTGGTCGGCAAACTCATCGCCCACATCGCCGGGGATCTTGGCAACGCGGCATTTGGCATGCAACTGCCATTCTTCATCCACCAGACGGGTGCGGCTCGAAATTTCCACGACACCGGAGGTGGTGTCCAGACGCGTCAACAGTGAGGCTGACTGTTCGCCGCTGAGCGGGAGGGCCTGCAACAGGTCCATGTCGCGCAGTTCCACCCGGTCTGTCCCGTAGGCGATCTGGGCTGCCGCGAGGGCCATTTCGGCAAAGGCGGCTCCGGGCAGAATGACCTTTCCGTCGACCTTGTGATTGTCGAGATAGGGAATCTGGGCGGTGTCGAGTTCGGTCGACCAGACATGCTCCTCGTTGCGGATCTGCTGGCCGAGCAGGGCGTGCGGGATGACCTTGTCGTTGAAAATGTCGAAGGCTTCGCTGCTCGGCGTGATCTTGAAGGGCTTGAGCTGCCAGGGATAGCTGGGAAGCGGCACGGAGCAGGCCTGCTTTTCGCCGAAGATGACGGCCTTGTCGAAAGACAAGCCATTGGCAATGGCCCGGCTAACCGCGATGAGGACAGGGTCTATCTCCCGCGGCGTCTTCTGGGTCAGGCTTTCAATGGCAACGACGGTTTTTGTCCGGTCTCTGGCCGTCTCGCCGATATAGCTTTTCAGAATGGCGCGGGGGCCGATTTCGAGAAATTGTGTCTGTTCATCGGCAAAGGCGGCTTCCACGGCGCTGAGGAAGCGGACCGGTTGGCGCACATTCTGCCACCAGTAATCGCCGTCCATCTCGCTGCCTTCAAGGCATGAGCCGGTGACCGCCGAATAGAAGGGCAATATGGCCTTTGTCGGCTTGATCGCGGCAAGATCGGCAATCAGACCCTTCTTGATCGGTTCCACTTCTGCGGAATGGAAAGGATAATTGATATCCAGCATTTTGGCCGCAAGGCGTCTTTTGCGGGCCAGCTTCAAAAAGGCTTCCAGCTCTGCGGATTCGCCAGAAAGGGTAAGGGACTTGTCTGTGTTGATGGCGGAGATTTCAACGCCCTCAAACCCTTCCTGCTTGAGAAGGCTTGAGGTTTCAGCCTCGGAGAGCTTGATGACGGCCATCTTGCCGGTTCCGGCGACGGCTTCCTGATGGTGAGAGCGCCAATAGATGACTTCCACGGCTTGCTGCAGGCTCAAGGCACCTGAGGCCCATGCTGCGGCCACTTCACCAACCGAATGGCCCATCACCGCTCCGGGCTTGATACCGGAAGCCTTGAGGGCTTCGGTCAGGGCCACCTGAATGGCAAAGAGCAATGGTTGGGCAATCGAGGTTTGCTTGAGGTCTTCTTTCAGGGTGTCTTCAAACAGTTTTTCCTTAAGAGACCAGCCGGACAGGGGGGTGAAAATGCTGTCGACCAGATCGAAGCTTTCGGCAAAATGCCCATTCTGCCGATAGGCTTCGAGCTCCATGCCGGCAAATTGCGAGCCGTTGCCCGAATAGACGAATACGGGCAGTCTGGAGGCGCGCGAAGCGGAGGAATGGATAAGGGCCGGGCTCTTGTTCTCGCTGGCAAAAGCCTCAAGGGCTGCGCAAAGATCTTTCTTGTCACGGCAGATGACGGCAAGTCGCTCATCGAGCAGCGACCGATGCCAGCCAACCGCGTTGCACCAGTCTTTCAGGCTGGATGCTGTCTCGCTGGCAATGGCCTGAGCGCTTCTGGCTGCAAGCGCCTTGAGGGCCTCTTCCGTTCTGGCTGTCAGAACGAAGAGCGATGGTGCCTCCTGAGCTTCAGGCAGGCTCGTCTGGCTGCCAGAGGAGGCCGATGGGGTCTGTCTGCTCTGGACGGTCTGGCTGCTCTGGGCTCTGTGGGGGGCTTTGGTGTCCGATACCACCACATGAGCATTGGTGCCGCCAAAACCGAAATTGTTGATGCCGGCATAGCGCACTTCTTCGCTCGGTTCGAGAGCGGTCGCGTGGCTGTTCAGGGCGAGATTCAACTCGTCAAAGGGAATGTCCGGGTTCGGGCTGTCGATATGCAGGCTGGCAGGCAGCAGGTCATGCTCAAGCGAAAGCAGGGCCTTCAACACGCTGACCAGACCGGAAGCTGGCTCCAGATGCCCCAGATTGGACTTGACCGAACCGATGGGCAGCGGCTTTTGCCGCTTCTGTCCCAGAACCTGCCCCAGCGCGAAGGCCTCGGCCGGATCTCCGACCCGCGTCCCCGTGCCATGGGCCTCGATGAAGGCAAGGGCATCGGGGTCCAGACCGGTTTCGGTATAAAGCTGGCCGAGCAGGGCGGACTGGAATTCCATTGAGGGCAGCGCAACGCCAGATGTGCGCCCGTCAGAATTGATGCCTGAAGCCACAATGCGGCCAAAGCTCTTCTGAATGGCCGGGTCAAAGGCATCCTTGCGCTGAAGCACCAGCGCGACGGCGCCTTCCGCCCGGACATAGCCATTGGCATTCTCGTCAAACGGACGACAAAGCCCCTGTGGTGAGAGCATGGAGGCGGCAGAAAAGCCCACAAAGGGGAAGGGGGACAGAAGAAGATTGACGCCAGCGACAATGGCGGTGTCAATCTCTCCGGACTGAAGCCGTTTCAGCGCCAGATCGAGAGCAACGAGTGAAGAGGAACAGGCCGTATCGACGGTGAAGCTTGGACCGTGAAGATCATAGACATAGGATATGCGGTTGGACACAAGCGACAGGGTATTGCCTGTCATCATGAAGCTGTCCGAACTGGCCGGGTCAAAGAAGAAGCGGTTGGAATGGTCGCTGCCAGAATTGCCGACAAAGACGCCGATATTGGATCCGGCAACTTCTGATATGGGCAAGCCGGCTTCTACGAGCGCTTCCCAGACCAGCATCAGCAACAGGCGTTGCTGGGGATCCATTTGTGTTGCCTCACGAGGAGACAGGGAAAAGACAGATGGATCGAAGCCCCAGACGTCATCCAGAACTCCGGCGCGAAAGGTATAGGTTTTGCCTGCTTGCCCGGACTTGGGATGCAAATAGCGGAAGGTTGAGAAACGGTCTGCTCCGATCTCGCCTACACTGCATTTTTCCGAAACCAGCAAATTCCAGAATTCGGAAATACTGTTTGCTCCAGGAAGACGGCAAGCCCGTCCAATTACTTCAACCCAGTTGTCACTCATCGTTATTACAATTGTCTTTCACTGTCTTTGAGGCCCATTAGCCCAGAAAACGAAGACCAAACCTCGTAACATAAACGCTTTTTACCAAATACAAATTTTGCGATATAAAACCGAATTCAAGCTTTTTGCTTGAGTTCCGCCAGATAGTCAATAGCTCTTTCAATCTCACAAGCCTGCCCAATACGCCAATCTATGTAGCGTGGATAAAAGACCAGCGCTGCCATGGCAAGTTGAAGAAAATCAACTTTCGTGCGGCGCTCGGGTGCCGGCAAATGGTCCTCGGTCAGTCCCCAACCGGCATAGAAGGGCATGCCGAAGCATCGCACCGGTTTTTGCCATATCAGCGCTTCAAAGCCGATTTGTGACGTTACAGTATATATCCTGTTGGCATTCTCTATGAGTCGGGAAGGCAGGCAATTTTCCGCAATCACCATTATATTCTGCCGCTGCTGCAACTGCCTGACATCGAAATGTCCCGACTTGGACTTGGTGAAAATATCCGGATGCATCTTGACCACGACTATGCTGTCGGGATTTTCCTTGCAGGCCGCATCCAGCATCAACTGGAATGCCGCGCTATCGGCCATGCCGAAGCGGATCGAGGCGTCATTGTGCACCTGATCGACAACGAGCACATAATTGTCGGGCAAGGGGCCGGAATATTCCGAACCGGCGTTATATTTGGAAAGGCGCAATTGCCTCCATTGTTGCAGAATGGCGCAAATGCGCTCTTCCTGCTCGGCGGTCAATCTGGTCGGGATCAGTTTTTCCAGCCTTGAGGGTGCATGGGCATCGTAATAGATTCCCAGATCATCTATGGCGATGCCAAGGGGCGGATCAAGGCGGTTGAAGGATCGGAGGAAGCCATCTTCGAGCAACAGGGCTGGTGCATTATGCCTCAGGGCCATTTGCCTTGCATGTTGCCCGGATCTGAGACCCCAGCCAACATAATTTCGGCAATTGACTGGCTGGAAGGGCAGGCAGAATAAGGGATGCTCTCCAAGAATGCGGGCGACTGCGTCCTGCTTGCAAATCTCCAGAGAAGGCGAGCCATAGTTGGCTTCTTTCCTTGTCACCATGTGGGAAATGCTGTCGAGCAGGGTGGAAAGCACAGTCTGTCCCCAATTTGCGATTTGGTGGTTGGCACCGATCGACTGCACCAAATAGTTTGCTGCGTCATAATTGCACTTGTTTATCGCTATTCCTAACGATGGGCAATGGTGCAACCGCTTTAACTGTTCCTCCTTTGGAAATCTGAATGTCTTGTCCCCTTGTTTTGCGGGGCTTGACGCGATCTGAAAGCTGCTTTTTCGCCGCCACGGGCGGTGGAGAGGACGTTCGAGGCGTTTTCGGCCTGGCTTTCGATCAGGCCTTTTTCGCCATCAGCTTGGGGGCTTGTTGCAAGCAAGGCGCACTGTGCCGAAAACGCTTCGAACATTTTCCTGCCTTACGGCGAGGCAGGTTCAGCAGGTTATCGGGCCGATATCACGGAACGATTTTCTGCCGAAAGGGCGTCGGAGAGCGGGGTGGTCTTGCCTTCCATTACGTCAATGAGCAGCTTTGCCGTTGTCGGGCCTTGGGTGAAACCCTGATGACCGTGACCGAAATGGAACCAGAGACCCTTGTGTTTGGGAGCCGGGCCGACGACGGGCAGCATGTCTGGCATGCAGGGGCGGTTGCCGAACCATGGTTCCTTTTCCACCATCTCGCCGACATCCATCAGCTCGCGCGCACTCTTTAAGCCATGCATGAGCTGTCTGGGATTGGCCGGATCCTTGCGGTTGACCAGTTCGGCCCCTGTGGCAATGCGCATGCCCTTGTCCATTGGCGAGAAGACGCAGCCATTGGCATAGTCCTGAATGGGGCGGGTGAGCGGCTTGTCCATCTTGAAATGGGCATGATAGCCGCGTTTATAGACCATCTTGACCTTGTAGCCGAACGGGGTGAGCAGATCGGGGGACCATGGGCCCAGCGCAACGACGACTTCGCTTGCCGATATTGGGCCATCCTTGCCCTGTACTTCCCAGCCTGTTGCGGTCTGCTTCAGGGTCATGGCGTCGCCTCTGGCAAATGTCCCGCCGCGCTTGACGAACAGGTCGGCATAGGAAGAGGTGAGGGCTCCGGGATCAGAACATGCCCATGTATCCGTCCAGTGAACAGCACCGGATACATCCACCTTGAGGGCCGGTTCAAGCTGGCGCATTTCCTTGCCATCGATCATCTTGAGAGGCACGTCATACATGGCGGCGATGCGTTCAGCGTCCCGGGATTGTTCATCAAAGGAACGCTTGTTGCGGCAGAGTTTGAAAAAGCCCTTGCGCTCGATCAGTCTTTCTGCCCCGGCAGCCTCGATAAGGGGCTGGTGATCGTCGGTGCATTTGATGGTCATCTGCTCGAAGATCTTGGAGATGCGCCGATGCTGGGTTTCTCCCGAATAGAGGAAATAGGTCCAGAGCGAAGGCATGATGTTGGGCATGTCCTTCCAATGATAGACAATATCGTTGGTGCGGCCGATGCCATAGAGAAACAGGGTGATCAAATTATGGGGGATATGGTAAGGCTCGGCGGCTTCGCGCTGGATCAGGCCGGCATTGCCATAGCTGGTCTCAAGGCCCGGATCGGATTTGTCCAACAGGGTGACTGCGTGTCCGCGCTCTTGCAGGGCGAGGGCCGTACTGACGCCAACCATACCGGCGCCCAGAACGATTATTTCAGACATTTTCTTTTTCTTTCAAAGGGAGAAGCCTCAAGCTTCGGCAATGACAGTGATTTCGACTTTTGCATCCACCATCAATTCGCAGGCGATTGTGGTGCGGACGGGAAGAGGATCTGAAAAATAGGATGCATAAACGGTATTGAAGGTGGCGAAATCGGACTTGTCTGTCAGATAGCAATTGCAGGAAATGACATGCGCGAGACTGAGGCCTTCGCCTGCCAGCGTCTTGCTGATATTCTCGATGCAGTTTTTCGTCTGGGCTTCAATGCCTGCCGGTAACTTTCCATCTGCGTTAACGCCGATTTCACCGGAGAGATAGACGGTGGAACCTGTGCGGCGGACTTTGGAAAATGGGAGCTTGGCCATTATGCATTCCTTGGGAGGTTATTCAGTCCTTGGGAGGTTGTTCAGTCGGGAGGATTGGTGAGCTGCGGTTATTTTTCGACATTCAGAAACCCTTCGGCTTGGCTGATAAAGCCAGCCATATTGGCTCCAGCCGAATTGGCTAATGCAAGATCCGGGCCTTTTGGTGACAGGGCAGGGATTTTCACCTCTGCATGCACAGAGTCAGAGCGACATTGCTTGCCCAAAGCCGAGGTCTGGCGGGCCGGGCGCTGGCTAAGCTGCTGATGAGGAAGGATGTATTGTCTACTAAAGTTGCATAATTGCCCAATAAATGGACAATATGTTGGGCCGCACCGCGCGCAGTGAAGAGGCCCCGAGCCGCAAATGGCCAGTACGCTGTCTCGGCATTGCCTCGGCGATTACATGGGGGGCTCGCTACGCTTTTCTATGCTTGTCTGAAGTCGAATGCTGGCGAGAGCATGTTGCCCTTGTCGACGAAGGACTGGAATTGCAATTCGGGAACGAAGGAGCCGCCGGTCGTCCAGACCACGTGAATGGCATTTTCCAATGCCTTTGGGGACAGATGTCGATTGCAGAAAGTCTGGCCCTGTTGGGTCTCTAGCAGGAAATGAGGACCGGCGAAACCGATGCAGGCCGAGGGCTCGAGCTTGAGATTGGCCGCACCATAGGCAAGGGCGAGAAAGCGCATCAGGTCGTCATCGCCGAGGGTGAAAGCGCCAGCGAGCCGGTGCTGCATCCTTTGGGCGACGATGTGGGACATGGTGGCAACGGCCATGCCGTCGGCTTCGGTCTTGTTGCTCAGGCCCACGTCATAGACCGACATGGGCTGTTCCAGACCATGCATCATCTGCAAGAGCGCGGAAGGCGACTGCACCGGCTCGGCAAAGAAGCTATGGACATGGGAGCCGAAGACGCCTCTGGCGCCATAGGCAATGCCGCCCGGTGCGCCGCCGATGCCGCAGGGTAGATAAAGGAAGAGTGGCTGATCCGGTCCGATCGAGATGCCAGCTTCTATGAGTTGGCTGGCCAGTTCCAGTGCTCCGGCACTGTAGCCGGAAAAGAGCAGTTGCGAATCCTCATCATCAACAAAATAGACCATGGGATCCTTGCTGGCTGCATCGCGGGCGGCGGCGACCGCCAGATTATAATCTCCGCGATGCTGCTTGACCTTGACGCCAAAGCGGCGCAGGCGGTCGATTTTCCATTTCTTGGCATCCGAGGACATATGCACCACGGCGTTATATCCGAGGGTTCGCGCCGCGATGCCGACGCTGAGGCCCAGATTGCCTGTCGAGCCGACGGCGATTGTGCGTTCTGCAAAGAAGCTGTGCGCCGCAGCGCCCGTCAGGGCGGAAACTGGTTCTTCCAATCCCAGAAAGCCCGACATGCGGGCGTCATTGACCGCCGTCATCAGCACTTCGTAAATGCCACCGCGTGCCTTGACCGAACCGGCAATCGGCAGGGCATGGTCTGCCTTGATAAAGAGGCGACCAAAATTGCGATCCCTGTAGCCCAGAGGCTTGCGCAAATCATCCACTTCGATCAGGTCGGATGTTATGGTTCCGCCGCTGGCTTCCAACTCGGGGAAGAGCTGAAGCAGCAGTGGGGTCAACATCTGCCAGTTGGCGACCGCCTGTTGCAGCCCCTTTAGTGCTTCATCGTCTCTCTGGGGCCGATAGTGAGAATTGCACCAGAGGGTTGGTTGGGCCTTCTTTACCCGATCAAGCAGGATGTCATCAATCGGGGCGGGGGAGGGAGCGGTCATGCCATTCGCGTCTTTCGGAGTCTGTTGTCGGTCTGGGGCTTGTTGGTCTGGTCTGGGTGATCTGGGGCTGGCTGGTTGGACGCGGTTTGCTTGTCAATTTCCATAGAATCCGGCGGCCTTTATGCTGTCAAGCGATACCGGTTGAGTGGCTAATAAATACAAAGCATCAGCAGCGGTCTGCTCGTGAAATAAGCAAATATAGCAAGGGGTGCCCAGATGAGGGGCAGGGTTGAATGGGGGATTGCCGGATCACTCGCCAGACCAATCTCTGAAGTGCTTTGCGTTTTGCCCTGCCTAGTGATTCTGTGGGGTGTTACTATTCTGTGTCAGGATTGCGTCAGCAATGAATTGACCCCATCGATAATGGAGAAAACCGGCTTGCCGGTCGCCTTTGCCAGCGCCTCCTGATAAGGCGGCAGGTTGCCGCATTCGAGCAGAAAGGCGCAAATGTCCGGATGGCTGGCGAGCATCATCTGGCCCTTGCGCAAGATGTCTTTCTCGATAGCCTCCTGATCGAGATGGTGGGACTGGATATGCTTGGGGCGCAGGATGGCGTCTGCGAAGGCGGAGCAGTCTTCCATGCCGCAGATGATGACGCCGTCCGGATCGATATCGACTGCTGCAAGCACGGATGGACCAAGGCTGGCGGCTGAAGCGGTCAGGATGGCGATGTGGCCTTCGGGATATCGAGCGCGTATGCCCTGATAGAGGCTGAGAGCCGAGAGCATGACGGGGATGGAGAGTTGCTCTTCCATGTCCTTCTGAATGGTCGCCAGAAAGCCGCAGGTGGAGGTAATGGCCATTGCGCCCTCGCTTTCCAGCTTGCGCGCCATGTCGATGAATTTTTCCACCAGAAGAGGGGTCGGGCGCCCATTCCTGACAATGTCCAGACTGCCTGCCCCGTCAATCCTCTCGATGCGGGCTGCTATGGCGTAGCTGTCCGGATTGCCTGCATCCCCCAAGGGGCGGGGAAAGCGTGTATCCAGCATGAGGATGCCTAGAAAAGGGGCGTTTTGAGCGGAGTTTGCCAAAATTGTTGCCATTCATTGCTAGAGCTGGCCGCCACGAGCAGGCAGAGCGCGGCCATTTGCTGCTTGAAACTGTCCTATTTGCCGGAAATAGTCGTTAAAGCTTCGGTTTTGTCAATGGGGCATGGATTTTGCACGGGGATCGGCAAAAGAAAACCGGGTGAACAACAGGCGGCATGTTACCAGCATGATCATGCTGCCTCAAACCAGTCAGTTTCGGAACTGATTGGCAACGGTCTGGCCGGTTCGTGCGTCAAGTGGAGTATGAAGACAATGAGCAAGGAAGTTCTGGTTTGCGGCGCTGGAATGGTCGGGGTGTCGATAGCGCTGGAGCTTCAGCGAAGAGGCATGCAGGTTACCCTGATTGACCGGCGCGATCCGGGCATGGAAACCTCTCATGGCAATGCCGGTATCATCACCCGGACATCGCTCGTGCCGATCAACAACCCGACACTTTGGGGGCAGCTTCCCAAGCTGATGCTTAATCGCTCGACCTCCTTTCGCTATTCCAATCTCTTCATGATGAAAAATATCGACTGGGGGCTTGGTTTCCTGCGGCGGGCAACCGCGTCCGGTTTCAGGGAGACCTCCGAGGCGCTTTTCGATCTCATTGAATTGTCGCGTGGGGAGCATGAACGCCTGAAAGAGGAGGCCGGAGCCGGGCATCTGTTTCATGATGACGGCTGGCTGTTTGTCTATCGCAGCCTTGCCGACTATGAAAGCGCGGCATTCTCCCATGAGGCCTACCGCGCCCATGGCCTTGAGATGGAGGCGATCGAGGAGGCCGATATTCAGGCCTATGATCGGGGCTTGAAGCCGATCTTCAAGAAAGGGCTCTGGGTCAAGGATACCTGGTCTGTGCGAGACCCGACATTGCTGGTTGAGGCCTATGCCGATCTGTTTGTTGCCCGTGGCGGGCGTCTGCTGCGTTTCAATCTGGCCTCCCTGCAGCAAGAAGGGGATGGCTGGGTGGCTCGGAGCGAAGAGGGCGCGGCACTCAGCGCCGATGATGCGGTGATTGCCCTCGGGCCGTGGGCGAAGTCTTTCCTCAAGCGGCTGGGCTATCATGTGCCGATGGGCTTTGAGCGTGGTTATCACATGCTCTATTCCGGCCCGAAGGCAGGGGAAGGGATATCCGTTACACGCCCCTATTATGATGTTTCGGGGGGCTATGTTCTGGCGCCGATGCAGGGAGGCTTGCGGCTCTGTACCGGGGTTGAGCTGACGGAACTTGACGCTCCGAAAAATTTCCAACAACTTAATGCTGCGGAAGCCGCTGCCCGAGACGCCATTGATCTGGGCGAGCGATTGCTGGACGAAGCATGGATGGGCAGTCGCCCGACCATGCCCGATTGCAGGCCTGTGATCGGTCCTGCCCCGGGGCGCAAGGGGCTCCATTTTGCCTTCGGGCACCAGCATGTCGGGTTCAATACCGGGCCCGGTACCGCAAAAATTCTCGCCGACCAGATAGAAGGTCGGGACAATAATAAAATTGCCGGACCGTTCGCACCCGAACGGTTCATTCTTCCAGTTTGAATAATAATAATCACCACCACCCAGAGGACGACCAAATGAAACTGAAACTTATCCTTGCCTCGCTCGCGGCTCTCGCGGCCTCGACATCTTTTTCCCACGCTGAGAAATGGGATATGGCACTGGCCTATTCCGCGACCAACTTCCATTCGGAAATGGCCGCCGAATTTGCCAAGGAAGTGGCGGACAAGAGCGATGGCGCGCTGGAAATCACAACCCACCCGTCCGGTTCGCTGTTCGGTGGCGCCGAAATTTTCGGGGCCGTGCGCAAAGGGCTGGTGCCAATCGGCGAGCGCCTGATTTCTGCCCTTGGCAATGAGAATCCCATTTACGAGATCGACGCCATCCCGTTTCTGGCAACTTCCTATGATGACGCCATGAAGCTTTACAAGGCTTCCAAGCCCGCACTTGAAGAAGCCTTGTCGCAGGCACGCGTTACCCTGCTCTATTCCTGCCCATGGCCGCCACAGGGTTTCTATTCCATCAAGGAGGCCAAGGTTCCTGCCGATGTCGCGGGTTTGAAATTCCGCGCCTATAACCCGACCACCTCCAAGATCGCCGAATATCTGGGCATGGCTCCGACCAAGATTGAAGCGGCAGAGCTTTCCCAGGCCTTTGCCACTGGCGTGGCCGAAGCCATGATCTCTTCCGGGGCGACCGGTTATGACCGCAAGCTGTGGGAACATGTGGGCTATTATTATGACGTGAAGGCATGGTTGCCGCGCAACATGGTGATCGTCAACACCAAGGCATGGGATCGTCTGGATGATGGTGTGAAGGCTGTCGTCAAGGAAGCGGCTGCTAATGCCGAAACCAAATGCTGGGCAAAGTCGGAAGAGCTGGACAGCTGGTATGTGGATCAGTTTACCGAGAAGGGCATGACGGTTGCTCCTGCTTCGCCTGAAATGAAGAAGGCATTTGAAGATGCCGGTGCGAAGCTGAAGGAAGAATGGCTTGAGCGCGCCGGAGAGGCCGGTGCGGCAGCGCTGAAGGCCTATGAAGCAATGTAACAGAAGATGTTGGCGGGGAGGCGGCCTGTCTCCCCGGCAGCTGTCTGTTGGCAGATGAACCGGTCTCCCCCAGCGGGAGAAAAGCCACGGGACGAATGAATGGCTTATATCAGTCGGTTTCTTGACCGTATCTATCTTGTGGGAGCATGGCTTGCGGGGGCGCTCCTTGTCTTGCTCTGTCTGTTGGTTCTTTACTCAATTCTTGCCCGGCTGGTGGGCTGGTTCGCCGGTGGAGCATCCGATGTGGCTGGCTATGCGATGGCGACCAGCAGCTTCATGGCTCTTGCCTATACCTTTCGCACACAGGGGCATATCCGGGTGTCGATCCTGTCCCAACGGCTCGACGGTGCGCGGCGATGGGCGCTGGAGATCTGGGCTCATTTCGTGATCGCCTCTGTTGCCAGCTTTCTGGCCTTTTACATGGTGCGGCTGGCCATCGATTCCTATGAATATGGCGAACGCAGCGAAGGGGCCGACGCGATCCTTCTTTGGATTCCGCAGACCCCTGTTGCGCTGGGTTCGATCCTGTTTGCCCTCTCGACGATCCATGTGCTGCTGATGGTGCTGTTCGATTATGGTTCGATCGATCCCGAGCAAAGTGAGGCCGGGGGGCCGCAGGAAGTATGACCGAAGCCATTTCCATTTCGATTTTCCTGTTTGCCCTGTTCTTCCTGCTTGGTACCAGCGTCTGGGTGGGGGCGTCGCTGCTGCTTACCGCCATGCTGGGCATGTATCTGTTCACCTCGGCCCCGATCGGTGACGCGCTGGCGCTGACCATCTGGGGCAGCCAGTCTTCATGGACACTGACGGCACTGCCGCTCTTTATCTGGATGGGGGAAATTCTCTACCGGACCAATCTGTCCGAGACTCTTTTTCGCGGTATTGCCCCCTTCATGCGGCGCATGCCCGGCGGGCTGTTGCATGTCAATGTGGGCGCATCTGCCATTTTTGCCGCCATTTCCGGCTCGTCTGCGGCCACGGTGGCGACCGTTGGCAAGATGGCCATTCCGGAATTGCGCAAGCGCGGCTATCCGGAAAAGCAGATTGTCGGGTCACTCGCCGGTGCAGGAACGCTAGGGCTGCTCATTCCGCCCAGCATCTCGATGATCATCTATGGGGTGACCGTCAATGAAAGCATTGCCAAGCTGTTCATGGCGGCGATGATCCCCGGTATATCGCTGGCGCTGTTATTCATGGGCTATATCGCGCTCTGGGGCTTGCGCCATGGAGGCGCGATGCAGCGCGACCCTTCAACCGACTGGAGCCAAAAGCTGCATGCCTTTCTTGGCCTGCTGCCTGTGGTGGCGCTGATCGTCGCCGTGATCGGGTCCATCTATGGCGGCATCGCCACGGCAACAGAGGCGGCGGCGCTCGGGGTGCTCGGGTCTTTCATTCTGGCGCTGTTCCAGAAAACGCTGTCGCGGGAGACCTTCATCGATTCGGTGCTGGGGGCGGTGCGCACCACCACGATGGTGATGTTCATCCTGATGGGGTCGGGTTTCCTGTCGCTGGCGATGGGATTTACCGGCATTCCGAAGGCGCTGGCCGAAGTGATTTCCGTCTGGGATCCTTCGCCCATGATGCTGATCCTGACGCTGACCGTCTTCTACATCTTGCTGGGTTGTTTTCTGGATGGCATTTCGTCCATTGTTTTAACAATGGCTGTCATCGAGCCGATGGTCAGAGCCGCCGGATTCGACATGCTCTGGTTCGGGGTCTATCTGATGATCGTGGTCGAGATGGCACAGATCACGCCGCCGATCGGGTTCAACCTGTTTGTGCTGCAAGGCATGACGGGGCATGACATCGGGGTTATCGCCAGAGCGGCGATCCCGAGCTTTCTTGTCATGTGTCTGTTTGTGGTCCTGCTGGTTATCTTTCCGGATCTGGCGCTGTGGTTGCCGAGCGTGTTGAAATAGCATCATTGCCTTTTGATGGCGAGATGAGCCCGTGCGGAGTGATCCATGGACCCGAAAATTCTCGTTGCGATAGACATTGAACATCGCGCCAATTCGGTCAAGGCCTTGCAGGAAGCGGCGAGGCTGGCCCGATGTGTGGGTGGCGAAATCCATGTTTGTTATGTGCTGGCCTATGGCTTTTACGACTATGTGAAGCCATTCCTTGTGGAAGAGGTGATCAAGAACAGCATCGACAAGGCCAAGATGGAACTGGTGTCGATCATCAAGGAAGCGGATCTCTATGAGGATGTGATATTCCGACATGTTCTCAAGGGTGGCGTGCATCAGCAGATCCTGCTGCTGGCGGAATCTCTCAATGCGGCCTATATCGTGGTCAATGCCAGCCAGCCGGAGGCGATGACCGGCATTGCAGGGCCGATAACGGCACAGCTTGCCCATCTGGCCCCCTGTCATTTGCTGATCGTGCGCTAACCCCTTTCCGTTGGCTGTGAGGGGCGATGCGATTGGCGCAAAAGACAAGAAAGAGCTCGCGATTATCACAATCGCGGGCTTTTTGAACGAGACATGCGCGATATCAAATATCAAACCCATCCTGCGGCCTATAGATTGGCCAGCAGATCCAGCTTCACTCTCGGGACTGCCTTCAAGCTTGGGAAGGAAATGATATGGATAGTCTGGTGACCGGGCAGGAAATTGCGCTTTGGCCGGGCACGCCTCCGGGCACACCGGAAGGAATGGGCGAGCAACAGGTGCATGACCGATCGGACAGCATCTTCTTCAGCCGTCGCGGCGTGTCGCATATTTCATGTCCGCGCCTGACGGTTATCAGGCCCGAGAAGCCCAATGGTGTTGCCATGATCATCGCACCGGGGGGCGGCTATTCGCGCATTACGCTGGAAGTGGAGGGGCGCGATATCGCTGAATGGTTTGCGCGATTTGGTATTACCTCCTTCATTCTGACCTACCGATTGCCAGCAGAGGGCCATGTCAACGGGCGCGATGTGCCGATGATGGATGCGCAGCGGGCCTTGCGTCTGGTGCGTAGCCACGCGGCAGAGTGGGGGCTTGATGAGAGGCGCATCGGTCTGGTGGGGTCGTCTGCTGCCGGGCACATGGCTGCCTCTGTTCTTTCTGAAGGAACGGGACTGCTCAATGCAAGAGTGGATGCCATAGACGAGCTGTCGGCTCGGCCCGATTTCGCCATGCTGCTCTATCCGGTGGTAACGCTGGATGACCCCTTTGCGCATGCGGATTCACGGCGCTTCCTGCTGGGGTCGGATGCGGATGATGAAGCCATCCGGCGCTATTCGGCCCAAAACCGGATCACTGCGGATGCGCCGGAGGTCTTCATGGTGCTGGCCGATGATGATGCTTCCGTGCCTGCCGAGAATGCCATTTTCCTCTATCAGGCCTTGCGGCGGGCAGGAGTTCGCACCGAAATGCATGTCTTTCGCGAGGGCGGGCATGGTTTCGGTATTGCGCGCACGGGCAGTCTGCCGGTTGCTCAATGGCCCGAGCTGTGCGCTGCATGGCTGAAGCGGATCGGCATGCTTGAGGGTTGATTTCAGCCCTCCTTGCGTTCAAACACCACCCTGCCACCAAGAATGGTGATATCGCAGGCGGTATCCTTGAGGATCTCTTCAGGAGTTGCTTCGAGCAGATTGCGCGAGAAGACGGCGATATCGGCGAGATAGCCCGGCAACAGCTTGCCGCGATGATGCTCCTGCTTTTGCGAATAGGCCCCATATTCGGTGTAGGATTGCAAGGCTTCCTCAATGCTCAGGCATTCGGACGGGTCAAGCTGGGTGCCTGCTCCGGTCTTGCGCGTCAGCATGGCATAGAGATTGGCCCAGGGGGCCGGATTGCAGACGGGGCTGTCGCTGCCTGCTGGCGGCTTGAGGCCCATATCGGTCCATGTCTTCTGCGGATAGGCGCTATAGACCCGCTCCATGCCGATCATGCTGATATAGGCATCGCCGAAATCATAGAGAAAGACCTGCTGGGGCGAAGGAATGATGCCCGCCTTCTGCATGCGCTGGTTATGACTGGGGGAGAGAAAGCCGCTATGCTCGACGCGGTGGCGGCGGTCCGGATCGGGATGTGCTGCCAGCGCCTTTTCATAGGCGGTGATAAGCTGCTCGATGGCGCCATTGCCAATGGCATGAGCGCAGATCTGATAGCCTTTCCTGTGATAATCGAGCACCATGGCTTCGAGCGCGTCGGTGGGGATCATTTGCAGGCCGTGATTATTTTCGTCGGCAAGATAACCCTCGGTCATCCATGCGGTGGCACCGCCGATCGAGCCATCAAGGAACAGCTTGACCGAGCCGACCATCAGCATGTCGTCGCCTGCTCCGGGGACAAGGCCGACGGCTTCGCATTGGGGCACGATATTGTCATGAGCGGGTGTCGCCCTTAGCGACATCCATGTTCTGACCGGCAGGCGTCCGGTGCGTTTTGCCTCGTTATAGGCGGCGATTTCTTCAAAACCGGCCTTCATGCCGATGGCGGCATCCATGACCGAGGTGATGCCGACCGAAAGGCAGTAATTTCCGGCCCGCTCGATGGCATCAATGGCGGCGGCGCGGGAAAGTGGGGGGACGGCATCGAGGATCGGGGCCGCAGCATTTTCGGCGAGGAAACCGGTCAGCCTGCCATTGTCCTTGCCGATCTGCCCGCCGTCAGGGTTAGGCGTATCGTCATCAATGCCGCCCGCCTGCATGGCCAGACTGTTGGCGATCTGCACATGGGTGCAGGTGCGGATCAGCATCACCGGATTGTCGGGGGCGATGGCATCCAGTTCGGCCATGGTCGGATGGCGCTTGACGTCCAGTTTGGTCTGGTCATAGCCGCTGGCAAAGATCCATTCGCCCGGCTCTGAGCGCTCAACGCGCGCCTTGACGGCTGCCAGCAGGCTCTCAAGGGTCGGGGCCTTTTGCGGCGTGATATCGACCCAGTCCATGACGACGCCCAGATAGGTCGGATGCAGATGGGCATCGGTAAGGCCGGGGGTTGCCAGCCTGCCGTCGAGATCGATCATGCGAGTGGTCTCTGTCCTGAAGGGAGCAAGATCCTCCAGCGCGCCAGTTGCCAGCACTTGGCCATTCCAGAGGGCGATTGCTTCAACCAAACCTTCGGCAAAGCCGCACCAGATCGGGCCGTTATGAAGAATGATGTCGGCCTGCGGGATGGCCGGGGCTGCGGGGCGGGAGGGCAAAGGCATGGATGAACTTTCTGGAACTGAAATGATGCTGCCCTGATGGGGCGGATGGAAAAATGGGATCAAATTGCCGCAATTATAGCGTCAATGAAGAGAGGATGCCTATCCTTTTCCTCGTCGTTTTAGGGGCGTTCTTGGCATTTTGGCCTTTTGTTTGGGCACCCTTTGCCTGCCAAAACAAAAGGCCGCCTTTTCTCATTTGTAAAAATCCTTTATCGCCTCAGACCACATTGCGCTCGCGATAGGTCTGCAGGAAGGAGCGCACGCGGGCGTCGTCCGGTTCGCGCCCGAACATTTCCTCGGGCGGTACGCAGGTGACCAACCGTCCGCTATCGAGAAAGGCGACGCGGTCGGCGACATGGGCGGCAAAGCCCATTTCATGGGTGACGACCACCATGGTCATGCCTTCGGCTGCCAGATCCTTCATCACCGAGAGCACCTCGCCCACCAGTTCCGGGTCAAGCGCCGAGGTCGGCTCGTCAAACAGCATCACCTGCGGTTCCATGGCAATGGCGCGGGCAATGGCGACGCGCTGCTGCTGGCCGCCGGACAGGTTGGCGGGATAATTTTCGGCCTTGTCTGCCAGATGGACCTTGGTGAGAGCCGCCATGGCGGCCTCTTTGGCGGCCTTTCTGGAAAGCTTCTTCACGCTTGTCAGGGCTTCTGCGACATTGTCCAGCGCACTCATATGGGGCCAGAGATGGAAATGCTGGAACACCATGCCGATATGCTGGCGCTGCTTGCGCAGGGCCTCGCCGGAAAGGGCCTTGCGCGGATTGTGGCTGATATCCTTCCAGCCGATCAGTTCGCCTTCCAGATGCACCTCGCCGCCATCATATTGTTCAAGGAAATTGAGGCAGCGCAGCAGGGTGCTCTTGCCTGAGCCGGACGGCCCGATCAGGCAGAGCACTTCGGATCGTTTCACATCAAGGCTGATATCGCGCAGGGCTTCGAAGTCATCGAAATATTTGCTGAGATTGCGGACGGTGATGATCGCGTCTTCAGCCTTGTTGGTCTTCGGTTCATTTGACATCTTGGTCTCGCTTGCTTGTGCGGTCATCATCTCAGGCCCGTTTCAGGTGGCGCGTCACGCGCTGTTCTACCCTGTTGCCGATCCAGCCGGTCACCAGCACCATGATCCAGTAGAACAGCGACAGGACGAGGAATGGCTCCACGAATGTGAAGGTTTCCGCCGCCATGGTCTGGGTCTGGAACAGCAGTTCGGGCACCGTGACCACCGAAAGGATGGCGGTTTCCTTGGTCAGGATGATGAAGAAATTGGTCAGCGGCGCAGTGATCGGCACCAGCATCTGCGGCAGGATGATCCGCCACAGGATGCGGCTTTCCGACAGGCCGACGCAGCGCGCAGCCTCGATCTGGCCCTTCGGGATGGCGTTGAAGCCGGAGCGGAAGATCTCGGCGAAATAGGGGCTGCCATAGATGATGAAGCTGGTGATGCCCGCCTGCAAAGGGGTCAGCATCAGGCCGATATAGGGTCCGCCATAATAGAGGATGAACAGCTGGATCATGAAGGGCGTGCCGCGGATGATCTCGACATAGACATAGATCAGCCAGCCGACCACGCGCGGTCCCCAGCGATTGAGACAGGCAAGGATGAAGCCGACGACCACCCCGCCGATGGAGCCTGCGAGCCAGCACAGAATGGTGATACCGAAGCCATAGAGCAGGGCGGGTCCGTAACGGACGAAAAGATCAAGTTCCATGACGCGCTCCTATCCGATCTGCAGCTTTTTCTCGATCAGCCGGCCGCCGATCGACAGCACCCAGTTGATCACGAAATAGATCACCGCGGCGGTGATATAGATTTCCAGCGGGCGGTAGGTTTCTCCGGTGATATTCTGGGAAATGCGTGTCAACTCACTGATGCCGACGACCGAGGCCAGCGAGGAGACCTTGACCAGCAGGATCAGCTCATTGACGAGGGACGGCATGCCGATACGCACAGCCTGCGGGATCAGGATGCGGTGCCACAGCGACAGGGACGGAATGCCCAGCGCATAGGCCGCTTCGGTCTGCCCGCCGGGTATGCTCTGCAAGGCACCGCGCAGGATCTCGGCGGTATAGGCAGCCGAACACATGCCGGTGGCAAGGATCGCCGCCTCTACGGCAGGCAAGTCGAGCCCGACATAGGGCAGGGCATAATAGAAGAGCAGCAACTGCACCAGCAGCGGCACACCGCGGAAAAAACTGATATAGAGCGCGGCTGCGCCGCGCAGAAAAGGATTTTTTGACAAGCGCGTTGCGCACAACAGGGTGCCCCAGACCAGACTGATGGCCATGCCGCTGACAGAAATGATGATGGTCCAGCGGGCCGCTGCCAGCAGATAGGGTAGATTGTGCCAGATCGTGTCAAACGAAAAATTCATCTTTCGCAATCTCCGCTCGAAAAGCCCCATCCCGCCCTAGCGTCAGGAGGCGGACTGATCTTTCGTAGAGAGGTCTTGTAGCGTGGCCGAGGGCAAAAGGCGAGGCAAAATGTCTGCCTGTCACTCCATGCGTCTGGCCGGGCCTGAAAATGGGTGCGCCCGACAAGTTGGCTTGCCGGGCGCTGCCAGAATTATTTCACTTCAGGCATGGTCGTTGGCAGGTCCGGATTGCTGCCGAGCCATTTTTCGTTGATCGCTTTCAGGCGGCCATCTTCATGCATTTTCAACAGGCTGGCGTTGATTGCCTCGATCAGGGTCTTGCTGTTTTCGTCGCCGGTGGCAACCCAGCCGAAGAATTTCGGATCGCCGAAGGGAGGCATGACGAGCTCGAACAGGCCGGGGCGCTGCACGGCGGCATAGCCCATCAGCGGCAGCGAGTTGGCGACAGCGGAGATGCGGCCAGCAGCCATGTCGGCAAGGGCTTCGTCAATATTGGTATATTCGCGGATGTCGGCTGGCGTGGCGAGCTTGTCAGAGAAGGCCTTGAGCTGCTCGAACTGGGCGGTGCCCTTCTGGGTGCCAACCACCTTGCCTGCAATATCTTCAGGCTTGGCAATGGAGCTGTCGCCAGCTTTTTTGGCCAGAGCAACGGTGGCGTTGCCGATTGGCAGGGTGAAGCTGTAGCGCTTCATGCGCTCTGCGGTGATGGTCACAGGGGCAATGACGAAGTCAAATTTGCCTGCTTCCAGACCCGGCAGGATGGAGTTCCACGGCAGGTCGATATATTTCGCCTTGACGCCCAGATCTTTGGCAATTTCGTCAAACAGATCGCGGTCGATGCCTACATATTCACCATCCTTGAGCAGGTCGAATGGCGCATAGTGCATTTCGGTGGCTGCGACAATTTCGCCTTTGGCCTTGATGTCGGACAAAAGGTCGGCCTGAGCGGTGCCTGCAAGGCCCAGACCGATGGTTGCGGCAGCAACAAAGCTGAGGATTGTCTTTTTCATTGTAGCTGTTCTCCTGAAGATTTTGGAAGGTTCGAGGTGATTGATATTATTGTTATTATTTGTTCGAAAGAATGGCGGGAAGTTTCAAGTTGTTTTCTTTAGCGCATTCAATCGCAATTTCATAGCCTGCATCTGCATGTCGCATGACGCCTGTGGCCGGATCATTCCAGAGAACGCGCCCGAGGCGTTCATCTGCATCTTTTGTGCCATCGCAACAAATGACCATGCCAGCATGCTGGGAGAAGCCCATGCCGACGCCGCCACCGTGATGAAGCGAGACCCATGTGGCGCCGGAGGCGACATTGAGCATGGCATTGAGCAATGGCCAGTCCGAGACAGCATCGGAGCCATCTTTCATGGCTTCGGTCTCACGGTTCGGCGAAGCAACGGAGCCGCTGTCGAGATGGTCGCGGCCGATAACGATAGGGGCCTTCAGCTCGCCGTTGCGGACCATTTCGTTGAAAGCAAGGCCGAGGCGATGGCGCTGGCCAAGACCAACCCAGCAGATGCGCGAAGGCAGACCCTGAAATTCGATCCGCTCGCGGGCCATGTCGAGCCATTTGTGCAGATGGGCGTCATCGGGGATCAGTTCCTTGACCTTGGCATCGGTCTTGTAGATATCCTCCGGATCGCCTGAAAGGGCAGCCCAGCGGAAGGGGCCGATGCCGCGACAGAAGAGCGGACGAATGCAGGCTGGCACGAAGCCGGGGAAGGCGAACGCCTCCTCATAGCCTTCATCCAGTGCCATCTGGCGGATATTGTTGCCATAGTCGAGGGTTGGAATGCCCATCTTGTGGAAAGCCACCATGGCTTCGACATGGTCGCGCATGGAAGCGCGGGCAGCCTTTTCGACGCCCTTGGGGTCGCTTTCTTGCCTGGCGCGCCATTCGGCGACGCTCCAGCCCTTGGGCAGATAGCCGTGGATCGGGTCATGGGCCGAGGTCTGGTCGGTGACGATGTCCGGGCGAACGCCGCGGGCGACCAGTTCGGGGAAGATTTCGGCTGCGTTGCCGACAAGCCCGACGGATTTGACCTCGCCAGCCTTGGTCCATTTGTCGATCAGGGCCAGTGCCTCATCAAGGCTGTGGGCCTTTTCGTCGACATAACGGGTACGCAGGCGGAAATCGATATGGGCTTCGTCGCATTCGACCGCAAGGCAGCAGGCACCGGCCATCACGGCAGCCAAAGGCTGGGCGCCGCCCATGCCGCCAAGGCCGCCGGTGAGGATCCATTTGCCGGAAAGGTCGCCGCCATAATGCTGACGGGCCACTTCGGCAAAGGTTTCGTAGGTGCCCTGCACAATGCCCTGTGCGCCGATATAGATCCAGGAGCCTGCGGTCATCTGGCCATACATCATCAGGCCCTTTTTATCGAGCTCGTTGAAATGGTCCCAGTTGGCCCAGTGGGGCACGATGTTGGAGTTGGCGATCAGCACGCGCGGCGCATCCTTGTGGGTGCGGAAGACGCCGACCGGCTTGCCGGACTGGACCAGAAGGGTTTCATTCTCTTCCAGTTCCTTGAGCGCCTCAACGATCTTGTCGAAATCGGCCCATGTGCGCGCGGCGCGGCCGATGCCGCCATAGATCACCAGTTCGCGCGGATTTTCTGCCACATCCGGATGCAGATTGTTCATCAGCATGCGCAGCGGGGCTTCGGTCAGCCAGCTCTTGGCATTGAGCTCGGTGCCGGTGGGAGGATAGACATCACGGGAGTTTTTCAGACGGTCGACCATTGTGGGTTCCTCGGAGTTTTCTTATTCGTTGCCAGCGTCTTTGCCGGAAAGATGGGGAGCGAGTGCGACCAGATCCTGCATGATCGCTTTCAGATGCAGGCGCAGCGCGTCGGCTTTCGTCTCGTTATATTCAAAAGGGGTGGTTTCGCGGACCAGATGGGTGTCTTGTGCCAGTTCCATCTGAATGGCATGAACATTCCGGTCTGGCTGGCCATAATGCCGCGTCGTGTAGCCACCCTTGAAGCGGCCATTGAGAACGGCGGTGTAGCCGTCTGCGCCCATGGCGTGGGTGGCGACGGTCTTCTCGATGCATTTGGCGCAACTTGTTCCCTCATTGGTGCCGATGTTGAAATCGGGCAGCTTGCCTTCGAACAGGAAGGGAATATGCGAACGGATCGAGTGGCAATCATAGAGAATGGCGAAGCCATGGATTGCCTTGACCCGCTCGATCTGGGCGGCCAGAGCATCATGATAGGGTTTGTGCCATGCAAGGCGGCGGGCTTCGATTTCCGCAGCATCGGGCGTCATGCCGTCCTTGTAGATCTCTTTGCCGTCGAAATCCGTGGTCGGGCAGAGGCCGGTGGTATTCTGGCCGGGATAGAGCGATTCATCGCTCGGGGCGCGGTTGGCGTCGATCACATAGCGGTGGAAATTGGCGCGCAGCAGGGTCGCATTGTCGAGAAGGCCGGAATAAAGCCGATCGACGAACCAGTCGGTATCGGCAATCAGTTTGCCGGTGTCATTGAGTTTTTCTGCAATCGCATCGGGCAGGAAAGTGCCGACATGGGGAAAGGCGAGGATGATCGGGCCTTTGCCCTCGGTCAGATCAAAGGGCTGCATCAAGCGCCTCCAGTACAATCAGATAGTCTTTGGAAATGGTGCCCAACAGGGTGCGGCTGGCGACCAGTTCACTGGCTGCCTTGAGGTCCGGTGCCATATAGCGGTCGGTTTCCAGAGCGGTGATGTCCTGGCGCAGGCGGGCAAGGATCTTTTGCAGGCAGGGGCTGGTTTTAAGCGGTGCGCGATGCTCCACGCCCATTGCCCCGCAGAGCAATTCAACGCCCAGAATGTTGGAAAGATTGTCATTCATGCGCTTGAGACGGCGGGCGCCATGGGCTGCCATGGAAACATGGTCTTCCTGATTGGCGCTGGTGGGGGTGCTGTCGGTCGAGCAGGGATTGGCCAGATGCTTGTTCTCGCTCATAAGCGCGGCGGTGGTGACCTCGGCGATCATCAGGCCGGAATTGAGGCCGGGATCCTTTGCAAGGAAGGGTGGCAGATCGCAGGAAAGGGTTGGATCCACCATCAGGGCGATGCGGCGCTGGGCAATGGCCCCGATCTCGGATATGGCGAGCGCGATCTGGTCGGCGGCAAAGGCCACCGGCTCGGCGTGGAAATTGCCGCCCGAAACGATGCGGTCCTCCTCAATGAGAACCAGCGGATTATCGGTTGCCGCATTGGCTTCGATCTGCAAGGTACGGGCCGCCATGGCGAGCAGGTCAAGGCAGGCTCCGACCACCTGAGGCTGGCAGCGGATGCAGTAAGGATCCTGCACGCGGGTATCGCCTTCGCGATGGCTTTCGCGGATTTCGGATGCTTCCATCAGTTCACGCATGATGCGGGCCGCTTCGATCTGGCCGGGATGGCCCCTCAGGGCGTGGATCTCGGGCAGCAGAGGTGCGGTGGAGCCCATGATGGCGTCGGTGGAAAGAGAGGCTGTGACAAGGCTGGTTTCTGCCATGCGCAGAGCGCCGAACAGACCGACGAGGGCGAAGGCGGTGGAGACTTGCGTGCCATTGATGAGGCCAAGGCCTTCCTTGGGGCCGAGTATGACCGGAACAAGCCCTGCTCTTGCAAGGGCATCGGCACCGGACAGGCGAGCGCCCTGATAGGTGGCTTCGCCTTCGCCGATCAGGACGGCGGTCATGTGGGCAAGGGGCGCAAGGTCGCCAGAGGCACCAACCGAGCCCTGACTTGGAATGATCGGGGTGACGCCCTTGGCAAGGCAATTCTCGATCAGTTCGAGGATTTCCCAGCGCACGCCGGATGCGCCACGGGCCAGCGAGAGCAGCTTCAGCGTCATGACCAGACGAACGGTCGCCGGTTCCATTTCCTCGCCGACGCCGCAGCAATGGGAGAGAATGAGGTTGCGTTGCAGGGTGGCTGTATCTTGCGGTGCGATCTTGACGCTGGCCAGTTTGCCAAAGCCGGTATTGACGCCATAGACGGCCTCGCTGCCGGATGCGGCCTTGCGGACACGATCGGCGGCTTCTTCAATGGCCGCCTTGGCGCTGCGATCAATGGTGACGGCGTGGCCCTGCCGATAGATGGATTCGAGATCCTTCAGCTTCACTTTGCCGGGAATGAGAGAAACAGTAGCCATTGATATTATGCACCTCCCCGGATGCGATCTTTAAGGGGGTTGAAACCGATGCGGTAAGCCAGCTCTGCCGGATGGGAGACTCCCCAGATGGCGATATCGGCGCGTTTGCCTTCGGCCAGAATGCCGCGATCCGTGAAGCCAAGGGCCTTGGCTGCGTTGCGGGTTGCGCCAAGCAGGGCCTCTTCCGGGGTCAGGCGGAACAGGGTGCAGGCCATGTTGATGGTCAGCAGGAGAGATGTCAGCGGCGAAGTGCCCGGATTGCAGTCGGTGGAAATCGCCATAGGCACATTATGCTTGCGCAGCAGGTCGACCGGCGGGCTTTGTGTTTCGCGCAGGGTATAGAAAGCGCCGGGCAGCAGAACGGCCACGGTTCCCGCTTCGGCCATGGCGAGGACGCCCGCCTCGTCGAGATGTTCCAGATGGTCGCTCGACAGTGCGCCATAGCGGGCAGCAAGGGCGGCTCCGCCAAGGTTGGAAAGCTGCTCGGCATGGAGCTTGACCGGCAGGCCGAGGGCTTTTGCCTTGTCAAAGACGCGGGCTATCTGGGCCGGAGAGAAGGCTATGCCTTCGCAGAAACCGTCCACCGCGTCCACCAGTCCCTCGTCATGGGCTTTCTTCAATGCAGGCAGGCAGACTTCATCCAGATAGAGATCCGGCTTTCCCTTATAGTCTGCCGGCGTGGCATGGGCTCCCAGATAGGATGTGCGGACGCAGACATCGCGCTCGGTGGCGATACGTCTGGCAACCCGCAGCATTTTCAATTCGCTCTCGATATCTAGGCCGTAGCCGGACTTGATTTCCAGCGTGGTGACGCCTTCTGCAATCAATGTGTCAACGCGGGGCAGGGCGCTGGCGAGCAATTCTTCCTCGCTGGCTGCGCGGGTCGCCGTGACAGTGGAGACGATGCCGCCACCGGCGCGGGCGATTTCCTCGTAGCTTGCCCCTTCAAGGCGCATTTCAAATTCGCGGGCTCTGTTGCCACCAAAGACAATATGGGTGTGGCAGTCGATGAGGGCTGGCGTCAGCAGTGCACCATCGACATCGCGGCTGGGCCAGTCGTGATAGTCGTCGGGAAGTTTGGCCTTGGGGCCGCAAAAGGCAATCATGCCATCTTTTATCGCCAGCACACCATCAGGGATCAGGCCATAGGGGGCCTTGCCGGTTTCCATGGTGGCCAAGCTGGCATTTTTTATCAAGAGTCGCGTCACTGATTGCAATCCGTGCTTGATTATATTGCGATTTATGTGAATATACATGCACATAATAATAAGACTGTCAACGAGACTCTCGGATTTGTGCTGCATTCTGAAGCAAAATCGATCATGCTCGCGTTGGAGATTGGTAAGTGATGAAAATTTATGCAGAAATGGCGCTAACGCCAGCCGGTTGGCAGAATGCACTTCTGGTGCAGGTTGGTGATGACGGCAAGATTGCTCAGGTTGAGAGCGATGTCAGCCCTGAAAGGGCCGGGGAGGCTTCCCGGCGGGTGGAAATTCTGCTGCCTGCGCCGGTCAATCTGCATAGCCATGCCTTCCAGCGGGCCATGGCGGGGATGAGCGAGAAGCGCGGGCCGGAGCCGCTCGATACCTTCTGGACCTGGCGGCAGATCATGTATCGCTTTCTTGATATTCTCTCGCCCGATGATATCGAGGCAATCACGGCATTCGTGCAGATGGAGATGCTGGAGGCTGGCTATGCCTGCAATGCGGAATTCCATTATGTGCATCATCAGCCAGACGGGACGCCTTATGACAATCTGGCCGAATTGTCCGAACGGGTGGTTGCGGCAGCGGAGCAAACGGGCATCGGGCTAACGCTGCTGCCGGTGCTTTATCAATATGGCGGTTGCGATCAGCGGCCACTCGGCGCTGGTCAGATCCGCTTTGGCAATGATTATGAGCGCTTTGCGCGGCTGCATGAGGGCGCTTCAAGGGCCGTCGCCCGTCTTGGGGCTTCGCGTTCCGAAGGCGATAGCCTGATCGGGGTGGCCCCCCATTCCCTGCGAGCGGTTTCCCCCGAGGCTCTTTCTGCCTGCGTTTCTCTTGCCGGGGCGCGGCCACTGCATATGCATCTGGCCGAGCAGGTCAAGGAAGTGGAAGAGGTGGAAGCTGCCTATGGCAAGCGGCCGGTTGACTGGTTGCTTGACAATCATGACGTCAAGCCGAACTGGTGCCTTATCCATTGCACCCAGATGACGGATAGGGAAACCGATGCTCTGGCTGCGACCGGAGCCGTGGCAGGGTTGTGTCCGATCACCGAATCCAGCCTTGGCGACGGCATCTTCAATGGGGTGCGCTATCTGGCAAAGGGCGGAAAGCTTGGGTTGGGGTCGGATTCCAACATTCGCATATCGCTGTCTGAGGAATTGCGCACGCTGGAATATTCCCAGCGCCTGCGGGATCGTTGCCGCGCCAGCGTTGCCACTGCGGAGCGGTCGACCGGGCGGGTGCTGTATGATGCGGCTTTGACTGGTGGGGCGCAGGCCGCAGGGCGTATGGCGGGGGCGATTGCGAGCGGGCATTATGCCGATCTGCTGGCGCTGGATGCATCCTCTCCGATGCTGGATGGCTGCAAGGGCGACGACATTCTGGATGGCTGGATATTTGCCGGAGATGATCGCCTTATAACTGATGTCTGGTCTGCCGGGCGGCATTTGGTTATAGATGGAAAACACAGCAGGGGAGAAGAGATTCGCAGGCGATATAGAGAAGTGATGAGACGGCTGAGGCAGGAATTTTGAGCGTGAAGATGAAAGAAGGGACCAGTTGGACCCAAATCCGGGAAGAGGTGCTTCGGCGGATCAATGAGCGCATCTGGCAACCGGGCGAGATGATCCCCAACGAGGCCGATCTGGCCGAGGAATTCCATTGCGCCCGAACCACCGTCAATCGCGCCCTGCGTGAATTGGCAACAGCCGGTATCGTGACCCGCAAGCGCAAGGCAGGGACGCGGGTTGCTGTCAATCCGCCGCATAAGGCCGTTCTGACCATTCCCATCATTCGCGAAGAGGTGGAGGCGAAGGGCGGCAGCTATCGTCAGAGCCTGCTGATCCGGGAAAATCGCTCCTTGCCAGCCTTTCTGGCTGGGGCCTTCCGGGTGAGTGAGGCAACGCCGCTGCTCTATACCGAAACGGTGCATTTCTCCGATAACCGCCCCTTCATCTATGAAGAGCGCTTTACCAGCCTGACTGCTGTGCCAGATTTTGAAAAAGCCGATCTCCTTGCGGAAACCGCCAATGAATGGCTGGTGCAAAATGCACCCTATTCGGGCGGGGACGCCAGCTTCTTTGCGGTTTCGGCCGATGCCAAGCTGGCCAGAGCCTTCGATGTTGCGATTGGTGAAGCGCTGTTTGCCACAGAGCGCAGCACCTGGCTGGCAGAGGCGCCGATCACCCATGTGCGGCTGGTCTATTGTCCCGGCTATCGCATGCGCACCAGCTTCTAACCATTTGCATCTTCAATGGCGGGCCTTTTGGGTAAGTCTGTCTTCTATTCTTCCGCCTGCGGTTGCCATTTTTGGCTCAGATCGCTATCGACGATAAAGAGGGATTTTCTCGCATTTTCGAAACACCACAAGCGGGGATGCCCTCGCCGCCGTCGGCTGCGTGTGTTGGCTAGAGGCGGCTCGGATTGCTCTCTGCTTTGATCACCTGTTTGTCTTGGAAGATCATGATTATTCATCCTGTTATCAAAGGGCAGGTAGCCAAATCCTGCCATCCTGTCGGTTGTGGCCGCGCCGTTGCCGAGCAGATCGCCTATGTTCGTCAAGCCCCACAGATCGCCAAAGGGCCGCGCAAGGTGCTGGTTCTGGGGGCGTCGTCCGGCTTCGGGCTGGCGTCACGCATCGCGCTTGCTTTCGGCGGAGCGCGGGCAGACAGCATCGGGGTTGCCTTCGAGCGAGGCCCTTCGGAGAAGGGCGTCGGCACGGCAGGCTGGTATAATCTTGTCCATTTCAGCCATCAGGCCGAAAAGGAAGGGCTTATCGCGCGCAATTTTGTTGGCGATGCCTTCTCCCCGGAGATGCGGGCCAGAGTTGCCGACTATATTCGCGAAGATTTTGGCGGTTCGGTGGATCTGGTGGTTTATTCTCTGGCAACCGGTGCCCGGCCCGATCCGCAGACAGGAGAGCTGATCCGCTCGGCGATCAAGCCAATCGGCGGGCAGACCCGTGGCTATAGCATCGATCTGGAGAGGGATTGCCTTGAGGAACAGTGCCTGCCTGCCGCCACGGATCAGGAAATCGAGGATACGGTGAAAGTCATGGGCGGCGAGGACTGGGTCAGCTGGATCAGGTTTCTTGATGGTGAAGGGCTTCTGGCCGAGGGATGCCAGACATTGGCCTTTTCCTATGTCGGGCCGCAATGCACCCATGCCATCTATCATGAGGGAACGCTGGGGCGCGCCAAGGCACATCTGCACAAGAGCGCCGACAAGATCGATGCCGCACTCGAGGTGATCGGGGGGCAGGCGCATGTGGTGGTCTGCAAGGCCTTGGTGACCAAGGCCAGTGTCTTTATTCCCGGTCTGTCGCCCTATCTGCTGGCGCTGTTTCGGGTGATGAAGGAAATGGGTTTGCATGAGGGCTGCATCGAGCAGATGCAAAGGCTTTATGCGGATAATATCTATCGTGCCGATGGCGTCATTCCTGTTGATGGCGAGCGCCTTGTCCGGATTGATGACCGGGAAATGCGCGCCGATGTTCAGGCGCGGGTTATGCAGCTATTGGCGCAAATGAGGCCCGAGACATTCCAGCAGCTTGGTGATTATGACGGCTATAAGGGGGATTTCATGAAGCTGAATGGATTTGGCTTTGATGATGTCAACTATGATCAGGATGTCGATCTTAGCCCTTTTGATGCTGCATGAGCGGGCCTTCTGGTGCGTGATTTGCGGCTGTGCTGTTAATTGATTCCCGAGGGCTCAAAAGCTGTGTCAGAAGGTTGAAACAGTCCTGCTGGCGCTATCAAATATTGTTTCAAATTGTTTTGAATCGCATTCTGGCAATGGATGTTCGGTTGCTGATTGCATGGTTTTTGAAATAGTATTTTCCCATTATTTCAATGGCTTATTGGATTTTTCCTTTTTCTGATGCGGCTTGTTACATGCTTGCGGAGGCCTCGCGTTTTTGCCGCTGGGCGCTGCTTGTGAAACGCATCGGTTGGTTGGCATCTTCCGATTTGTGACATATATTTAACCCAACAGCTCGGTGACGCTGTTGATTGGTCTGCGTTGGGGTGAAGACAAGTGAATTCACCCTCTGGGCCAAGGGTAGATGTGGATGTCGGACAAGCCTGTTGCGAATTCACACCATGCCGTCATTTTGTCATATTGCAGTTTCGAACGCGTGGTATCTAAGGCAGTCTTTTTGGTCCTCATGGATCTGTGCTGCATATTCGGTTTTGAATTTGTTGGGGTTTTTGCTTTCACTCATTTGACTGTTTGATGAAAGCAAGAATTTGCGATTTTTCTGGAGACCATCCGTTCCGGATGAAAGAAGTGGGTCGATTGACGATGGGTTGGCAAGGTCAGGTCCTTAAATATAGCGCATTTCTCGATAAGCGGAATTTTCTGGCTCCGGTGCCGGACAATGAGGCGCCGCGTTATGAATTTCATCAGGAGAAGGCCGCCCAGCCCGTAGGCAAAGCGATGATTGTCGGCGTCAGTTCGCGCCGTTCGATCGGATTTGGTATCGCCGAACATCTGGCCGATCATGGCTGGGATACGGTGGTGACCACGCGCCGCAAAGACAAGTTCATGCAGATTTCCCAGCGCCATGATGTGCGCGAGCTGGATTATACCGGCTCGTTCGAGGATCTCGATGGTCTGGATGATGTGACCGGGCTGGTCTATTGCATTGCAAAATCGAGCGTGACGACGACCAAGGGGCTGCTCGGTACCAGCCGCGAAGAATTCCTGCAAACGATGAGCGACAGCTGCTATTCCTATATTGCGGTCATCGATGAGGCGCTCAAGCGCAATCCCAATATCAAGTCGATTGTCGGGCTTTCCTTCCTTGGTGGCGAGAAAGTCATTCCCGGATATGATGCCATTGGCGTTGCCAAGGCGGCGCTGGAGCAGACCAACCGTATTCTTGCCTCCGAGCTTGGGGCGCGCGGCATTCGTGCCAACATCGTTTCTGCCGGATCCCTGCGCACACCTGCTTCGCGGGTATTGCCGGATTTCAGCAAGGTGCATTCCATTCTTTCGCGCCGGTCTTTCCTGAAGCGTCCCGTGACCACTGAAGAGATTGCAGGCAGCGTTGAGTTTCTGCTCAGCGATGCTTCTGGCGGCATGACGGGCGAAGTGCTCTATGTCAATGGCGGTCTCAACCATTCCATGATGCTCTGATGGCATCTGTGTGCTGACGACCTGCAGCAAATGAAAAGGCCTCCCGCGGGAGGCCTTTTTCGTCAGTCGGCGACTTTCTTGACAAATTCCGATTTCAGCCCCATCGGGCCAATGCCGGGGATGCGGCAGTCGATATCATGATCTCCGCCGACGATGCGGATATTCTTCACCTTGGTGCCGACCTTGACCACATCATTGGTGCCCTTGATCTTGAGATCCTTGATCACTGTCACCGTGTCGCCGTCGGCAAGCGGGGTGCCGTTGGCATCGCGGATGGTCGCTTCGCCTTCTTCCTCGTTCTGCTGGTTGAGCGACCATTCATGGGCGCATTCAGGACAGATCAGCAGGGCGCCGTCTTCATAGGTGTAGGTGCTCGCGCATTGCGGGCAGGCAGGGAGCTCGCTCATACCGGTATCCGATCTTTGCTGGTAAGGGCCATTTTATTCAGGAGGCGACTGAGTGCCATGTTCTGGCCTCCGGCACAATAGGCGATGGGCTATTTTTGATGCCAGAGCGGCAAAAACCCGCCTCTATGGGAGGCGGGTGCGCCAATCCTGATGTCTTTTCATGCCGGTAGAAAGGCGCAGAAAAGGCAATGGCAGGGCCAGATCAGATGCCGCCAATACAGACATATTTGACCTCGAGATAATCCTCGACGCCATATTTGGAGCCTTCGCGCCCAAGGCCGGATTGCTTGATGCCGCCGAAGGGGGCCACTTCGGTCGAGACAAGGCCGGTATTGACGCCCACCATGCCGGTTTCCATCGCTTCGGCGACGCGCCAGACACGGGAAAGATCGTTGGCGAAGAAATAGCCGGCAAGGCCGAATTCGGTGTCATTGGCCATGGCGATGACTTCTTCTTCCGTTTTGAAGCGGATGAGCGGAGCCACCGGCCCGAAGGTTTCCTCGTTGGAGACGAGGGCGTCGGCGGGAACATCGGCAATGACTGTCGGCTCGAAGAAGGTGCCGCCAAGGCGGGAGCCGCCGGTGAGCAGTCTGGCACCCTTGGCGGCCGCATCCTTGAGGTGGCTTTCCACCTTCTCGACCGCATCCATATTGATCAGCGGGCCAACATTGACGCCCTCATCCATGCCGTTGCCCGGCTTGAGTCTGGCCACTGCTGCGGTCAGCTTCTCTGCGAAGGCTTCATAGACGCCATCCTGAACATAAAGCCGGTTGGCGCAGACGCAGGTCTGGCCATTGTTGCGATATTTGGCGATCATCGCCCCTTCGACGGCGGCATCGAGATCTGCGTCATCAAAGACGATGAAGGGGGCGTTGCCGCCCAGTTCCATGCTCATCTTCTTGATGGTATCGGCGCATTGACGCATCAGGATCTTGCCGACGCGGGTCGAGCCGGTGAAGGTGATCTTGGCAACCTTCGGGTTGGCGCAAAGTTCCTGTCCCGTTGCCGCCGAATGGCTGTTCGGCACGACATTGAAGACGCCCTTGGGAACGCCTGCCCTTTCGGCCAGCACGGCCATGGCAATGGCCGAGAGCGGGGTCAGTTCGGCAGGGCGGGCAACGAAGCTGCAGCCCACCGCCAGAGCCGGGGCGACTTTGCGGGCGATCATCGCGTTGGGGAAGTTCCATGGCGTGATGGAGCCGACAACGCCGACCGGTTGCTTGAGCACCATCAGGCGCTTGTCGCGCTGATGGCCGGGGATGATGTCGCCATAAACGCGTTTTGCCTCCTCGGAGAACCATTCGATGAAAGACGCGCCATAATGGATTTCGCCGATAGCCTCTGGCAGGGGCTTGCCCATCTCGGCACAGAGGATCTTGCCCAGATCCTCGGCATTGGCGACCATCAGATCAAACCATTTGCGCAGGATGGCGCCGCGCTCCTTGCCGGTATATTGCGCCCATTGCTTCTGGGCTTCATAGGCGGCATCAATGGCGGCCTTGACATGGTCAATGCTGCAATCAGACACTTGCGCAATCACTTCGCCCGTTGCGGGGTTGAGAACATCGAAGCGGGCGTCAAGGCTGAGCCATTCGCCGTTGATATAGGCGCGTGTTTCCAGAAGGCTGTTGTCTCTGAGATTCATGATGATTTTCTTTCGTGCGATTGCTTGTGCGATGGCGGGTCTGACGCCCGTTCTGTTCTTTTCTTTGGTTGTCTCGACCCTAAGGGATCGCCTGTTGCATCGCAAGCCATGGCTGTCGATTTCAGATCGCCATTCCCTGCATATTAAGTTTGATTGCTGCGGCATGCATTTCTGATCCTCCTTGCCGGTATCAAGAGATTCGCCCCGCCCAGGCGGGCCAAGACAGGAGTTTGCACCGCAAGCTTCCGGCAATTTCCTGCAACTGACAAATCTTGCCATGTTGAGGGGGCGCATGCGACAGATGTTGAATTGGAATGGCCTGCGGGAGTGACTAAACACTTGATCGCAAAGGGGGCGTGCTCAATATAGTGCCGTTGACCGGGATTGACGTCATATTGCTAACTTGATCGTCAATCACAGGTTGACGCATAGTGCGCTTGCTTGCTCCGGGATCTTTCCCCGCCGGAATGATTGCGGACCCCATTTCGCCAGGCTTGACAGGCAACCTGCATGAATGCTCGGATTTCGAGAACCGGAAAGGTAGACAAAATGGCCGATCAGTCGAACCCAGACATCATTTACACTATTGTTGACGAAGCGCCGGAACTGGCGAGCGCGTCATTTCTGCCGATCATCCGCTCTTTTGCAGAGGCTGCGGGCATCAGCGTCGGAACCAAGGATATTTCCCTTGCCGGGCGCATCATCGCGGCCTTTCCCGAGAAGCTGAGTGATGCACAGCGCCAGAGCGACGATCTGGCCGAACTTGGCGAACTGGTCAAGAAGCCGGAAGCCAACGTGATCAAGCTGCCGAATATTTCCGCCTCCGTGCCGCAGCTGGTTGCCGCCATCGAGGAACTCAAGGCGCAGGGTTATGATCTGCCCGACTATCCCGAAGAGCCCAAGAGTGATGAAGAAAAGTCTGTGCGGGCGCGCTATGATGCGATCAAGGGATCGGCCGTGAACCCTGTGTTGCGCGAAGGCAACTCCGATCGCCGCGCCGCCAAGGCGGTCAAGAATTTCGCCCAGAAGAATCCGCATTCCATGGGCAAATGGGTGTCCGACAGCAAGACCCATGTTTCGTCCATGCCGGGCAGTGATTTCTATGCCAACGAGACATCCGCCACGCTTGCCGCAGGGCAGGCAGGCGCTGCAAAAATCGAATTTGTCGGCAAGGATGGCAGCGTGACCGTTCTCAAGGACGGCTGGAAGCTTTCTGAAGGGGAAGTGGTCGATGCGACTTTCATGTCGGCCAAGGCATTGTCGGCATTCCTCGCCGATGAAATCGCCAAAACCAAGAATGACGGCATCATGTTCTCGCTGCATATGAAGGCGACCATGATGAAAGTGTCCGACCCGATCATTTTCGGCCATGCGGTCAAGGCCTGGCTGGCTCCGGTCTTCGAGAAATATGGGGCAGATCTGGCTGCTGCCGGGGTCAATCCCAATTCGGGCATGGGCGATGTGCTGAACCGCATTGCCGCGCTGCCGAATGCGGCTGCGATCCAGGCCGATATCGAGGTGCTGGTTGCGGATCGTCCGGCCATCTATATGGTTGACAGCGACAAGGGCATCACCAACCTGCATGTGCCTTCCGACGTCATCATCGATGCTTCGATGCCAGCGCTCATTCGTGCCGGTGGCAAGGGCTGGGATGCCAAGGGCGAGAAGGGCGACGTCAATTGCGTGATCCCGGACAATTGCTACGCGCCGGTCTATGACGAAGCCATCAATTTCTTCAAAGCCAATGGCGCTCTGGATCCGGCAACCGCGGGCAGCGTGCAGAATGTGGGCCTGATGGCGCAGAAGGCCGAGGAATATGGTTCCCATCCGACCACCTTTGAAATTCCCTCGGAAGGCACCATCCGTATCGTGCTGGCCAATGGGGATGTGTTGCATAGCCATGAGGTAGAGGCCGGGGACATCTGGCGTTCTTCCACCGCCAAGAAGGCACCGATTGAAAACTGGATCGAGCTTGCGCTCGACCGTCAGCGTCTGACCGGTTTCGAGGCCATTTTCTGGCTCGATGAAAATCGCGCCCATGATGCCGAGCTGATCAAATATGTCAAACCGGCCCTTGAAGCTGCCGGTGTGGCTGACAAGTTCAAGATCATGGCTCCGCGCGAGGCAACCCGCGCTTCTCTGGAAACCATCACCGCAGGCAAGGATAGCATCGCGATCACCGGCAACGTGCTGCGTGACTATCTGACCGACCTGTTCCCGATTCTGGAACTGGGCACCTCGGCCAAGATGCTGTCCATCGTCAAGCTGATGAATGGCGGCGGACTGTTTGAAACCGGTGCAGGGGGCTCTGCTCCGAAGCATGTCCAGCAGTTGGTCGAGGAAAATCACCTGCGTTGGGATTCCATGGGTGAATTCTGCGCATTGGGAGAAAGCCTGAATTATCTGGCCGATCGCAAGGGCAATGACAAGGCGGCCGTTCTGGGGGCTGCGGCGGAAGCGGCCACACAGGGCATTCTGGACAATAACAGATCGCCATCGCGCAAGGCTGGTCAGCCGGACAACCGGGACAGCCATTACTGGTTCGCCCGCTATTGGGCCGAAGCACTGGCTGCGCAAAATGACGATGCCGATCTGGCCGCCCATTTTGCTCCGATTGCCAAGGCACTCGCAGAGAAGGAAACGGACATTCTCAAAGAGCTGGCCGATGCTCAGGGGGCTGCAGCTGACATTGGCGGTTATTATCATCCTTGTGTTGAGAAGAAGGCCAAGGTCATGCGCCCGAGTGCTTCGCTCAACGCCATTTTCAGCTAAAGCAGCCGTTATAACGGGGGCTTTGGCTCTCTTTTGGCACAGCCAGTGTCACAGTCAATATCACTGTCAGGCGTCCGGTTTTCCGGGCGCCTTTTTTGTATTTGGTGGCAAATTGGCTTGAAATCTGGCGCGAGAGAAGAGAGCAATTCATATCTGGACAAAATCGATATGACGTTGCTGCATAGCTTCCATCGGTTCGGCGTCGCTATTCCCACAAAGTCCAATATGTTAGAAAATGGCCGGAAGTGACCTTTAGCATGCCCATCTATTTGACTATCTGACCTGGAATGTGCCATTTGAACCATACCAAGGTCTAACTCACTTACGCCTGAGCGATGGTCAGAACTATTCGGTGGACATCTGCCGGAACCAGCACGCTGTGATTCTTGACCGTCATATGCGGGTGTTCCGACTTCGCTAATAGCATGCAGAAACGCAACTTGGAGAAATCTATATGATCCGTATCGGTCTTTTGGGAGCCGGCCGCATTGGCCAAATTCACGCCAGATCCGTCAGCGCGCTCGACAATGTCGAGATTGTCGCCATCCATGATCCGGTCGATGAGGCTGCCGCTTATGTTCAAGCCATGACCGGGGCCGCCCGTGCTTCGCTTCTGGAAATCGTGGACGACCCCGATATCGATGCCGTGATCATTGCGTCGCCTGCCAATGAGCATGCGGAACAGATTCTGGAAGCGGCCAATGGCGGCAAGCATATTTTCTGCGAAAAGCCGATCGACCTGAATATGGACAAGGTTCGTGAGTGCGTGGCTGCCGTGGAGAAGGCTGGCGTCAAGATGATGGTCGGTTTCAACCGGCGTTTTGATACCAACTTCAATGCTGTCAAACGCAATATCCAGAATGGCGAAGTGGGTGAGGTTGAGCTGGTGCAGATCACCTCGCGCGATCCGTCCGCTCCCTCCATGGACTATCTGAAATCGTCTGGCGGTATTTTCGTCGACATGATGATCCATGATTTCGATATGGCGCGCTATGTGCTGGATGACGAAATTGTTGAAGTTTATGCCACCGGTTCCGTTCTGACCGACCCGGCCATCGGGCTGATCGGAGATCTGGATACGGCGACAGCAACCCTGCGGTCTGCCAAAGGCCGGATTGCCATCATCACCAACAGCCGTCGCTCGAGCTATGGTTATGACCAGCGCGTCGAGGTGCATGGTTCCAAGGGAATGGTTCGGGCCAACAACCTGCGAGGAACGTCGGTGACACTGGCCAATGCGACCGGTTATCGCAGCGATCCTCTGCTTGACTATTTCCAGGAGCGCTATGCTGTTTCCTACAAGGCGGAATTGCAGACCTTCTGTCGGGTGATTTCCGGGCAGGATGAAAAGCATCCTGATCATATCGACGGTCTCAAGGCCATCGAGCTGGCCGAAGCTGCCTGGGAATCCTATAGAAAGGGCTGTGTCATCAAGGTTGGCCAGTGAGCTGACGCACGCATGACATTGCCGGATCGGTTATGACAAACGAATAAAGGCCGCATCAGCGGCCTTTGTTGTGTCTTCTCATTGCTCTTTCTGCAGCTATCCTTGTTCACCGCAGAAAAGATCATAGACCAGATCCATGACCCGTTTGGCTCTGTTATCCGTGAGATGATAGTAAATCGATTTACCTTCTCGGCGCGATTCAATAAGCCCTTCAAGGCGCAATCGCGACAGCTGCTGGGAAACGGCAGCCTGGCGGGCCGACAGCAACTCTTCCAATTGGGTGACGGACTTTTCTCCATCTGCCAGATGGCACAGAATCATCAGACGCCCGTCATGTCCAATTGCCTTGAGGAAGCTGGAGGCTTGCGCAGCAACGCTCGCCATTCTCTCCAAGGAGGTATCGTCTATATCCTCACTGAAAATGCGTGTGGACATTCAAAGTCACCATATTGTTCTTATAATTGAGGCTGGAATGCAGACTGAAAGATCTGCAATTTTTTTGTCGTCGATGCGACTCAATAAACAGATCATATTATCAATATGGTTGGATACCGCGATACTACCAAGAATCCACAGGCAATTTGGTTTCCGACGTGCTTTTTTGTAGTGAAATTTTTCCGGAAATTGCTGGTATTAGTGGTATATATTTTGCTCTATTGGTAATTTAGCCGATTACAGCTGACAGTTTACCAGTCTTACTGTCATTATTACTGAGCCTGAGCTTCGCGTTATTTTGAATGAGGAAGGCTGAGAAGTTTTCGCTATTCATCGGCTTGCCAAAGAAATAGCCCTGCCCGAGATGACAACCGGCGGTACGGAGTGCCTCTGCCTGCTCGGCATTCTCCATGCCTTCGGCGATGATTTTCATGTCAAATCCCTGCGCCAGCGCCGTTACCGCATTGATGACTGCCATCGATTCCGTTGAATAGGGGAGGTCCTTGATGAAGGCCCTGTCGATCTTGATCTTGTCCAGCGGGAACTGATGGATATAGCTCAGGGATGAATAGCCGGTGCCGAAATCGTCCAATGCGATCTTGACGCCATGTTTGCGGATTGCATTGAGCTGATCAATGACAGCGGACGAGTCTGCGATGAACAGCGATTCCGTGATTTCGATGTGAAGTCTTTCCTTTGGTAGTCCGGAAAGATCAAGAGCTTCGCATATATCCTGCATGATGTTGGTGCGCTGGAACTGCACCGCCGAGACATTCACCGCAACGCTCGCGTCTTCCGGCCAGCTCATGGCTTCCTGACAGGCTGTTTTCATGATCCAGCGGCCAAGATCGACAATCTTGCCGGTCTCTTCCAGAATGGGGATGAAATGGTCGGGCCGGATCAGGCCCAGTTCGCTGTGGTTCCAGCGTGCCAGCGCCTCGCAACCAACGACCTTGCCGCTTTGCAGATCCACTTGCGGCTGGTAGTAGAGTTCGAATTCGTCGCGCTCGAACGCTCCCAGAATTTCCTGCTCAAGCAGACGCTCCCGCTTCACTTCGGCCGCGAGCGCTGGTGAATAGACCGTCAAATTGTCGCCGGAATCATGGGCGCGGTCCAGAGCTATGATGGCAGCTTCTGCCAGATCTCTTGCAATTCGCATGTCGCTTTCATCAAAGGCCGCACCGCCGATCTGGGCACCAACGATGATGCTGTGGCCGCGGACGTTAAATGGCGTCTCAAGGCATTGCTGCAGTGTCTCTGCAAGGCTTGACATGTCTTCTGTCTTGATGCTGTGGCTGGCGAGCAGGAATGTCTTCTGGTTGGTGCAGCCGATGCAGTCGAACTGCGCCAGCCCTTTAAGGCTCTGGCCGATCTGACGGATGAGAATCTCGCTATAGTCGGGGCCGAGCATCTGGTTGACCTTGTCCAGACGTCGTGCCTGACAGGCAAAGACCATCGTCTGGGAGAGCGGTTTGCCTGTGCTATTGCGGGCTTCCAATGCGTTGCAGAAGCCCTGCATGTTGAGCAGGTCAGTCAGCGGGTCGTGGTCGGCAGCATATTCAAGGCGCTTCTGCTCCAGATAGCTGTCCGTAATATCCTGAAACAGCAGGGTTACCAGTCTGCCTTCCTCTTGCAGATCTTCTCCGTCCGGGGCGATGAAGGAAGGCGTTAGGGAATATTCGAAATAGCGCACTTTGTCGCCGCGTCTGATTTCCTGCGATTGCATGGAGCGGCGCGGCTGGTCCGGGGTGCTCTTGTCGAGGCAGTCCCTTATTCTGTCGGCAAATTCTCCGGGAAGAGCCTCAGACATCAGCATGTCTTTTTGCGTTTTGTAGCCGAGGCCGGCAAAGATTTTCTGTGCCTGCCGACTGACGCTCATAACACGTCCTTCATCATCGACGATAACGATCCCTGTGAGGCTATCGGTCACGATGGTGTCCAGCAGGTCGGATATGCTCTGCCCATGTTTGAGAGACAGGGTGAGCATGAAGGATTTGACGCCGATCTCGAACAGCGTCAGGGCAGCGGCCGTGATCAGCAAAATAGCCAGCACCGTCGCGGTGTCGAGCAAAATATGATCGTTGGAATAGAGATGGTAGCCGAGCCATTCAACGCCGCCAGCCACAAGGATAAGGCCGGCAATGCGGCCAAAGCTGTTGAATTTTCTGAATAGCAGGATGAAGGCGATCGGCACCAGCAGAGCGGCTGCCAGACCATGGGTCCAACTGGCCGGTGCCTTTTTCAGATTGGTGCCCTGAAGCAGATTTTCTGCCGCAACGATCTGGAGTTTCGGTCCGCTCAAAACACCAAAAACCGGGACGGCCATGGTGTCGCGCAATTCTGCCGCTCCGGCCCCGATCAGTATCTTGCGCCCCTGCAGGGCGTCTTGCGGCAGCTTGTCCTGCAACAGATCAATGACCGAATAGGTCGGGATGGTTTCCGGGTCGATGTTGAAATTGATGATCTGGCTGGCTTCCACGATATTCTGAGTTCCGCCAAGCGTGCTGGTCAGCGAGGGGAAAATCTCGCCCTCAATGGACTGGGCCAGAGGAAAGGAACGCACGATGCCGTCCAGATCCGCAATGACATTGACGGTGGCCAGCCAGGCGCGTGTCGCCAGCCTTTCAATGGGGCGATTGAAGCGTATGGTTTCCTCATCCATATGGGATGTGGCAAATTGCTGGAATACGGCAAGCGTCACCGGCCCGTCTGCCTCTTCAAGGGCATTGGCGAAGGCCTCGTCTTCACTGTCTGTTGAATTGGACGAGAAATCTATATCAAAGGCCAGTTCTTCAGCGCCAGCCTGAAAGCTTTTGTCGATGATATCGGCATAGATCGAGCGGTTCCATGGCCAAACGCCGATGGAGGTCAGGCTTTTATTGTCGATTTCCAGCAGAATGATGTCGCCCGAAGCCGGATGCGTACTGGCGGCCATGCGCTGTTCTGATATCGCGTGATCGACATGCTGAAACCAGCCCTGCCTGTTTGCCAGAATGCAGCAAACCACAATGACCAGAAACGTCAGGATGCGATAGAGGGGAGCCCGCTTCATTCCAAGTCCGACTTTTCAGTATCTATTTGAGAGCACTATAAAAATGAAAAGTTGAGCAATGTTTGTTTCTGCGTGGCAAACCCCTCTTTCTGCATTTATGGTTAATGGTGCGTTAACGCTGGGCCGGGCGGGCGCGGATCAGATCCCGGACACGGTCGGCATTGTCGCTGGCCAGAGAGCCATCGAGATTGGTCATGTTATTTTCAAAGCCGATGCGTGACTTGCCGCCGAGCTTCTCGGCCATCAGCAGGCACTCTGTTTCTCTGGCACCAAACGCGCAGCAGGCCCAGTCTGTCTTGATCTGCAATTGCTGCTCAAGAGCCTCCTTGCGGGGCATGAAGGCGAGCAGGTCATCGGGGGAGGAGACTTGTCCTTCCGAATAGCGGCCCAGAACGAAGAGCAATTGGAGTGATTGGGCTGGAATTACGCCGCGGGTGCAGAGATCAAGCAGAATATCCACTTCCTCCTTGCTGTAAAGGATATGCTGGATGGCGGTGCCCTTTTCAGCCTGAGCATGATAGAAGCGGTTCACTTGGGGCAATTCGCCCTCGCTCAGCATCTCCTTGACGGAAATGGAAACCGAAGACGGGTTGACCGCCTCGACCAGTGCCCGTTGCTCGGCCGGGCTATATTGTCCAACGGCTTCGGTGGTGATCTGGGCCTGGAAATCCGGGATATTCTGTTTCAACTCGGCGAGCAGCTCGCGATAGAGGCCCGCATCAAGAATATGCTTGCCTTCGCCATCGCGCACATGGGCATGGATGCCGTCCGCTCCTGCCTCATGACAGGCGATGGCCGTGGCAACGGTTTCCTCGATGGTGACGGGCAGGGCGGGATGATCCGCCTTGCCCTTGCGCGCACCATTGGGCGCGATCATGATTTCTGCAAGGGGGGAATATTGAGCAGTCATGGTCATGGCAGCACCTTCTTGAAGGCGATCTGCAATTTGCCGACCAGTTCATCAATATGCTCGTCTTCATAAATGAAGGGTGGGGCCAGCAGGATGTGGTCACCGAATTTGCCATCGATGGTGCCGCTCATCGGATAGCAAATGAGGCCTGCCTCGAAGGTTGCCTTTTTGAGATTCTTGGCGGTGGCCAGAGCTGGGTCAAACGGTTTCTTGCTCGCCTTGTCCTCGACAAATTCGATGCCAACGAACATGCCGCGGCCGCGAATGTCGCCAACATAAGGATGCTCGCCGAAGGCTTGATCAAGCGCCGAGCGCAGTTTCTTGCCGGTTTCACGGGCACGATCCACCATGCCGCCATCGGTCAGCTTGGTCAGAACCGCCAGAGCGCCAGCCGCCGCTGTCGGGTGGCCGATATAGGTGTGACCATGCTGGAAGAAGCCGGTACCTTCTTCGATGGCCTTATAGATGGTGTCCGTGCAGAGCATCGCGCCGATTGGCTGATAGCCTGCGCCAAGGCCTTTGGCGGTGGTCAGGATATCCGGTGCGATGCCATCCTGCTCGCAGGCAAACAGGCTGCCGGTGCGGCCCATGCCGCACATGACTTCATCCAGCACCAACAGGATGCCATATTGGTCGCAGATTTCGCGGATGCGCTTGAAGTAGCCTTCCACGGGAGGCAAGGCGCCGGCAGTTGCGCCGACGACCGGTTCGGCAAAAAAGGCCATGACCTTTTCAGGGCCGACCCGCTGGATTTCCGTTTCCAGTTCGTTGGCCACGCGCTGGCCATAGTCGAAACTGCTCTCTCCCTCCTTGCGGTCACGATATTCGTAGCAGGGAGAAATATGGCTGGTTTCGATCATCAGGGGCGCAAAGGGTTCGCGACGCCACAGGTTGCCACCGGTTGCCAGAGCGCCAAGGGTGTTGCCGTGATAGCTCTGGCGCCGGGCGATGATGTGGCTGCGCTCGGGCTGGCCGATTTCCAGAAAATACTGGCGCGCCAGTTTGATAGCCGCTTCCACCGCTTCGGAACCACCCGAGACCGGATAGACCCGATCCAGCCCCTTGGGAGCGTGCTGGATCAGCTTGTCAGCCAGAGCTTCTGCCGGTTTGGAGGTGAAAAAGCTGGTATGGGCGAAGGGTACTGCGTCAAGCTGCTGCTTGATCGCGTCGATGACATCCTTGTCGCCGTGCCCCAGACAGGAGACGGCTGCCCCTCCAGACCCGTCCAGATAGCATTTTCCTTCTGTATCATAAAGGTAAACGCCTTTGCCGTGGTCTACTGTGGGGAGGCTGGATTTGGTGTGGCGAGGAAAAATGTGGGACATGGGATTGCCTGCATCTATGGCGGAGGGGAGTCTCCGGAGCAATGGGGGGGGGCGGCTCTTGCCGGTTGAATGGGCAAGGCGGCCTAAGGGCTGGGTTATATAGCAAAGAAACATTTGTTTCAACTATTGACTTTCGATAAAACAATTGGAATTTTATGGAAATCAGTGCGACTTTGGATGGAGCTGGCATCGCGGACATGCAATCGATTCAGGACAGGATATCTGGCCGATATGGCCAGTTGAGCGAGCGCCTCAAGCAGGCCGCCGATTTCGTGGTTGACCATGAAGTGGATATCGCGACCCATTCCTTACGTTCTGTTTCAGCCAAGGCCGGTCTGGCGCCTTCCACCTTCACCCGTCTTTCCCAGACGCTGGGCTTTGCCAGTTATGAGGAGATGAAGGAATTGTGTCGCCAGCGAATCGGGCATCAGGCGATGTCCTTTTCCGAGAGAGCCAGTCTTCTCGTCAAAAGCGGGTCTAGTGGGGACGCCCGCTCTTTTTTCGAGCGGCAAGTGTCGGCAAGCCTTGAAAATCTTGGCAAAATGGAGCGTGATATCAATCAGGAGCAACTGGGGCAAGTTGTCGACAGGCTCAATGATGCCCGTCAGGTGCTGTTGTTTGGTGCCTTCAGTTCCACAGGATTCATGGAATATCTGGGCTATCTGGCGCGCTATTTTGCTGATAACTGGAAGGTTGCTGGACGCATGGGGGCGTCTCTCAGCTCGGCCATGGTGGGACTGAACGAGCAGGATGCGGTGATTATTCTAACCAAGGCTCCCTATGCCAGACGCGCCATTGTCGCGGCGGAAATGGCGGCTGATGCCGGTGCATATGTCGTTGTTATCACCGATGATATTTCATGCCCGGCGCTGTCCTATGCGTCGGCCAATTTTATCTTGCCGACAGAGAGTCCACAATTCTTCTCTTCTTATGCTGCCACGCTTGTGCTAATTGAAACACTTGTTGGAATGCTGGTTGCTAGAGCTGGGGATAGTGCTCGTGCCAGAATCGAGGAAGTTGAAACCCGAAACCACCGCTATGGCGAGTTTTGGGATTGAATAAGTCTGAATCAAACTTTCGATCAACTCAGGGAGAACTTTATGTTGAAAAAATTGACCATCACTGCAGCGGCTGTCGCTGCGGGCTTGAGCTTTTCTCAGGCTGCCTTTGCTGAAAGCTTTATTTCCATTGGTACCGGCGGTGTAACCGGCGTTTATTATCCAACCGGTGGCGCTATCTGCCGTCTGGTCAACAAGGGCCGCAAAGAGCATGGCATCCGTTGCTCGGTCGAATCAACTGGCGGCTCCGTATACAACATCAACACGATTCGTGATGGTGAGCTGCAGTTCGGTGTTGCTCAGTCCGACTGGCAGTATCATGCCTATCATGGTACCTCCCAGTTTGAAGAAAAGGGTGCTTTTGAAGATCTGCGCGCTGTCTTCTCGATCCATCCGGAGCCGTTCACCGTTGTTGCCCGTGCTGATTCCGGCGTGAAGAATTTCGCCGACCTCAAGGGCAAACGCGTCAATATCGGCAACCCGGGTTCCGGTCAGCGCGGCACCATGGAAGTTCTGATGGGTGCTCTGGGCTGGACCATGGACGATTTCGCTCTGGCTACCGAACTGAAAGCTGCCGAGCAGTCTGCTGCCCTGTGTGACAACCAGATCGACGCCATGGTTTACACCGTTGGCCATCCGTCCGGTTCCATTCAGGAAGCAACCACGGCTTGTGATTCCGTTCTGGTCGCCGTTGATGGCGCTGCGGTTGAGAAACTCATCGCTGACAATGCCTACTATCGCTCCGCCACCATTCCGGGCGGCATGTATCGCGGCAATCCGGACGATGTGAAAACCTTCGGCGTTGGCGCCACGCTGGTGACCTCCGCTCAGGTTTCCGAAGACGCCGTTTACACGGTTGTTAAGTCAGTCTTCGAGAATTTTGATGCCTTCAAGAAGCTGCATCCTGCATTCGCTCACCTGAAGCCGGAAGAAATGATCAAGGACGGCCTGTCCGCTCCTCTGCATCCGGGTGCAGTGAAATATTACAAAGAAAAAGGCTGGATGTAATTCGCCTCTGTTTTTCTGGCTTCGGGGCTTGGCGCTCCGAAGCCTGCCAATCACTGTCCAGGCTGAACCCGGTTCGTTCGGGTTTGGTTTTCCATAATGAATAATATGCTATCGCCGATCGGCGCTGATGAAACTGTATTCTGAAAAAGGCTTGTGACGCGGGCTGGTGAAATAGTCCGGCGGGATGGTCTGGCAGTTTCGGTAAGAATGAGATCGCGCTTTGGAGCGATGGTTGGGGGCTGCAATCAATGTCACAGAAAAAAGCGTCTGGGCGTCCACTTTCTGAAGAAGAACTTCAGGATCTGGTTGCCTCAACGGATGCGGGAGCGCGGAATCCGGTTGGTCCTGTGGGGACCTTTTTGGCCATCGTGGCCCTTGTATGGGCTGTCTTTCAGGTTTTGCTGGCCTCTCCGATTTCCAACTATGTGCTTCCTTCGGATCTGATCAACAATTCGCGTCAGGTGCATCTGGCCTTTGCCATTTTCCTTGCCTATATGGCCTATCCTGCACTCAAGAGCAGTCCGCGGCACCATATTCCGGTGCAGGACTGGATCTTCGCTCTGGTGGGGACTTTCATCGCGCTTTACGGCCTTTTCTTCTATCAGAAGGTCGTCAATAACGGCGGTCTGGCCGACGATGTCGACAAATGGGTGGCGCTTGCCGGTTTGCTGCTGCTGTTTGAAGCGGCGCGACGTGCGCTTGGCCCGGCCATGGCGACCATCGCGGTCATTTTCCTCGTATACGTCTTTTTCGGCTCGTCTGAATGGGTGCCCGAAGTCATCCGCTGGAAAGGGGCTTCGCTCAAGAAGGCGATGAGCCATATGTGGATCACGTCTGAGGGCGTATTCGGCATTGCGCTCGGGGTTTCCACCAAGTTCGTGTTCCTGTTCGTGCTGTTTGGCGCCTTGCTGGACAAGGCCGGAGCGGGCAACTATTTCATCAAGATGGCTTTCGCTGCGCTTGGTCATCTGAAGGGCGGACCTGCCAAGGCTGCTGTTGTCGGCTCTGCGGCAACCGGCCTCATCTCAGGTTCTTCCATTGCCAATGTGGTGACCACCGGTACCTTCACCATTCCGCTGATGAAGCGGGTGGGCTTTACCTCCGAGCAGGCTGGCTCGGTCGAGGTGGCCTCCTCGGTGAACGGCCAGATCATGCCTCCGGTGATGGGGGCTGCGGCCTTTCTGATGGTGGAATATGTGGGCATTTCCTATATGGAAGTGATCACCCATGCCTTCCTGCCGGCGATCCTTTCCTATGTCGCTCTGGTCTATATCGTCCATCTGGAAGCGGTGAAGCGGAATATGCCGACCATCGGCACCAAAGCCGTTTCAACCATGCGGACCATTCTGGGGATGCTGTTCTTCTTCATCGGTTTTGCCGCCATCTGCTATGGCATCAAATATCCGATTGGCCTCGTCGTCTCGATGGTGCCCGAAGGCGCAAGCTGGATATTGGCTGCCATCGTCTTTGTTGCTTATCTGCTGTTGCTCAAGCTGGCCGCATCGGGCGAAGATTTGCTGCCCGATGATCCCAATGCCAAGGACATCGTTTTGCCCGAGGTGAAGGATATCTACAAATCGGGCCTCTATTTCCTGCTGCCGATCGTCGTGCTGGTCTATTTCCTGATGATCGAGCAGAAGTCGCCGGGGCTTTCTGCCTTCTGGGCGACGGCGCTGCTGTTTGTCATCCTGTTGACCCAGCGTCCGCTCAAGGCGCTGTTCCGTGGGGAAAATGAATATGTGAATGCCTTCAAGGCCGGGGTCAATGATCTGGGCATTGGCATGATCGACGGGTCGCGCAACATGATCGGCATCGGTCTTGCCACGGCAACGGCTGGCGTGATCGTGGGTACCGTGACGCTGACCGGTATCGGACAGGTGATGGCTGATCTGGTCGAGCTGATGTCCGGGGGCAACCTCGTTCTGATGCTGATCTTTGTCGCCATGCTGTCGCTGGTGCTGGGTATGGGGCTTCCCACCACGGCGAACTATATCGTGGTTTCCTCGCTGATGGCCGGTGTGGTCGTCCAACTGGGGGCGCAGTCCGGACTGGTGGTGCCGTTGATCGCGGTGCATCTGTTCGTCTTCTATTTCGGCATCATGGCCGACGTGACGCCGCCTGTGGGGCTGGCCTCCTTTGCCGCGGCTGCGGTGTCGGGGGGCGATGCGATCAAGACGGGCTTTACCGCCTTCTTCTATTCGCTCCGTACGGTTGCCTTGCCATTTGTGTTCATCTTCAACACCGATCTGCTCTGGTATGAAGTGACCTGGTATCAGGGTCTGCTGGTTGCGATCATTGGCATGATAGCGGTGCTTGCCTTTACGGCGGGCACGATGGGCTATTTTGTCACCAAGAGCCGCGTCTATGAGAGCGTGGCTCTGGTGTTGATCGCCTTCATTCTGTTCCGTCCGGACTTCTTCATGAACCGGATCCAGCCTCCCTTCGAGGTGGTGGAGCCGGAACAGGTGTCCGAGGCCTTTGGCAAGATCCCGCAGGGGCATGACATGCGGCTCAATATCGCCGGGCCGGATTTCGATACGGGATCAACCAAGGAAACGACGCTGGTGATCACTTCTGGCAATGAAGAAGGCGGCGAGGCACGTCTTGCGGCTCTTGGCCTCACCGTGATCGATGAAGATGGCGTTGCCAAGCTTGATGAACCCATGCCGGGTACGCAATTCTTTGAAACGCTGGGAGGCTTCGACTTCTATGCCGACGATCCGGTGAAGATCACCCATGCGGAAATCAAGGCAGACCAGTTGCCCAAGGATCTGATCTATATTCCGGGCCTGCTGTTGCTTGGTGGCGTTTACATGCTCCAGCGCGCACGCACCGGGCGCAAGGAGGAGAAGCCTGCATGATCAACACCGTATTATGTGCCCTTGACATCAGTCAGGAGAATGATGAACAGGTGCTCACCACTGCGAACAAGATCGCCAAGCTGGAGAATGCCCGGCTTGATATCGTGGCGGTCGTGCCCAATTTCCGGATTTCTCTCGTCGGATCCTATTTCGACGAGAATTTCCAGAATCAGGCAGTGCAGGATGCCAAGGTGGCCCTCAAAAAGCGCGTTGCCGATATTCTGGGTGACGACAAGGTGGCCGATCTGCGCCATATCGTGGCTTCCGGCTCGATCTATGAGGAGATTCTGGAAACTGCCGAGCAGGCTGGTGCCGATCTCATCGTGATCGGTGCGCACAAACCTGAGCTTTCGGACTATCTCATCGGTCCGAATGCCGCGCGGGTGGTGCGCCATTCCAAATGCTCGGTCTATGTGGTGCGCGAGAGCTGATCGCTGGCCATAGATTGGATAACAAAAAGGCCGCCGGGATTTTCATGATCCCCGGCGGCCTTTTTGTCTTTGAGACGGGTTACCACCTCTCAGAAATCGATAGTGCCGTATTTTTCCATCATCATGCCACGGATGATCATGTTGGCCGAGCTGCGGCTCTGGGCCATCGGCAGGTCATAGACCACAGCCAGACGGTTGAGCGCCTTGACATCCACATCATGAGGCATGGGGGAGAGAGGGTCGACAAAGAAGATGAGGCCATCGAGCTTGCCTTCGGCGATCATCGCGCCGATCTGCTGATCGCCACCCAAAGGGCCGGAGAAAAGCGGCGTGATGTCGAGTTCCGGGAAGGCTTTCTTGATGCGTCCGCCAGTGGTGCCGGTGCCGACAAAGGTCGCCTTTCTGAGCAGATTGAGATGCTTGCCGACCCAGTCAACGATGTCATCCTTCTTGGCGTCATGGGCCACCAGTGCGATGCGAAGCGGAGCATCATCCTGTTTGCTATCATTGTCTTGCATGGGTGCGTTTCCTCGTGCCGTTATGACCTGCCGTCTGGCAAGGCCTGATCGTCAGGCCTGTTTTTGATGCAAAGGTCCGTGTCGTTTCCTTCAACATTAGGCACGAAAAGATGTTTGTCCAGTTAATCAACGCGATCAGGATGTTAGGTCTTGGCAAATTTGCCAAAAGGGATAGCAAATCGCTTGATTGGCAGGGTCAGAAGCGGCGGTGTCGCGGGCCGGGGCGTCTGGTTGGTCGGTCGAAGATCTTGCGCCCGAACAGGGATGCCGTCAGATCGGTCAGCAGCTCTGCGGTCTTGCCTCTGTGATCCAGAAACGGATTGAGTTCGACCAGATCGAGGGATGTGACGCAGCCGCTTTCATGCAGCAGTTCCATGATCAGGTGGGCCTCGCGCAGGGTTGCGCCACCGGGCACGGTGGTGCCGACCGCCGGGGCAATCTCGGGATCAAGAAAATCCACATCGAGGCTGACATGCAGCATCGCGTCGCGGGATTTCACTTCATCGATCAATTCCATCAGAGGGCGAATGACGCCCATTTCATCGAGCACCCGCATGTCATTGATCTTGACCTGATGCTGGCGCAAAAGGTCGCGTTCCTTCTGGTCGATGCTGCGGATACCCATCATATGCACCTGAGAGGGGGCGACTGGGTGAACCAGCGGCTGCTCATAGACAGCGCTCAGCTCTGGCAATCCGCAGAAGGCTGCGACCGACATGCCGTGCATATTGCCCGATATGGAGGTAAGGGGGGTATTGAAGTCGGTATGAGCATCAAGCCAGAGCACGAACAGGTCTTTTTGCTGTTCTGCGGCATGGCGCGCAACGCCTGCGACCGACCCCATGGAAAGGGAATGGTCGCCACCCATGAAAAGGGGGAAGCCGGTTCTGACTAGATGATAGGCCTTCTCGGCCAGCGTGCGGGTCCAGCCTGCGATGGAATCAAATTCCAGAGCATTGCCAGCGGGTTTTCCTGCCGGGGTGATCCTTTGCGGGGCGAGATTGCCATGATCGACGCATTCAAAGCCAAGCTGTTCAAGTGTTTCGATAATTCCGGCTGTGCGCAAGGCATCCGGGCCCATGAGGCAGCCCTTTTCATGGGTTCCATCCTGAAGGGGAACGCCGAGCAGGTGAATGGCTGGCGGTGTATCCTGATCTGGCAATTGCATCATATGGCTTGGCTCCCTTTATGCATGGCTGGCTTGATGATGCAGGGAATTAACCGCACTCACGGATCAATCGTAAGGCGTTATCTTTTATAAAAATCGCCAGGAATTGCGCAAATTGTCAGCTCAAATTGTGCAAAATGCCAGCGCATGCCTTTGCATGAAGGCAAGACCAGTTTTGCTGATCCTGCTGCTTGTCATGCGGGCTGCCTTGGCAATAGCGGCGCTCAGTTGCCGAACAGTCCCTTGGTGATATCCTTGAAGATATCCTCTCCCAGATTTTGCTGCCGGGTGCCATTGTTATTCTGCTTGTTGGCCTTGTTTGGCTGCAGCAGCTGGTTCAGATCGACACCGAGCTTTTCGGACTGCTTTTGCAGTTCCTTGTTGACATTCTTCTCGATCTTCTGGATTGCCTTGGAGGCCGATTTTCCCGTGTCGCCCATTTGCTCGAGCGACTGCAGAATGGCCTGAGGATTTTCCAGAATGCCGGGAATGTCGGGATAGATGCGCGGCTTGGTGAGCGGGCCTTCGATGATGATCGGAATCGGTACACCATCGGCGTTGACCGGCCCTCCCTGACCCTTGAGCTTGGCGATGACCTTCGGCGTTGCCTTATAGTTGATGGTCATTTGCGGAAGATTGATCGAACCGGCGCCGGAAAGGCGCAGCAGCGGGCTGAGCATGGCAAGGTCGTTGTTGCTGGCCACACCGTTGGCAAAGGTGAAACTGGCTGTCAGCGCCGAAAAGTCTGTCGTCTGTGCTTCGGCGGAGGCCCAGCCATCCAGAATGTTGCCCTGCAGACTTCTCAGCATGCGCGGGATGTTGATGCCATGTATCTGGCCGTCGCGCATTTCAAGGCTGCTGGTGCCGTTCAGCTGTCTGATGATGTCGGCCTGACTTGCGCCCTGCGCTGTCAGGTCCAGATTCACCGCGCCCTTGCCTGCCAGATAACGCATGCCGATGGTATCTGTGAGGAAGGGTTTCATATTCAACTGTGAGAGGGTGAATTTGGCCGCCATCCTTGCCGGTTTGGTTTTGGCGTCGATTGTGATCTGGCCATTGCCCTTACCGCCGTAAAGGGCGATCTGATTGAGGGTTGTGAGGAGCTGTCCGGCTTCGATTTTGACGTCAAGATTGACCGGTCCCATCGTGATGTCGCGGGCAATCAGGGTCTTGGCGGTGAAGGCCAGATCGGCCTTCAGGCTGTTGAGGCCGGAGAAATCGATCGGGCTCTGATCCCATCCAGCCGAGTTGCTGCTGCTGTTTGCTGCCGGTCCGGCTTGTGCCTGACCCTGTTGTTGGCCCTGCTGCTGGCCCTGCTGCTGGCCATTGCCCATGAAAGGGGTTGCGTCCAGCTTTTCAAAAGCCAGTTTGCCCGACAGGGCCGGAATGGAACCCGAGACAAAGACCAGATTGCCGGTGCCGCTGGTCTGGCCCAGCCGCAGTTCCATCTTGTTGAGCGCGCTCCTGTTGCCTTTGAGATCGAGCAGACCGGAGAAATGGACGGGCAGATTGGGCGTGCCGCTGTTGACCTCATGTCCCAGCCATGCCAGCAGCTGTTTGCTGGATTTGGCATCAATGGTCAGCTTGCTGCCCGACAGGCTGCCTGCTTTGGGATCGATCTTTCCGGCAAGGGCGAGGGATACTCTTGTCGCCTCAAGCGAAATATTCGTCGTCACCGGCTGGTTGGCGAGATACTCGCCCAGCCCGATCTTGCTCTTGTAGCGGATGGCGTCGCCATTCCATTTGAAGTCTCCGGATATATCAATCGGATCATCCAGATTGGTGATGGTAATCCGGCTTGAAAGATCGCTGATCGTGCCGGTCTTGCGGTTGGGTACGGCCGATTGCAGCGCGGGATTGGCATATTGCCCCTTCTGCAAGGTTACGGTGCCGGCGATATTGCCTTTGCGTGTGATTTCATCGGCGGTGAGGCCCTGAGCGGCAAAATTCACATCGGCTGAAAGCTGCCCTGACAGAGGGCTCTGCTGCCCGGCCAGTTGGGCAAGCTCCTTGATGTCCAGATCGCGGGCGGTCATTGAACCGGACCAGATGAGCTGCTCGGCATTGCCCGAGATCTTGCCGCTGAGGCTGCCGTTTGCCAGATTGGCGGATTTGAGATTGACCGAAAGCTTGCCATCCATCACCTGCGCCAACAGCTTGACCTGCCTTAAGGCCTGGCCCTGATAGGTGAGGCGACCGACGCGCGCATCAAGCGTTGCGTCAAAGTCGTTGAGGAAGGAAATGTCCGGTGGGGTTTCTGCCTTGCCGCCTGATGATGCAGACTGGTCCGCATCGCCGTTGCTGCCGGTTTGGGTGGCTGCTGGTGTGGCCTTCAATATTTCGTCGAAATTGAATGTGGAGCCGTCAAGGGCAAGACGAAGGACCGGGCGCTCCTGCTTGGTTGCGGTGAAAATGCGGGCTGCTGCCTTGAGTGTCTGCTTGTCCAGCGCCATGGTTAGGCCGGGCAGCCGGATTTCATTGCCCAGTGCCACCAGCGAGCCTTTGGCGCTTGCCGACTTCACATCCAGCGCGTCCGCGCCAATGCCCATCCAGCTCAAGAACTGGGTAACATTGCCGATATCGATGCCGTAATTGGCCGTGAACAGCTCTTCGCTTTTCAGGGCCAGATCACCGGTTGCCTTTGCCTTGACGAGATCGCTCTCAAGGCTGATATCCAGACGCGAGGACTGGCCATTGATCGCCTTTGCCATATTGGCAAGGCTGGCAAGAATGGACAGGGAACGGCCCTTGTAGGGCAGGGTTGCCTCCATTTCGGCGCTGCCATTGAAATCGGGAATGCGGATGGTGGCATCAAGACCGGTTATGAGACTGCTGGCATGACCGCCGTCATCGATGGTGACAATCTGGGCATCGTTGATGACCAGACGCCTGATGCTGAGGGCCGAGAGATCAATGTCGCCCGACTGGTCTGTCTGGCTCGTTTGGCCAGCCGCTCCGCCCTGTGGCTGGGAGGGCTGGGCTGTGGCTTGTCCATTCGGTGCGGTTTCTTGCGAGTTTGAGCCGCCCTGAGTGATGGTGATCACCGGCTGGTCAAGTGTGATGCCGGTTATGTCGGCCTTGCCATTAAGAAGGGGAGAGAGCGCGAGCCCGAAATCGAGCTGCCGGACCGAGAAAAGCGGTTGGCCCTGCCGGTCCTGAAGCGAGACATTCTGGGTCGCCAGTTTGACGCCGGTGATGAAGGAGAGGGACACATCGCCATCAATGGCAAGAGTAAGGCCCGACTGGTCCCTGACCAGCTTGACCACCTGCGCCTTGAGATAATCGGTGGAGAGAAAAGCGGGCAGCAGCAGCAGCGCCAGAAAAACAAGGATAATTACCGAAACAATGGAAACGACGATATTTCTCACCAGACTCTCCTGCTGATCAGGTTTCTTCCTGTTATGGCTGCGTTATGGGCCCTGCGCTGGCCCGAATGGTCGAATCAGCCACCGCTTCCATCTTAATTGCATAGGCGGAATTTCTACAATCAGCTTGACATATTCAGACAAAAATTGATGCTTTTTAGCAGGCAGGGGGAATGTTTTCCTCTTGAGGGAGGCAGAAGGGTTCGCGTGGAAAAGTGCGAACTTGAATTGCATTGTTGATGGAACTCAAATGACTTGTCACATATTGGTTCTACAAGTGTGTAAGATTTCAAAGCAATTGATTGGGGTTGAAAATGAGCTCTCTGGAAGTCGTCTGGTCCGATCTGGTCCGCCATCGTCAGGAATTGTCGGATTTTACCCTGCGTTCAGCCTTCGCTGAGGACGGGGACAGGTTCAATCGCTATTCCGCAGAAATGGACGGGTGCCTGACGCTTGACTATTCGCGCAACCGCATCCAGGACAAAACCCTGATGCTGCTTGAAAATCTCATGCTGCAGGCCGGAGTGGCGGAGCGTTATGCCGAAATGAAGGCTGGCGTTGCCATCAACAATACGGAAAATCGTTCCGTGCTGCATATCGCCTTGCGCGGCAGCGTCAGCGAGGATCTTGTGGTCAATGGGCAGGCCATCGTAGCGGATGTGAATGCCGTTAAGGAGCGGCTCTACGCTTTTGCCAAGGGCGTGCGCGAGGGGGCTATTGCGGCCAGAGATGGCAAACCCTTTACCGATGTGGTCAATATCGGCATTGGCGGCTCCGACCTTGGGCCGCATATGGTAACGGCGGGGCTTGCTGCCTTTCATGACGGGCCACGGGTGCATTTCGTCTCCAACGTCGATGGCGCGCATATGGGCGATACGCTCAAGGTGCTGGATCCGGCCCGTACCTTGTTTCTGGTGGCCTCGAAAACCTTCACCACGCAGGAAACCATGACCAACGCCCGCGCCGCCAAGGCCTGGCTTGTGGCTGCCCTTGGCGAAGAGGCGGTCGGGGATCATTTTGCCGCCCTTTCCACCAACAAGGAAGGCGTGGAAGGCTTTGGCATCAGCACCGAGCGGATGTTTGAATTCTGGGACTGGGTCGGCGGGCGTTATTCGGTCTGGTCGGCCATCGGCCTGCCGGTGATGATCGCCATCGGGCCGGAAGGCTTTGAGGAGTTCCTCGCCGGAGCCCGCTCGATGGACCAGCATTTCGAAACCGCGCCCTTCCGTCAGAATTTGCCGATGCTGCTGGCCGCTCTGGGGCTATGGTATCGCAATATCTGGGCGTGCAGCTCGGTTGCCGTTCTGCCTTATGACCAGCGGCTTGAATGTTTCTCCGCCTTCCTGCAGCAGCTGGATATGGAATCCAACGGTAAGCGGGTGCGCCGCGATGGTTCTGACATCCTGCGCTCTTCCGGTCCGGTCATCTGGGGGCAGTCGGGCACCAACGGTCAGCATGCCTTTTATCAGGAACTGCATCAGGGCCATGATATCATTCCATGCGAATTCCTCGTGGCGGCCAAGCCGACGGACGCCGACGAGGGGCAGCATGAATTGCTGCTTTCCAACTGCTTTGCTCAGGTGGAGGCGCTGGCCTTTGGCCGCACAGCCGATGAGGCAAGAGCGCAGCTGGAAGCTTCGGGCAAAACGCCTGAGGAAGTGGCAACCCTCGTGCCGCACAAGGTCTTTCCGGGCAACCGTCCAACCTCGCTGCTATTTTATGATCAGCTGACGCCGAAAATGCTCGGCCGCCTGATTGCGCTTTATGAACACAAGGTTTTCGTTCAGGGCGTCGTCTGGGGTGTGAACAGCTATGACCAGTGGGGCGTTGAGCTTGGCAAGGAACTGGCCAGCAAGCTGGCCCCGGCCGTCAAATCCGCCGAACGCGGTGAGGGCGACCCGGCCATCCTCGACCGCCTCAAGGCCTACCGCGCCAAATAGGCGCCCAATAGGCATAAGAGCGGTTTTAAAAGGTAAAAATTCAGCCCGCCGGAGCAATCCGGCGGGTTTTTCCCTTTTTGTTGGACGACTGTTTTTAGAAGGTCTGTTTGGAGCCCATTAGAGACCTTTGAATTGAAGGATCATGCGCTGATGCTACAACGGGGGCCAGAAAACGCGGCCCAAAGCCGGCGTTCGATTGATCAAGGGCGGCTCCGACGCGCTTCCCAAAAGCTGCCGTTCGTTGATGCTGCAACATTGAAGCATAGGAAACAACGGCTCTGCAGACCTTTTCGACATTCATCGTTATGCAGTCGCGTGATATTTTTCACTTCAAACTAAACAGGGAAAGAGCAACTCCTAAGACACCCAAACATATAGATAATAGCGCGAGCCAAGCTGGGATACGAACAGCAGGATCTAGTGTCGTAAGAAGCCAACAAATCTTTCCTACCCATCCGACTTTTTGAATTGTAAATTCAAGGAAGCCATCCTTTTCTACGCAAAGAGCATCTCTGATATCATACGGCATATAGATGGCGGTTTGTTTATCATGTCCAAGAACCAGTGCTTTAACGGACTTCTTGTTGGCCTGATTTGTTATCAATGCGATACCATAGCGCGGAATGCCTGCTCGATACTTTGAATTAAGGCGTACAAGTAGCCGGCCTGAATCGTTGGGTGGGAGCCCTCTCACTCTCAGATGCGTCATAGCCTAACCTCCAATCGATAGATTGTTACCAGTTAGCACGGAATGTCTGCGCTGAGGAAGTGGACTTGCGATAAATAGCTTCTGTGGAACAGCAATTAAGGGCTCGTAGAAGACGGCCCATAGGCCTCAAGTTATTAGTTTAAACTTCGCTTTGGTCGTATCCCTAAATTCAGATGAAGCCAGTATATTCATTCAGAACACTAAAGCACAGTTTGCTACCAAAAGTAGAAATCTCTATTTTGAACAAAATTATTTTTCTTCTCGCGGAGGGTTAGACATGTTTGGAGGAGTAAGGAAAAAAGTTACAAAGCAAACTATTGATTTGGTTCGAATGCCGTATGGCATTTACCAGAGTAACTTCGGAATCCCAGCAGATTTTTGGCAAGATAAATTTGTCCTAGGTTTTTTTGGAGGGATGATAGGCATAGTATCGTTTGTCTTGAGTGCAAACCGGTTAAACCTGACAGAAAAGGGCTGTGTCCTACAAGATACATTCTCAGCATTGTCCAACATGGATGGTGTGGCTTTAGCACGCAATTTCGCCGATCTAGCCAATGAAAAGCCCATGCAAGCAGATTTTGATAAGGGTGTAAACAATGGCCAGATTGTTGCTTTAGCGCTCATGGGAAAAACCGATCCAAGTGATCGTGATCTAATTGAGCAAGCAAAATTTGAAGCTGTTTCACAAGGATTGATGGCAAATGAATTTCCTTTAATCTTAGCAAAGCGCCTATTTGTAAATCCGCTCAATGAGCGCTTCAATAGTGAAGCTCAAATTTCAAATTCTGACCCAGTATTGGAAGTTAAAGAAATTTTGCTGGAACTTGGATATAAGCTGACAGATTATGGTAAATCTGTTGTCGAGCTATCTTTAGGCAGTGGATATAGCATCTATGAAACAGCGTCCTCAATTCTAGTTGCCTCATTTGCAAGAAACATCCGAACCATAATGGAATATAGAACAGATCCGCGTAATTTTATTTCGTTCTCTTTACTTGGAACGGAAATTCTTAAAACTCTAAAAGTTGCTAAAGAACAAAGGCTTATGAGGGAAGAAATTTGGGTAAATGACGCTGGCGCGATCGGCAAACTCATGTACCCAAGCCCAGACACATTAAAATGGGCTGAAATGGTACTTTCAGATCCCGTGCTTTCCCACGACATTCTGGCGGTAGCGGATGAACGTCTCTGGAAAGATTGAAATATATTTTTGCCGATTTCAGCCCCATTCTGGCCATTCGTTTTGACCGCATCGAAATTCTACTCTCCGCCCGAACTCGGCCACAGTCTAGATGTGCCTCGAGGTCTCTTGAATGGCAGCTTTAGCCTGCGGCATCAAATCTCTCGCATCTACGGGAATGACCGCAATCCGCCCGTTTTGCCGGAAGCTCACACCGCGCTATGAAATTTCGGCTCCGCAGCTAATGTCTCAAATGTCCGCATTCCCGACATGCATCACCATCAGTTTTGCACGTCCTACTCAGCCTCTTTGCGTCTTCTGGCGATGGTTTTGTGCAGGTCGGGGGCGGCTTTGATGAGGGTGCGGGTGTAGGGCTGCTGCGGGGTCTGGAACACTGTTTCGGTGCGGCCGCGCTCGATGATCTTGCCGCGATACATGACCATGACTTCATCGGTGACGGCGCGCACGACGGAGAGGTCGTGGCTGATGAAGAGATAGGACAGATCGAGCCGGTCGCGCAGATCGGTGAAGAGATCGAGTATCTGGGCGCGGATGGAGACATCAAGGGCCGAGACGGGTTCGTCGGCGATGATCAGGCGCGGACGGGTGATGAGGGCACGAGCGATGGCGATGCGCTGGCGTTCACCACCGGAAAATTCATGGGGGAATTTCTCGGCGTCTTCTGCGGCAAGGCCTACCTGTTTGAGGCTGGAGGCGATGCGTTCGTCCCGTTCCTCGCGGCTCACTTCCCTTTGGAACAGATAGAGCGGTTCGGCGATGGAGCGGCCGATCTTGTGGCGGGGGTTGAAGGAGCCGTTGGGGTCCTGAAAGACGATCTGGATGTCGCGCCGGACCTGTTGCAGATCCTGTCTGTTGGCCGAATAGGGATCATGGCGACCGACGCGGATTTCACCGGCCTGCGGGGCCTCAAGCCCTAGAAGCGTGCGGGCGAGGGTGGATTTTCCGCAGCCGGATTCGCCAACCAGACCAATGCTCTGGCCTTTGTGAATGGTCAGATCTACACCATCGACGGCGCGCGTGCTTCTGCGCCTTAAAGAGGGGAACTGGCGTGGCAGCGGATAGGTGCGCAACACGGAACTGGCCGAAAGAACCGGAGTGAGCGGTTCAAGCGACGGATCATCGCTGAAGACCGGCGGCTTCTGCCGCTTGGGCTTGTGGGTCGAAGCTTCGAACAGCTTTTTGCTGTAAGGATGGTTGAGGGCATCGAACAGGTCGGGAAGCGGGCCATGCTCGACGATCCTGCCCTTCTTCATGATGGCGATGGCATGGGCCATGTCGGCGACGACGGCGAGATCGTGGGAGATCAGCATCAGGGCCGACTGATCCTCGCTCATCAGGGTGCGCAGCAATTGCAGGATTTCGGCCTGTGAGGTGACATCGAGCGCCGTGGTCGGCTCATCCGCGATGATCAGATCCGGCTTCATGGCGATGGCCATGGCGATGACCACGCGTTGACGCTGGCCGCCGGAAAGCTGGTGCGGGAAGCGGTCCGGGGCGACGGTTGCGGAGTTGAGGCCGACCCGTTCCAGCTGCTTTCGTGCCTGCTGTTGCGCTTCATGACGGGTCATCGGACTATGCTGGAGGATGCATTCTTCCACCTGAGCGCCGATGGCCTTGAGCGGATTGAGCGCTGTCATCGGCTCCTGAAAGATCATGCCCATGCGGTTGCCGCGCCAGCCGCAAAGCTGGCGTTCGGACAGGTCTGCCAGATTTTCCCCTGCCAGTTGGATGGAGCCGGAAAGCTGGCTCTGGCGCGGCAGAAGCTGCATGATGGAGAGCGCCGTCAGGCTCTTGCCAGAGCCAGATTCTCCCACCAGTCCAAGGCATTGGCCGGGCTCGAGCGAGAAGGAGATATCCTTCAATATGGGTTTGTCGCCGATGGTGAGGCTGACTTTGTCCAGCGTCAGGAGGCTCATGATGCTTTGCTCCCGCCGATATCGAGGCTTGAGCGGATTTTGGGGTCGAGCATGTCGCGCAGACCATCGCCCAGAAGATTGAGACCCAGCACGGTCAGAATGATCGCCATGCCGGGGATGATGGCCAGCTGGGGCGCCATCATCAGCCATGTCTGGGCTTCGGACAGCATCTTGCCCCAACTGGGCATTGGAGGCTGGGTGCCAAGGCCGACATAAGAGAGGCCCGCTTCGGCCAATATGCCAAGGGAGAATTGAATGGTGCCCTGAACGATCAGCAGATTGGCGATATTGGGCAGAATATGCTCGATGGTGATACGTGCAGAGCCCTTGCCGGAGAGGCGGGCGGCGAGGATGAATTCCCGCGTCCACAGGCTGAGCGCCGCGCCGCGGGCCAGACGGGCAAAGACCGGAATGTTGAAGATGCCGATGGCGATGATGGCATTGATGGCGCCGGGGCCAGCAAGGGCGGTGATCATGATGGCCGAAATGATGGCGGGGAAGGCGAAGATGAAATCGCCTGTGCGCATGATGGCTTCATCGAGCCAGCCCCCCTTGGCCGCAGCCCAACTGCCCAGCGGCACGCCGAGGCCTGCGCCAATGCCAACGGCGACAAGGGCCACGGCGATGGAATTGCGCGCGCCCAGCATGATCATGGAAAAGAGATCATGGCCATAATGGTCGGTGCCGAGCCAGTGGCTGGCGCTGATCGGCTTGAGCCGTTCGGCGATGTTGACCGAAAGCGCGTCATGGGGCGTCCAGAACAGGGAGATGACGGCGATGGCGACGAAGAACAGCGTAATGATCCCGCCAATGACAAAGGAGGGCGAATGCATGCCCTTGGCAAGAAAGCTGCGATATCTGTGAGCGTCCGTCGAGAAGAGATGCGGCTTGGTCATTGGCTCATCTGCCTGCGATGCAGTCGCGGATCGATCAGGCCATAGGTGATGTCCACGAGGAAATTGACGAATATGACGGTTGCCACCAGCAGCATGATGACAGCCTTTACCGTGATCAGGTCGCGCTGGTTGATGGCCTGAAAGATCAGTCTGCCAAGGCCGGGCAGGGAGAAGACATTCTCGATGATGACCGTTCCGGCCAGCAGGAAGGAAAATTGCAGCCCCATGATGGTGATGACCGGAATGAGGGCATTGCGCAGGCCGTGGCGGGCAAGGGTCTGGCGCAGATTGAGCCCCTTGGCGCGGGCAGTGCGCATATAGTCTTCGTGCAAAACCTCAAGCATTGAGGATCGCATGATGCGCACAAGGATCGAGGCCTGCGGCAGGGCAAGCGCGATGGCGGGCAGCAGCAGTGCCTTGAAGGCGGGCCACAGGCCTGCTTCCCAGCCGGGGAAGCCGCCAGAGGGAAACCAGCCCAGAATGACCGCGAAAATCAGAACCAGCAGCATGGCAAACCAGAAATTGGGAATGGCTATGCCAATCTGCGTTGCGCTGATCAGGCTGACATCGGGCCAGCGGCCATGGTTGCTGGCCGCCAAAATGCCCAGAGGCAGGGCTACCAGCGTGGAGAGGGCAAGGGCGATCAGGGCGAGCGGGAAGGAAACGGTCAGTCTTTCCCCGATCAGCTCGATGACCGGCACCGAATAGGTGTAGCTGGTGCCAAAATCCCCTTGCAGCATGCCGCTGATCCAGAGCCAGTAGCGGCTGATCAGAGGCAGATTGAGCCCCAGTTGCTCACGCAGGGCAGCCAGCGTGTCTTTCTGCGCATTGATGCCGAGAATCAGTTGGGCCGGATCGCCGGGCAGAACTTCCATGACAGCGAAAATGAAGAGCGAGGCCGCCACGAGGGTCACGCAGAGAGAAGCAAAACGGCGCAGGGAATAGGTGATCATGGCAATGGGCTGCAATCTGCCGGACAGTGATGCGAAAACGGGTATGGCAGATCATTGCCGCCATACCCGAAGGTCTTTAAACCGAATTGGTCTGTTAGTCCATCCATTCTACCTGGGTCAGGTCATTGGCCTGAATGGGGGCGTTGGCCCACAGGCCCTTGATCTTGGCATTCCAGACGCCGGTTTTGGCGAGCTGGAACAGGAAGCTATTGACGGCATCGTCGCTGAGCTTCTTCTGGGCCTGATGCAACAGTTCGGTGCGTTTGGCTTCATCGGCCGTGGCGTTGAGGCTGGTGATGATGGCCTTGAAATCATCGCTCTTGTAATTGAAATAATAGTCGTCGCGGGCGTAGATATCGATATCCATCGGTTCGGTATGGGAAATGATGGTTAGATCATAATCCTTGCCCTTGAAGACATTGCTCAGCCACTGTGCCCATTCGACATTGATCATTTCCAGCTCGATGCCGACCTTTTTCAGGTCCGAGGCAATGATCAGGCCCGAGCGGCGGGCATAGTCGGTGGGGGGCAGGAACAGGCGGGCCTTGAAGCCCTTCTCGAGCCCGGCTTCCTTGAGCAGCGCCTTGGCCTTTTCCGGATCATAGTCATAGACATGGGACAGATCGAGATAGGCCGGATTGTGAGGCGCGAAGTGGGAACCGATCAGGGTGCCATAACCAAACATGGCGCCATCGATCAGAGACTGGCGGTTGATGGCATAGGCCAGCGCCTTGCGCACGCGGATGTCATCAAAGGGTTTGACACCATTGTTGATGGCCAGAATGGTTTCCCCTTCCGTGGTGCCGATGACGACCTTGAAACGCGGATCATTTTCAAATTGCGCCAGCATTTCCGGAGCCGGAAAGATCGGGAAGGCATCGACATCGCCAGCCATCAGAGCGGCAAGGCTTGCAGCCGCATCGGCGACGATCTTGAAGGTGGCCTTTTCCAGTTTGGCTGGCGTTCCCCAATAATCGGGATTTCTGACCAGCGTGATGGAATCGCCCTTGATCCATTTGCCCAGCTTGAAGGGGCCGGTTCCGACCGGATTGCTCTTGTTGTTCTCGGCGCTTTCCGACGCAACCATGATTGCATCGCCCCAGCCAAGATTGAACAGCATCGCGCCGGTGGGGCGCTTGAGGGTCATCTCTACGGTATATTTGTCCTTGGCCACGACAGTGTCGATCGGTTCGAAGAGGGCCTTCTGGGCGTTTACCGATGCTTCACCACGGGCACGGTCGAGCGAGAAGACCACGTCGTCGGCATCGAAATCCGTACCATCGTGGAATTTGACGCCTTCATGCAATTTGAAATCATAGGTCAGGCCGTCGGCGGAAATGGACCAGCTTTCTGCCAGCGCCGGTTTGACGGCTCCATGCTCGTCAATGCGGGTCAGGCCTTCGAATATGTTGGCATAGGTGATTTCGTCAATTGCAGCCGCAGCCCCTGCCGTGGGGTCCAGATGCGGTGGCTCCAGGCGGACGCCCAGCACGATATCCGTGCGCGCTGCCTGCGCGCCTGAGGTGAACAGAGTTGTTGCCATTGCGATGGCGACAGCCCAATTCCTTGCTGATTTCGTCATTTTCGATTATCTCCAACCGTCTTCGTCTTGTGCCGGGTTGGCTTTCTGCTCAACTTGCCGGCTGATTGCAGAGCGTAGAGTGTCTTTTGTGTCAGCACGCTGTTCGCTCCCCCCTTTTGATGCGGCGTGTTATTGCACAGCAGACGGCTCGGGGCAGCCATGACTTCCGTCGAACCCTTGATAATAGTTCTCTTGGATGGGCAGAAGCGTTTGCGGCTCCAGTATTAGCCCAAATATGCTGTAATTAACACTCCCTGCGCTCTAGAAATTCCGCCTTCGACAGCTCACAGTGACGTTGATCAAGGCAATTATCCGCTATCTGGAGGTTGGTATGGATAATTTTGACTATCACGCGGGGGAGGCCGATACCCGCCCATGGGGGAACTGGCATGTTCTTGGATCGGACAATGCTTTTGTGGTCAAGAGAATCGAAATCGCAGCCGGACAGCGCGTGTCCCTGCAATATCACGAGCACAGATCAGAACATTGGGTCGTGGTTGCCGGGCAAGGTCTGGTGACAATCGGTGGGGACGAGTTCAGGGTATCTGCCAGACATTCTGTCTTCGTGCCGCGCCAGATACCGCACAGGGTTTTCAACGACGGGAAAGAGCCTCTCATTTTCATCGAGGTGCAAATCGGAGACCATCTTGCCGAGGATGATATCGTTCGTCTGGAAGACGACTATCGCCGCTGTTGAAAAGATTGAAAGGCGAGCCGTTTCGCCGAGGTGGCAAGGGCGCGCGCCGCGCCCCTGTTCATAGTTTTGTTGTTCTTTGCAGATCAGTTTTTGTTGCGGAAGTCGGTGATGGTCTTGACCGGCGTCAGGGCTTCCGGATCGGTGATGATCTCGATGAGGGCCGGACCATCATGGGCCATCATGCGGGCAAAGGCCTCAGGGAATTCTTCTGTCTTGACCACTTTTTCCGCATGCCCACCCATGGCGGCTGCCATGGCGGCAAAGTCGGGGTTGCGCAAAAGCGTGCCGGAAATGCGGGTCGGATATTCCCGCTCCTGATGCATGCGGATGGTGCCATACATGGAATTGTTGACGACAATCACCTTGATGGGGGCACCTTCCTGTGCGGCGGTGGCAAATTCCTGACAGGTCATCTGGAAGCAGCCGTCACCAGCAAAGCAGATCGCCGGGCGGGAAGGGTCCTCGATGGCTGCGGCGACTACGGCGGGCATGCCATAGCCCATCGAACCTGAGGTCGGGGCGAGCTGGGTGCGCCAGCCGCGATATTTGATGAAGCGATGCAGCCAGATGGCATAATTGCCCGCGCCGTTGGTAAAGACTGTATTGTCGGGCGTGTTGGCTTCCACATGTTTCATGATTTCGGCCATTTGCACATCACCGGGTAGTTTGCGTTCCGGAATGGCGCTGAAAGCCTCATAGCCTGCATTGGCATCTGCCACCCAAGCGGCATCGCCAGCCTTGCGGATTTGTCCGAGTGCGCCGAGCATCAGGGCCATGGTTTCATGGCGGGCGGCGATGGCCAGAGCCGGTTCATAAACCCGGCCCAATTCTTCCGGATCGGCATGGATATGGATCAGGGTCTGGCTCGGAACCGGGGTGTTGATCAGGGTGTAGCCGGAGGTGGTCATCTCGCCAAGGCGGGCGCCGAGCACGAGAAGCACATCGCTCTGCTTGATCCGCGCGGCGAGCGCCGGGTCGATGCCGATGCCAACATGGCCCGCAAAATTGGGGTGGGTGTTGGGGAAATAATCCTGACAGCGGAAGGATGTGCCGACGGGAATGCCATTCTGTTCGGCAAAGCTGGTAACGGCTTGTTTGGCCTTGAGTGACCAGCCGCCGCCACCAACAATCATGAAGGGACGCTTGGCAGCGGCTATCAATTCTTGCAGTTCCTGCATGGCGTTGGCGGAAGGGGCGCTGTCTGCGGGCTTTGCCCGGGAGGGCAGGCGGGCGGGTTGTTCCACTTCGGTTACCAGCATGTCTTCGGGCAGGGCCAGCACCACCGGGCCGGGGCGACCGGAAAGAGCGGTGCGATAGGCGCGGGCGATATATTCGGGAATGCGGTCCGCTTCATCGATCTGGGCAACCCATTTGGCCATCTGGCCGAACATGCGGCGATAGTCGATTTCCTGAAAGGCTTCACGTTCGATCTGGTCGCTGGCGACCTGACCGATCAGCAGAATCATGGGGGTAGAATCCTGAAAGGCGACATGAACCCCGGAGCTTGCATTGGTTGCGCCGGGGCCGCGGGTGACCATGCACAGGCCAACCTCGCCAGTCAGCTTGGACCAGGCATCGGCCATCATCGAGGCGCCGCCTTCCTGACGGGCATTGATATAGCGCAGGGAGGGGGCATCATGGATGGCGTTCAATACCGATAGATAGCTTTCGCCGGGCACGCCGAAAATGGTGCGCGCGCCCTGTTCGAGAAGGCAATCCACCAGTAGGTTTGCGCCTGTTGTCAGCGTCATGTCGCTGTCCTTTTCTTTTGATGGAACCGCTTTGGGGCTCTAACGGACGGAGCTGCGGTTGCTGGATGCTATTGGTTGTTTGATTGAAATGCTCGGCTCATCTCTCTGGCGGGATCCCTGCCTGCCAGAGAGATGAAGCGCGAAAAAACTCAGAAGAAGGCCTGAAGGCCAGTCTGGGCCCGCCCCAGAATCAGGGCGTGAATATCGTGGGTGCCCTCATAGGTGTTGACGCTTTCCAGATTGACCATGTGGCGCATGATGTGGAACTCGTCCGAGACCCCGTTGCCGCCATGCATGTCGCGGGCGGTGCGGGCGATGGCGAGCGCCTTGCCAGCATTGTTGCGCTTGATGAGCGAGACATTCTCCACCGGGCAATTGCCGTCATCCATCATCCGGCCAACGCGCAGGGCGGCTTGCAGGCCAAGAGTGATCTCGGTCTGCATGTCTGCCAGCTTGAGCTGGACAAGCTGGGTCTGGGCCAGCGGGCGGCCGAACTGTTTGCGGTCCAGCGTATATTGACGGGCGGCATGCCAGCAAAATTCCGCAGCACCCAGCACGCCCCAAGCGATGCCATAGCGGGCCTTGTTGAGGCAGCCGAATGGTCCGGCAAGGCCCTCGACATTGGGCAGGAGGTGATCGTCCGGCACAAAGACGTCCCTCAGGACGATCTCACCGGTGATCGAGGCCTTGAGGCTCATTTTGCCTTCAATCTTCGGGGCGGAATAGCCCTCACTGTCTGCCTTGACGATGAAGCCCTTGATCTTGCCGTCATGGGCATCGGATTTGGCCCAGACGATGGCGATGTCGGCGAGGGGGGAATTGGTGATCCACATCTTGGCACCATTCAGCCGGTAGCCGCCCTCGACCTTGCTGGCGCGGGTGACCATCGAGCCGGGATCGGAGCCGTGGTCCGGCTCGGTCAGCCCGAAACAGCCGATCAGTTCGCCGCTTGCCAGCTTTGGCAGATAGGCGCTCTTCTGCTCTTGGCTGCCATAGGCATGGATGGGGTGCATGACCAGCGAGGACTGGACCGACATGGCCGAGCGATAGCCTGAATCCACCCTTTCGATTTCCCTTGCAATCAGGCCGTAGGCGACATGGTTGACGCCTGCGCAGCCATAATCTTCCTCGATGGTGGGGCCAAGAAAGCCCTGTTCGCCCATTTCCCGCATGATGGCGAGATCGAATGTCTCCTTGCGGTTGGCCTCAAGAATGCGGGGCATCAGCTTGTCATCGCAGAAAGCGCGCGCAGCATCCATGATCATGCGCTCTTCATCGCTCAGTTGCTGATGAAATAGGAAGGGGTCATCCCATGTGAAAGTCGGTTTCGCGCACATAAGCCATTGCTCCTGATGTTGCCTCTGACAGGGAAGTGTGTCTGTCATGAAGGCAAGCGTCAATTGCGGCAATAGTAGTTCTGATGCGAGGGCGCTGGAAGCGATGAAATTTCAATCGCGCATGAGATTTGTTTATAGGCCCTCTCGCTTGTCAGGAGAGGGCGCTGTTCATTTTCTTTTTGGTTACAAGGGCTTCGCGCATCACCCATGTGCGGAAAGTCTGAAGATTGGGGCTGGCGCGCTTGGATTGCGGATAGACAAAATAATAGTCGCCATTGGACGGGGTCAGATGCTCGTCCAGCTGCACCAGCTCGCCACTGGCCAATTCTTCCTCGGCCAGCAATTTGGGCAGCACAGCGATCCCCATTTTCGAAGCGGCAGCGCGAATGACCATGTGGAAATGCTCAAAGCGCGGACCGACATGCGGGTTGGGGTGTGTGAGGCCGGTCTGGCTGAACCAGTGAGACCAGAGCGAGGGGCGGGAGGTTGCCTGTAGTAGCGGATGGCGCAGCAGAAGCTCCTGCAAGCCGACTTGCTCCAGTTCGTCCTTCAGGGCCGGATGGGCCATGGGCACGACATATTCCGGCATCAACTCATCTGTCAGGGCATTGGGCCAGGCGCTCTCGCCAAAGTGAAAGGCGGCGTCGATATCGCTGCCCTCAAACTGGAATGGCTCAAGCTTGGTGACGATCTGAATGAGGATTTCAGGATGCGCGGTGGTGAATTTGGTCAGGCGCGGCACCAGCCATCTTGCTCCGAGCGTTGGCAGGCAGGCAATGGTCAACTCGCCGCCCTGACCTCGATAGGCCAGCAATTCCAGCGTGGCCGTTTCGATATCCTGCAATTTGGTGCGGATCTTGTGGGCATAGACCGCGCCTGCCTCGGTCAGCACCAGACCGGAGCCGGTGCGTTCGAACAGGCGCAGGCCGAGCAGATCTTCCATGGAACGCATCTGGCGGGAAATGGCGCTCTGGGTAACGCCCAATTCGCTCGCCGCCTTGGTGAAGCTGAGATGGCGGGCGGCGGCTTCAAAGGCGCGCAGGGCAGAAAGCGAGGGGAGATAATTCAGCATGGCATGCGGTTTGATTATGGTTCTCTTTTTGGTTTTTCAGAATGAGCTTTTCATCATTCTTTCTCGAAATCAAAGAAAAAAGGTGAGATGTCGCACTTTCTCTGCGGATTTGGCACCGGTTTGAGCTGCGAGAATAATGCATAAAAGTCATGTCAGAAACGTGTTGCTACATTTTTAGTAGCATGATAGTGTCTGACTGCTACGAAAAGTGTAGCGGTTGATTTTTCTTCATTGTTGGACTGGAGCCTATCATGCCCGTTATCACCATGACTTTGGGCGCCGACCAGATCGATCGGCAGCAGAAAACTGAATTCATCAAGAGCGTCACCGAGTCCGCCGCCAGAATCACCAATATCCCCGAGCAGTCCTTCATTGTTTTCATCGAACAGCTCGACTGCGACAATATCGGTGTGGGTGGTTTGTCTCTGAACGAGAAAAGAAAGCTTCGGGCGTCGTAACGGTCCGCAGCTTGGGCGTGGCAAAAGGTGCTTTCCTTTTCGTTTCTTTGCGTTAGTGTTGTTGCCGACACAGATAAGGAAAAGAGCTAAATATGGCGATACCACGCCCCGGAAACCCTGTCCGAGGCTCCCAGAGCGGAGCCCCGGTCATGGCTGCATTTGATTTGCTGGGCCGCCGCTGGGCCATGGGCATCATCTGGAATCTCAGCAAGGGCGCGGCCACCTTCAGGGCCTTGCAGGAACAATGCGAGACCATTTCCCCCTCCATTCTGAACAGCCGCATCAAGGATTTGCGCGAAGCCGGTCTGATCGAAAAGACCACAGAGGGCTATGCGCTGACCGGGCTGGGGCGCGAGCTTTATTCTTTGCTGCAGCCACTGGCAGACTGGTCTATTCGCTGGGCCGAAGAGCTTTCGCAAGCAACAGGGGCCGATTCTTCAAAGTGCAAGTGAAGAAAGTGGTCCTTTAAACCATGACATATTCAGAAATTGTTCCTATATTGAGGAACGAATTCCTTGAGTGATTCCCGGGCGGGATTGAAGGACCGGCTGAAAAGGGATAAAAGGTTGCAAAAGTTATAGGCAACTAGCTGGAACCTTTTGGTAGCGCCAACAGGCAGGTGGTGAAATTATGAGATTGACTCAACAGGCGAATTATTCTGTACGCATTCTGATGTATTGCGCCACCAAGAAGGAGGAATTTGCCAAGGTCAGCGAGATTGCCCAGGTGTTTGGCATTTCCGAATATCACCTCTTCAAGATATTGCCGATTCTGGTTTCCAATGGCTTCATTACCACCCATCGTGGCCGCAATGGCGGGCTGAAGCTGGCCAAGGCTCCGTCGGACATCACGCTGGGGCAGATCATTCGCGCCGCAGAAGAGAATTTCCATCTCGCCGACTGCTTTGATGAAGGCAGCTATGATTGCCCGCTGCTTTCCATGTGCGATTTCAACCACGCGCTCAATGACGCGCTGGAATCCTTCCTTGATGCCCTTGATAAATATACTCTGGCAGACCTTACCGCCAAGGAAGGGGATATGCGCAATCTCCTCAATATCGAGCAAGTCCACACGGCCTGATCTGTCTCATCGCTTTTCCGGCTGGCTTCTTTGGCTCAAGGCTTTTCACTTTCCGGACAGCTGGCAGATAGTGAGCAGGCAGCATCTGCTGTGACATTTTTCCCATGTTGATAGGCTGTTTGGCCGGGCTCGATACTTGGCAAGGCATCATGGATGTGCAAAATCAGACGGGTGATGATTTGGCGTTGTGTCTCGGAAAGATGGCCGGTGTTGAGGCAGAATTGCTCAGACAGTTGGAATGCGCAGGCAGAGCTGGCTGAAGCCGGTTTTGAAAGCTGGCTTCCTTTGTGAGCTGTAGAGGATAATGCAATGATCGAACTGAGCGAACATGACCACAGTTTTTGCATAGACCGGGTTCTGAGCGACGCAAAGAGCGTTTGCGCTGAAAAGGGCGTGCGTCTTACAGACCAGCGTCAGGCGGTGTTGCGGGTGCTGGCGGGCAGTCATGTTCCTGCGAGCGCTTATGACATTCTCAACCAGCTGAACAAGGAGCGCAAGGAAAAGGGCGAGACGATGCTCGCCCCGGTGTCGATCTATCGGGCGCTGGAATTCCTTATGCAGCATGGCATCATCCACCGGATCGAGAGCCGGAATGCCTATGTCGCCTGTAGCGAAAGCGCGCATGGCCACCATCTCCATGGTCAGGCAACCATCTTTCTGCTCTGCGACAAGTGCGGCCGGGCGGCTGAATTCCAGTCTGAAAGTCTTGGTGGCCTGATCGATACCATTGCCAGCAAGGCCCGGTTCAATCCCAATGCGCCGGTAATGGAGATCCGTGGTCTTTGCGAAGCGTGCCAGAAACTGGAGAGCGATTCTTAAGTGCTGGTTCGGGGAGGCAATGCGGATGAAATCCGCCCCGTATCCGTTTTCCGCCCCACATTCGTTCGCAGAGCCGATTGTGTGGCTTCTTCATTGCCTGCCTCAGATGGCTTGCGTCATTGGGCGCAGTTTGTCATATAAATTCAGCTCATTTTAATCCCCGCCGGTATCCGTGGCCTCTGGTTGCCTGGATACTGGAAAGAGAGGTTCCATGTCTCTTTTGTCAAGCTCGTCCGCTGGTGCCAGTCCTTATCTCACCGCTCCTTTGCCCCGCCGTATCACGCATGCTGTCAGGGTGGGGGATGTTGTCGTGGGCGGTGGCGCGCCAATCGTCGTGCAATCCATGACCAATACGGACACTGCCGATGTGGACAGCACGGTGGCGCAGGTGGCGGCCCTGCATCGGGCAGGCTCGGAACTGGTGCGCATCACTGTGGATCGCGATGAGGCGGCAAAGGCTGTGCCCCATATCAAGGAGCGCCTGCTGAGGCTGGGGATCGCAGTGCCGCTGGTGGGCGACTTCCACTATATCGGCCACAAGCTGCTGGGTGAAAATCCCGCCTGTGCCGAAGCGCTGGACAAATATCGCATCAATCCGGGCAATGTCGGCTTCAAGGATAAACGTGACAAGCAGTTTTCGGCTCTGATCGAGCTGGCCAATCGCTATGACAAGCCGGTTCGGATTGGCGTCAACTGGGGGTCGCTGGATCAGGAACTGCTGACCCGTCTGATGGATGAGAATTCGGTGAGCGAAGATCCGATGTCAGCGCAAAAGGTCATGCATGAAGCCATCATCCAGTCTGCTCTGCTTTCGGCTGAACGGGCCGAGGAACTGGGGATGGGGGCAGACAAGATCATTCTGTCGGCCAAGGTCTCTCAGGTACAGGATCTGATTGCAGTCAATACCGAGTTGTCCCGCCGCTCTGACTATGCGCTGCATCTGGGGCTTACCGAGGCGGGCATGGGCACCAAGGGGATCGTCGCTTCGGCTGCGTCCATGGGGCTGGTGTTGCAGCAGGGTATCGGCGATACCATCCGGGTGTCGCTGACGCCAGATCCGGGCGGGGATCGCACCCGCGAGGTGCAGGTGGCTCAGGAGCTGTTGCAATGCATGGGCTTTCGCTCTTTCGTGCCGATCGTTGCGGCCTGTCCGGGGTGCGGGCGGACGACCTCGACGGTCTTTCAGGAGCTGGCGCAGGCGATCCAAAGCGATATTCGCGACAATATGCCGGTCTGGCGGGAGCAATATCCCGGCGTCGAAGCGCTCAATGTTGCGGTGATGGGGTGCATCGTCAATGGTCCGGGGGAGTCCAAGCATGCCGATATCGGCATTTCCCTGCCCGGAACGGGGGAAACACCGTCCGCTCCGGTCTTTGTGGATGGAGAGAAAGTGGCAACCCTGCGCGGTCCGAAGATCGCGGAAGACTTCCACAATATGGTGCTCGACTATATCGAAAAGCGGTTCGGCCAACGCTAGCCAAGACCATGGTCTGTTATGGGCCTGAAGCGGGCCTGTCGGGGGCCAATCGTGGGGCTGCCGTGCGCCAGTTGCGAGATGATCAGTTTTTGCGCGTTGCGATGAAACGGGCCGTGGCCGCCAGCGTTTCGGCATTGCTGCCGAAGGGGGCGAGCAGGGATTCAGCCTCGGCTATCAGCTTGTTGAGCTCGGTGCGCGTGGCCTCGATGCCGAGCAGGCTGACGAGGGTTGCCTTTTCCGCCTTCAGATCCTTGCCTGCGGTTTTGCCCAGCTGGGCCGAGGTGGCGGTGACATCGAGCAGATCATCGGCAAGCTGGAAGGCCAGTCCGATGATCGTGCCAAAGCGGGTGACCGCTGCGCGTTCCTTGGCGCTGGCTTCTGCCAGCATGGCACCGGCCTCGCAGGCAAAGCGCAGCAGAGCGCCGGTTTTCATCTGTTCCAGCTGGCGGATTTCCCCTTCGGTGATGCTTTTGCCTTCCGAGGCAATATCAAGGCTCTGGCCACCGGCCATGCCGCCGATGCCGGCATTCTGTGCCAGTCCGCGCACCAGCTCGGTCCGCACTTCCGCCTTATAATGGGTCTTTTCATCGGCCATGATGTCAAAGGCAATGGTGAGCAGGCTGTCGCCTGCCAGAATCGCGGTCGCTTCATCAAAAGCCACATGCACCGTCGGTTTGCCGCGACGCAGGGCATCGTCATCCATCGCCGGCAGGTCGTCATGAATCAGGCTGTAGCTGTGTACGCATTCCAGCGCGCAGGCTGCGCGCATGACGCCGGGATGCTCGTAGCCGAGCATCCTTGCCGTTTCGATCATCAGAAAGGGGCGAATGCGCTTGCCGCCATTGAGCACCCCATGCCGCATCGCTTCGAGCAGTCTGGGCGGGCGATATTGCTCAGCCCCTCTGGGATCTTCCGATAGCAGGCGCTCCAGTTTCTGGGTCACGTCTTCAGCACAGGCCCTAAGGCGAGTCTCGATCGATTGCGACTGTGAGGACATACGCGACATCACTTGCTAAACCTTTTCAAATCCGGATTGTTATCCCGTCTCATGAGTTGCGGTAAAGGGCAGGCTGCAACAGTTTGTTGCTCGTGCGATGGTTTTAAACGCTCATGGGCGTGAAAACAATAGAAGGGGATGATCGACTTCAGTCAAATATTCCCGACTTCAAGCATAGTCTCAAATGGGCAATGCTGCAGGCGAGGGGAGAGACTTTGCACAGACAAAATGGGCTCACCATAGAAAAGCCCCGGAAGCTGGACTGGATTTCCCGCTTCCGGGGCTGAATTTCTGTTGTTGTTTCGCCTGATCAGGCCGCTTCGAGCGCAATGGCGGCAGACTGGATGATGGCTGCGAAGCGAATCGCTGTCTGGATCTGGTCGCTGGTCATGCCGCCCTGACGCAGCACCGCTTCATGGGAATCGATGCACATGCCGCAGCCATTGATCGCCGATACCGCCAGACTCCAAAGCTCGAAATCTACCTTGTCGACGCCGGGACGGCCAATGAAATTCATCCGCAGCTTGGCCTGCAGGGAGGCATATTCCTTGTTGGAAGCCAGATGGACAAAGCGATAATAGACATTGTTCATGCCCATCATGGTGGCAGCGCCCTTGGCAGCGGTCAGGGCTTCGGGGGAAAGCTTGTCTGCTGCTTCCGCCAGAAAGGCCTCGCGCACGGCTGCGTTGCGGGTAGAGATAGCGCAGGCAACCATCAGGCCATATTTCTGCTGGTCGGTGAGGCTTTCATCGCCGGCGATGTTGGAAAGGTTGAGTTTAACATCCTTGGCAAAGTCGGGCATTTGCGCCTTCAGGCTGTCGATGGTCATTGCAATGTCTCTTTCTTTGAAAATCGGTTCATCAGGAACGCCAGCGCCTTGGACAGACAGCATCATTGCCGCGCCAGATGTGTCGCTGCGGGTGGGGTCACGCTGATGGTCTGTGAAGGAAGTGGATATGTACCATGAGAAGGACGGGCAAGAGCCCGTCCTTGGCTGTCGGGTTGATCAACCAACCAGAGTTGCGCCGCCGATGTCACGGTTGCATGGGCACAGCTCGTCTGTCTGCAGGGCGTCAAGAACGCGCAGGGTGTCTTTCGGGTTGCGGCCAACATTGAGGTTGGTGGCATAGACATGCTGGATGGTGTTGTCCGGATCGACAATATAGGTGTAGCGATAGGCCACGCCGTCCGGGTGGCGTACGCCGAGGCCGTCAATCAGTTCGCCCTTGGTGTCGGCAAACATCCAGATTGGCAGCTTGTTGAGATCGGGGTGATCACGGCGCCAAGCGAGCTTGACGAATTCATTGTCGGTGGAGCCGCCCATGACAATCGCATCACGATCTTCGAATTCTTCATTCAGACGTGCGAATTCGGCAATCTCGGTCGGGCAGACAAAGGTGAAGTCTTTTGGATAGAAGAAGATGACTTTCCATTTGCCTTCAAAGCTTTTCTCGGTGATTGGCTCAAATGCCTCAACGCCGTCTTCAACGATTTCATTGAAGCCAGGCTTTACGCCGGTCACTGTAAATTCAGGAAGTTTATCACCAATACCAAGCATATTGTCTCTCCAGAGTTCGGACCTTTTGGGAGGAAGGTCTAGATTAGAACGATTCAAAATTTCTACGACTTTTGAACCATATTTTGGACAATGGTGCAAACTTCAAATTTCGAATTTGCCAATCGATTTTTTCGATCATATAGTGTTTCTACGTGCTATTTGATCGAATAGTACGATCCGGTTTTCCTTTCCTGTCTGATCCTGCCTGAAATGTCTTCTCATGAATATCCGTCCCACCTTGCGACAGCTTCAATATCTGTCGGCGCTTGCCGAGAAACAGTCTTTTCGCGAAGCGGCCAGAGCCTGTCTGGTTTCCCAATCGACGCTGAGCGCGGGTATCAGGCAGCTGGAAGAGATATTGCAGGTGACGTTGGTGGACCGGGAATGTGATCATTTCCGGCTAACGGTTATGGGGTTGGAGATTCTGGAGCGGGCGCGCTGTCTGTTGCGCGATGCCGATGATCTGGTGGCTGTTGCGCAGCGTCACGACAAGCCGCTGGCGGGGCGGCTGCGGCTGGGGGTCATTCCTTCCATCGGGCCATTTCTGCTGCCAAGGGCGCTGCCCGGTTTGCGCAAGGACTTTCCCGAGCTGAAGCTCTATCTGCGCGAGGCGCTTTCGCGGCAGTTGCTCGATGATGTGCGGGCAGGGCGTCTTGATGCGGCGGTTCTGGCGCTGCCCTATCCGATAGAGGATTTTGCCTGTCAGAGCCTTGGCAATGATGGTTTTCAGGTGGCTTTGCCACTGGATCATCCGCTGGCGGTCAAGGACGCCATATCCTCGGAAGCCCTACTGAAGGAAGCGCTCATCCTGCTGGAGGACGGGCATTGCATTCGCGATCACATCCTGTCCTGTCTGGATCGCAACAATCGCTCCAAGCGGGGCCTTGAGGGTGGGGTGGAGCATATTGAGGCGACCAGCCTCATTACCATCGTACAGATGGTTGCCAATGGCCTTGGGGTTACGCTGTTGCCCCGGATCGCGCTACAGACCGGGCTGGTCGAGGGGCTCGATATTGCCATTCGTCCGCTGGTCGAGCAGCCTGCGGAACGGGAGCTGGCCATCATCTGGCGCAAGAAATCCGCCTTTGAACCCAATATCCGCCTGTTGGCCGGGCATCTCTCAGATTTTGTCTGATATCGGCAGGCGGGATTGCATTTACCCTTTTGCCAGAATGGGGAGGGATTCATCCCCTGAAGCTGCCTGATGGGCGATTCTCTTCAATCGGGGGCTTGAATTTTTATCTGTTTCGGATAAGAAAAGGACGAAGTGACGCTATTTGATCAAAGAATCTCGTGAAAGCGGTCTTTTTTTGAAAGATTGCTCTGGTCAATTGCGTTCCGGTTCTGTATAAGGCCCGCAACCTCTTCCAATAGAGTTATTGCCGCAAACGGGGTTTGCCCCGACAAGTGGTTTATTGACGACGGAGTTTTGACCATGGCTGTGCCAAAAAGTAAAGTGACCCGTATGAAGCGTGGCTTCCGCCGCTCTGCGGATGCACTCAAACAGTCGGTCTATGTCGAAGACAAGGATTCTGGCGAACTGCGCCGTCCTCATCATATCGACCTGAAGACCGGCATGTATCGTGGTCGTCAGATTCTGGAGCCCAAGGACTAAGCCGTAACCGGTTTTTCTTTCGGCTTCATGACGATGAAGAATTAAAAAGGTCGGATTTGTTCCGGCCTTTTTTTGTGCGTTTTTTGTGAAAGGGCTGGGCTTGTCCGTTGGCAAACGGGCGGGCATGATGGAATATTGAAGGTCTTTCAATTTCCGGACACAAGCTGAGTTTAGCCTGTCTGGTGCGCCCGGGATTTTCTCGTCTCTTGCAGCATTCCCAAAGGGCTTGGTTCAAGAGACAATGAAATTTCGAGCGGGCTTTGCCGCATGATGCCGGGGCCGAACATCTATTCAAAACTGCGCAAGGCACGAGGTGCGCAGGGAGATTCGCAATGCTATTCAATATTCCGCTCTTGATCGCTCCTCTCGCCGTTTACAATTTCTTTGCGTTCGGATTGCTTGGGGAGTCAATCGGGGATCCGTGGGGCGTGCCGATCATCACGATCCAGATGATCTCTTCGGCGCGCTGGACCCTGACCCTTGGCGATGTGATGATCGTGGCGGGGCTGGTGTTGTTGTTTGTGGAAATTCTCAAGGCGACGAGAACCGGCGTCAGTTCCATTGTCGATCATATTCTCTCGACGTTGCTTTTCATCGTCTATCTGGTCGAATTTCTGCTGGTGCGCGAAACTGCCACATCGGTCTTTTTCATTCTGATGATCATTTCGCTGGTGGACGTGATTGCCGGTTATTCGGTTACGATCACCGGAGCCAGACGGGACATGAGCTTTGGGCCCGGATCGCACGGCTGACAGGCAAGGGGCTGGTGGCTGACCGCGGTTTCGCGTGTGTCTGTTTCAAATTGGCACAGATATATTAACGCAATGTCAATCCATCAATAGGAATGGATATCCGGTCTGTTGCAGAATATCGGCTGTTTTGCTGGTTTTTCTCGGGTTTTTACGCAAACAGATATAAAGAAAATATATTAACGAGTTAGGGGCTGTTTCATTTGAATACAGCTCCTGATCTTTGGCGGCAAGTTTCCTTTATACCACGTTATACTGGATCGGCATGTCGGCAACGGTCTGCGGACGGCGGCGAGCCTGACCATAGGCGCGGGCCGCTTCACGCGCGCTGCGCGTTGCGCTGTGGCGATTGTGGCCGCGATAAAGCTCGCTGCTCAGGATCTGGGCCTGAATATAGGCTTGCTGGCTGTTGGCATATTGCAGGGGCGTGGGAACCGGTGCCAGGGCAGTGCCTGTCTCGGTTCCGGTCGTGGCCGTTTGAGACTGTTGTCTTCTGTCTGTCAGCAGCAACTGAAAATGTTTGCTGTTGCCAGCAGGATCATAAAGTGCCGGTACCACATTCAAGCCAGACATTTTTAACGCCTTCCCGAAGAATTGTCTCATTTCGAGACAATGTTTGTTGTTTTTCTGTCTTTCGGAGAAGAAATTGCAAATAGCGGGCCAGATTGTTAACACTCTGTTAATAAATTGCCGCCGGTGGCGAAGCTATTTTGAGCAGTGCAAATTTGGCAAAAATTAACCCTGAATATGGCATTCTATGAGCTGATCTTTCTGTTCTCTTTTCGATGTGGTTCCCTCCCTTCGGCAAGGGGCAGGCGTTGGATGACAGTTGCCGGATGCTGGTTCTCGATTGGAACCGGCAGAATTGGGACCGGCATATATGAATGGGCAGAGAGGGCTTTGCGGGTTGGAAACTTCAACTTCCCGATCGAAAACGGACCTAAAGGCGCGTGACATTCTCACTTCCATTGGCGAAGTGGTTTATGAATGGCAGGCTGCCAGTGATCGATTGCGCTGGAGCAACAACGCCTTCGATGTGTTGCAGACAGATATCCTGTCCGTTTTTCCAAATGGAAAATCCTATACCAGCCTGATCACGCCAGACACGCTGACAGCGCGCTATCGTGCCATTTTCGGCGCGGGCAAGAGCGATGACGGGGAGGGCGTGCCCTTCGAATGCATCTATTGTCTCGCTCCGCTCGGGTTTGAAAGCGAGTTGCGGTTGTGGGTCGAGGAAAGCGGACGCTGGTTTGCCGATGATACAGGACGCGCCGAGCGCGTGCATGGCATCATCCGGGTGGTGAATGAAGAGCAGCATCGCGAACAGCGCTTGCGCTTCCTGTCCCAGTTTGACGCCCTGACCGGACTGTTCAACCGTTCGGTCTTTCTCGATCAGCTTGCCCAGACCCTCGATAAATGCAAGGAGAAGGGCAAGGATGCCTGCTTCCTGATCGCTCATATCGACAATTTTCGCGTCGTCAACGAAGCTTATGGTTTCGATGTTGCCGATCAGGTGATTTGCGAAGTGGCAAAACGGATTGCGCGGCGGTTGCGCGATGGCGATCTTGTGGGGCGCATTTCCGGCACCAAGTTCGGTCTGCTGATAAACCATTGCACGGAAAAGGAAATGAACGCTGCGGCGGAGCGTTTTCTTGATGCGGCCCGCGAAGAATTGATCATGACGGACGCCGGGCCCGTGCATGTTACGCTGACGATGGGTGGTGTCTATCTTGGCGAAGGGGTGGAAGATCTGCGTCAGGCAGAGATTTGCGCTCTGGATGCGCTGGATCGGGCAAAAAGCCATTGCCGGGGTACCTTCCGTTCCTTTCATGCCAAGCCTTATGCGATGGAAGAGCGGCAGGAGAAAATCCGCATGTCTGACGAGGTCATTACCGCGCTCAACGAGCGGCGGATCGACCTTGCTTTCCAGCCCATTGTCGATGCCCACAGCGGCACCGTCGCCTTTCACGAGGTGCTGGTGAGGGTGGATGACCGGGACGGCAATCCGATGGTGACCGAGAGCTTTGTTCGCTATGCCGAGCAGCTCGGGCTGGCGGCCATGCTGGATCACCGGGTGCTGGAGATGACGCTCGATCTGCTGTTCAAGCATGAACAGGCCAAACTCAGCATCAATGTCTCTCCCGATGTTGGCGGGGACCGGGAATGGATCAGCTATTTGCGGGCAAGGCTTGTCAACAATCCCGATGTTGCCAGTCGCCTGATGATCGAGATTTCCGAGCGTTCAACACTGGAAAATCCACAAGCTGCGGCGGAATTCGTCAAATCCGTCAAGGCGCTGGGGATTCGTGTCGCCATTGACGATTTCGGTGCGGGCTATACCTCTTTCCAGCATCTGCAGACGCTGGATGCCGACATGGTCAAGATCGCTGGTGCCCTGATGCAGGATATCGCGGAAAATAGCCAGAATCGGGCCATCGTGCGGATGTTTGCCGAACTGGCCAGCGAACTTGGCTTTGAAGTGGTGGCAAAATGGGTGGTCAGTGCGGAGATCGTCGATCTGCTCAAGCCGCTCAAGATATCCTATCTGCAAGGCTTCCATTTTGGTGAGCCAGTGAGGAAGCTGCCTTGCCAGAAGGACGACAAGCAGGCCAGCCGCAACTGATCGGCTGGCGGGCTTTGTTCAGCGGCCGTTGCTGCGGTCCACCAGTTCTGAAATGGTTTTCTGCATGTCGGCGATCTGGTCCTTGAGCAATTCCAGTTCGCTTGGCTTGTTGGGCTCAGGTTCCTTTTTCGGCTTCTGGGACGTGGAGCCGAAAGGCATGAACATCTTCATCGCATTTTCAAATATCTCGGAATTCCGCCGGACCTGTTCTTCCATGGCCTGCATGGCGGAATCACCAAAGGACTCGGCCATCTGCTTGCGCAGATTTTCCTGATCCTTGGCCAGATTCTGCATGGTGAAATCGAGATAACTGGGGACCAGATTCTGCATGGAATCGCCATAGAAACGAATGAGCTGGCGCAGGAAGGCGATGGGGAGCAGATTTTGCCCCTTATTTTCATGCTCAAAGATGATTTGCGTGAGAACCGAGCGGGTTATGTCATCTCCGCTCTTGGCGTCATAGACGACGAAATCTTCTTCTGCCTTCACCATGTCGGACAGATCTTCCAGCGTTACATAGGTGCTGGTGCCGGTATTGTATAATCTGCGGTTCGCATATTTCTTGATGACGGTCTGGTCAGCTTGTTTCGTCATTTATGCAAGGCCTCGAAATGGGTTGACACTGGTTTGCACGGTTGTAATCACACTTGCCATTTGCCCATAACTTAAAGCCTTCATGCTGCATTGCCAAGAGCCAGATACCTATCCTTTTAGCAAGTGCAAAAAAATAGCTGTGACCAGTAAAAGGGCATGTCTATTTTCTAGGTCTTTAAGACTAGGTCCATGGCTTAATTGACTCCTTGGCGCTTTCTAAACGATTTTCAGTGAACCAAATTCTTGTCAGGATCTGGTTTATTTCGTCAATTTGTTGCGGCGCAATAAGGGGAGCCATTCCTTTTCTTGCTGCTTTCAACAAAAGCGAAGGCTGGCTTTGAGATAGCCTCGGGCGAAAGACATCAGTCTTTTTTCCGGCAGCATGAAGGGCCGCACGAAGAGGTGTGTGATCCTTGCCGGAGACGCAAACCGCGATGGGCAATGAAAATGTGTTGGGCAGCATATTGCAGCCAGAAAAACAGAATAAGCTGCTGGCTTGCTGCTTTGCTTGGAGCGACAGGGCGTCGCGATAGTGAGAAACATGTCAAGAGGGGAAGCCGGTCCGGTCCGGAGAGGGGGGCGGACAACGGTTTTTACAAGGGGAGAGAGATCATGTCCAAGGTTGCAGTGGTAACTGGTGGAACAAGAGGAATTGGAGAGGCGATCTGTATCGCCCTGAAGGAAGCCGGCTTTTTTGTTGCGGCCAATTATGGCGGCAATGACGAACGGGCACAGGCTTTCACCGAACGCACCGGCATCAAGGCCTACAAGTGGGATGTGGGCGACTTCGAAGCCTGCAAGGCCGGTTTGAAGCAGGTGGAAGAGGATATGGGCATTATCGACATTGTGGTCAATAATGCCGGTATCACCCGCGACGCGATGCTGCACAAGATGGAGCTTGACCAGTGGCATCAGGCCATCAATGTCAATCTTAACTCGATGTATTACATGACCAAGCCGATCATTGACGAAATGCGGGCGCGCGGCCATGGGCGCATCATCAATATCTCTTCGATCAATGGTCAGAAGGGGCAGATGGGGCAGACCAACTATTCCGCAGCCAAGGCGGGTGTTATTGGTTTCACCAAAGCGCTGGCGCAGGAAGTGGCGCGCAAGGGCATTACTGTCAACTGCATTTGCCCCGGCTATATCGATACGGACATGGTGTCGGCAGTGCCGGAAAAGGTACTGGAAAGCATTGTTGCCAATATTCCCGTCGGTCGGTTGGGGCAGGCTGAAGAAATCGCCGCGATGGTGGCCTTCCTTGCCTCCGAGCAGGCAGCCTTTATCACCGGTTCCGTGATGACGATCAATGGCGGCCAATATATCGCAAATGGCTAAATATTAGTCATTGCCTAAAAAACGTTTGATAACAAGCCGCAGCAGCTTTTCTTCTGCGGCTTTTTTGTTTTTGCTGAGGCGTTTTATACCGTTTGGAAGAAATCGGAGTTTCCATGTCCCCTCGTCTCGTTGCAACATTGATCGGCTTTACCGCCATTCTGATGTGGTCGCTGCTAGCGGTCTTTACGGTGTGGAGCGGCACGGTGCCTCCTTTTCAGCTCACCGCGATTTCCTTTGTGGTCGGCGGGCTGGTCGGCCTGATCAGCTGGATCAAGCGGCCCGGGGCTATTCGCGTGCTGCGTCAGCCATGGCCGGTCTGGTGTCTGGGGGTGTTGGGCATTTTCGGCTATCACGCGGCTTACTATTTTGCCCTGCGCATGGCGCCTCCGGTGGAGGCCGGGCTGGTCAATTATCTCTGGCCGCTGCTGATCGTGGTCTTTTCCTCGCTTTTGCCGGGGGAGCGGTTGCGCTGGTTTCATGCGGCAGGCGCGTTGCTGGGGCTCGCCGGTGCCGTGCTGGTGGTTTCCAAGGGCCGTTCCATTTCCATTGAGCCGCAATATCTGGCCGGTTATGGCGCGGCGCTGTTTGCGGCTCTGGTCTGGTCGAGCTATTCGGTGCTGTCGCGCCGTTTTGCCAATGTGCCTACCGATATCGTGGTCGGCTTCTGCTTTGTGGCGGCAGCCTTGAGTGCTCTGGCGCATCTGATGTTCGAGACCACGGTGTGGCCAGACACGCCGCTGCAATGGCTGGCGACCATCGGTCTGGGGCTGGGCCCGGCGGGCGGTGCCTTCTATGTTTGGGATTATGGCGTCAAGCACGGCGATATTCAGGTGCTCGGGGCCTCGGCCTATGCTGCGCCTCTGCTCTCGACGGGGCTGCTGATATTGGCCGGTATCTCCGATTTTACGCTTATCATCGGCGCTGCCGCCCTGCTGATTACCTGCGGTGCCGTTCTGGCATCAAAGGATATGCTGTTTGGCAGCAAGGGGCATTGATCCCTTAAGGGCCGGTCGCTAGCGGGTGCGCATGGCGCGAACCAGCGGGGCAATGGCCAGCGAGAGCAGGAACAGCAGGAAGGCTCCCAGCACGATGGATGGGCCGGGATTGGAATCCCACAGCATCGACATGTTGAGCCCGATGATTGCCGCAAGGCAGGCCATCAGCGCGGCGAGAATGGCCATCACTTCCGGGCTGCGGGCAAATTGTCTGGCGCTGGCCGCCGGAATGATCAACAGCGAGGTGATCAACAAGGCGCCGATGAGCTTCATGGCGACCGCGATCACCAGAGCAATCAGCAGAATGAAAACGAGGTTGGCTCTTCTGGTTGGCATGCCTTCGGCTGATGCAATGTCGTGGCTGACGGTTGCGGCCAGCAAGGCGCGCCAATGCAGCAGCAACAGACCCAGCACGAGAATGCCTCCGCCCCAGATGAGGGCAAGATCGCCGCGCGTGATAGACAGGATGTCGCCGAACAGCAGGGTCATGACATCGACGCGCAGCCAGGCCATGAAACCGAGCGCAATAAGGCCGATGGAGAGCGAAGCATGGGAGAGAATGCCCAGCAGGGTGTCGCTTGACAGCCGGTCCAGCTTTTCCAGGCCATAAAGCGCCAGTGCAATGGCGATGGAAACGGCGAATACGCCCCAGAATGGCAACAGGTCCATCATCAGGCTGAGCGCGATGCCGAGCAGGGCTGCATGGGACATGGTTTCACCGAAATAGGCCATGCGCCGCCAGACGATGAAACAGCCAAGCGGACCGGAAACAAGCGCAATGCCGATGCCCCCCAGCAGGGCGCGCATGAAAAAGTCATCCAGCATGGTTATGTCCTTCATGATCGCAATGATGGTGATGGTCTGCTTCGCAGGCGTGATCGCCCATTTCATAATCGGGCGGCGTATCATGGAAATGGCCATGGCGATGGCCATAGGGGGCCATGGTTTGCAGGCCGCGCGATCCGAACAGGCGCTGATAATCCGGGCTCTGTTCCACATCGGTCGGCTGGCCGGAGCAGCAGACATGGGTATTGAGGCAAATGACCCGGTTGGACGCGCGCATCACCATATGCAGGTCGTGGGAGACCAGCAGGATACCGCATTGATATTTGTTGCGGATGGTCTCGATGAGCTGATAAAGGGCAATTTCGCCAAGATAGTCAACGCCCTGTACCGGCTCGTCGAGCACCATCAGCTCGGGTTTGCGGATGATGGCGCGGGCGAGCAGCACCCTTTGCATTTCGCCGCCGGAAAGGGAGTGGATATTGTCGCCTATCTTGTGGGCAACGCCCGTTTCATTCAGGGCCGCTTCTATCTGGCTGGTCTTGTAGGAGCCGGTGAGCTGCATCAACCGCTTGACGGTCAGGGGCAGGGTGCGATCAATGACCAGCTTCTGCGGCACATAACCCAGATTGAGATGCTTCTTGCGTTTGACCGAGCCGGACGCAATCGGCATGAGGCCGAGCAGGGACTTGAGCAAGGTCGTCTTGCCGCCGCCATTGGGGCCGATGATCGTCACGATTTCATTTTCACTGACCGAGACGGACACATTGTTCAGAAGGGTTTTGCCGTCAGCCTTGACAGTGATGTCGGTTCCAACGAGCAATGGTTCGGTTTGGGTCACGAGCGTGCAATCTTGATTGGCAAGGATGATAATGGGAATGTTACATTATAACATTTTCTGCAAAGTGCAAGTGGTTAGAATGTCATAACATAAAAAAGGGCCGCGAACGGCCCTTTCTGTAACTGCAATTTCCAAAATCTTCAAGGCTCTCAGACGTCGAAGGAAACGCCCTGTGCCAATGGCAGTTCGGTGGAAAAGTTGACGGTGTTGGTGGCGCGGCGCATATAGCCTTTCCATGCATCAGAGCCGGATTCGCGACCGCCGCCGGTTTCTTTCTCGCCGCCGAATGCGCCGCCGATTTCAGCGCCCGATGGGCCAATATTGACGTTGCAGATGCCGCAGTCCGAGCCGGCTGCGCTCATGAACAGCTCCGCTTCGCGCATATCCAGCGTGAAGATGCAGGAGGAGAGGCCTTGAGGCACTTCGTTATGCAGCTTGAGGGCCTCGTCAAACGTCTTGTAGGTCATGACATAGAGGATCGGGGCGAAGGTTTCGGTTTTGACCACCTCGCTCTGGGCAGGCATTTCGGCAATGGCCGGGCGGACATAGAAGCCGCCTTCGCATTTTTCCACGCTGACGCGCTCGCCGCCGGTGACGCTGCCCCCCTGTTCTTTGGCTTTGGCAAGCGCATCCTGCATCATGGTGAAGGCCGCCTCGTCAATCAGCGGGCCGACCAGCGTGCCGCCATCAAGCGGAGTGCCGACGGGCAGCGAGCCATAGGCCTTCTTGAGCTGGGGAACCAGCTTCTCAACGACGCTTTCATGCACGATAAGGCGACGCAGGGAAGTGCAGCGCTGACCGGCAGTGCCAACCGCCGAGAAACAGATGGCACGCACGGCCATATCGAGATCGGCGCTCGGAGCAACGATCATGGCATTGTTGCCACCAAGTTCGAGGATGGAACGGCCAAAGCGGGCCGCAACGCGCGGGCCAACGGCCTTGCCCATGCGGGTCGAGCCAGTGGCGGAAATGATTGGTACCAGCGGATGGTCGACCAGCGCTTCGCCAACAGCCGGGCCGCCAATCACGGTCTGAGCGAGGGCCGCCGGGGCCTTGTCAAAGGCATCGATGACGCTTTTCAGGATGGCGTCACAGGCAAGCGCGGTCAGCGGGGTCTTTTCCGATGGCTTCCAGATAACGCTGTCGCCACAGACAAGAGCCAGACAGGTGTTCCATGACCAGACGGCAACGGGGAAGTTGAAGGCCGAGATAACGCCGCAAACGCCCATCGGATGCCAGGTTTCCATCATGCGGTGGCCGGGACGCTCGGATGCGATGGTCTTGCCATAAAGCTGGCGGGACTGGCCGACGGCGAAATCGCAGATATCGATCATTTCCTGCACTTCGCCCAAGCCTTCGGAAAGAATCTTGCCTGCCTCGATGGAGACCAGCTTGCCCAGAGCCTCCTTGTGTTTGCGCAGTTCGACGCCGAGCAGGCGAACCAGCTCGCCACGCACCGGAGCGGGGACCGTGCGCCATTCAAGGAAGGCAGCATGGGCCGCTTCCACGGCCTTGTTCATGTCCTGCGCGGTCTGTTCGGCGACAGAGCCGATGACAGAGCCGTCAATGGGGCTGGTGACAGAGATGGCGCCGCCAAGTTTTGCGGTATCTACACCCATGGCGTCGAGCAGGGATTTTGCTTCTGCAGCAAGAGAGGAACTCATTGAGGGATCTCCGGAAAGTGCGATTCAAGGCGGTTCAGAAAGGGGAGGAAAGTCTGTCCGCCTTTAATGTGTTGATTTTATTGGTGGAAAACTGTTTGTCGGCTGACAGTATAATGACCTGTCGCCGTTAGAAACAGAGGGGGCTTTGGGGCTTTATGGCAGAATGTCGAAAATGTGCGTCAATTTGCTGGTAAAAATTGGTAACATGTCAAATTAACGGTGGTCCTTGAGGGAAAATCATGAATAAGTGAGCTTATGAAATATAGGGCCGGACAATAGCCTGTTTACAAGAATGATCCAAGGGGTCAATTGACATCGGGAGAGAAGCAATGCGGCGTTCGCTGGATGATCTGGACAGAAAACTCATCAGGCTGCTGCAGGCCGATGCAAGGCTTTCGACCTCCGAAATCGGACGCAAGCTTGATGTGGCTCGCTCCACCGTGCATGAGCGAATCGAGCGGCTGAAGCGGGAGGGGGTGATTGACGGTTTCACCGTCTTGCTCAACAGCGACCCGATGGAGGCGCTCAACAGGGCGATTGTCTTTGTCGAGATCGACCCAAAGCTGCAAGGCCCTATCGTGCAGAAGCTGGAGAATTATCCGGAAATTTCTTCCTGCTTTACGGTCAATGGTGCGTTTGATCTGTCGCTGATTGTCGAGATGCCGCAATTGGAAGATCTCGATGTGCTGCTCGATGAGATCGGCGAAATTCAGGGCGTGGTGCGCACGATGACCAACATCATTCTGGCCAAGAAATTTGATCGCCGCCATACCCTGATCAATGAAACCGCCAAGAAGCTGTTCGGCAACGAGCCTTTCTGACGCTTGCTACCGGCATTGGGATCATGATTGTGGCCGAAGTTGCAAGAGGCGCTCAACGCGCCTCTTTTGTTGCATGCCATCGCGCACGAAATCTGGCCCGAAAAATCAGGCATTATCCTTGCGGGTGCGGATTTCAGCGAAGACCTCCCAGTCTTCGGCTCCTGCCATCCCGAGGGATTCTTTCAGATCGGGATCATTGGCCCGCAGGAACACATTGGTCGTCAGCTCGTCCAGAATGGTTGAGGGCACCGTGGGCAAGCCCTTGGCGCGCAATTCCCTGATCTCCTCCATCCGCTGCTTGAGCAGTTCATTTTCCGGCTCGATGGTCAGGCAGAAATTGCCATTGGCTTCGGTATATTCATGGCCGCAGAAGAAGGTGGTTTCCGGGGGCAGTTTTGCCAGTTTGTCGACGGCAAACCACATGTCTTTCAGCGTGCCTTCAAAGACCCGGCCGCAGCCCATGACGAAGAGCGTATCACCGGTAAAGGCCAGTTGCGCCTTGGGCAACCAATAGCAAACATGATCCAGCGTATGGCCCGGCGTTCCCAGAATATAGACATCCTGATCGCCCAGCTTGAATGCGTCGCCGTCAGAGACCGGTTCGTCAATCTGGGGAATCTTGTCTTTGCTGTCTGCCGGGCCGATCACTTTCGCGCCGGTCTCGGCCTTGATTGCGGCCAGTCCTTCGACATGATCATGATGATGATGTGTGATCAGGATATGGGTCAGCGTCCAGCCGGTTTCCTGCAATGCCTTGCGCACAGCATCCGCTTCGGGCACATCCACCAGAAAGGTGAGATTGGCTTCCTTGTCATGGGCCAGAACGGCATAATTGTCCGAGCGACAGGCAATGAGTTTTGTTTCAAGGGGCAGTTGGGGCATGGTTTGGTCTCTCCGCTGCGCGCTGTCTTTGCTATGTCATACAAGATTTACATGTTTTGAGAATAATTCCCAGATCAATTCTCAGATCCATTCGTAATATAGCGGTTTGCAAAAGGAGGCCTTTTCGCGCATTCGGCAGGAGGTTGTCCGATTGTGACTTTTGCGGCTTGGAATTATTGGCGCGAGATGCCACATTATGGATAACGCCCATGGCCAACGACGGGGACCCGCATTTGCGGTGGTGACTGCTTTTCATGTTTCTTGATGTTCTAGACTTGAGAAATTTCTATGCCCAGCCATTGGGGCGTGTCACCGCGCATCATGTCAATCAGCGCATCCGTGAATTATGGCCCAATCTGAAGGGGTTGAGCGTGCTCGGGGTCGGCTATGCCCCGCCCTATATTCGCCCGATGCGGCAGGGGGCAGAGCGGACGCTGGCTTTCATGCCTTCGCAACAGGGGGCTGTTTACTGGCCATCCAATGGGGCGTCGCTGACAGCGCTTGTGGAAAGCGATGATCTGCCGCTGGCCGACGCCAGCATCGATCGGGTGGTGCTGGTGCACATGCTCGAGCTGGTGGACAATCCGGCCGAGCATTTGCGCGAGATCTGGCGGGTTCTGACGCCGGGTGGTCGCGTGATGATCGTGGTGCCGAACCGGCGCGGTGTCTGGGCGCGGCTGGAGCATTCTCCCTTTGCCTATGGCCGTCCCTTCTCCAAAAGACAGCTGACCCATCTGTTGCGCGATACCATGTTCACGCCGACGCGCTGGAATGACGGGCTGTATTTTGCTCCCTTCAAGCGCAAGAGCTTTCTTGGCTCGGCCCATTTGTGGGATCGAATCGGGGCGCAATGCTGGCCGGCCTTTTCCGGCGTGCTGATTGTGGAGGCAACCAAGCTGCTGGCTCAGGGGCTGGTGACCAAGGAAGTCAATATGGCCAAGACCAGCTTCCGGCCGGTATTCCTGCCGGTTCCCAACCTGCCGGTCTCAACCCCGCATCACACTATCGTCCACGAGCGGTGAGCGGGGAAGATTGCGGAGCAGATCATCTGGTCAGTTGCCAGATCATGACCGGGCTTGATGTCGGCTCGAACGGGGTGGCGCGATAGTCACCAAATAGCCCGCTGACCTGAAAGCCCGCCAATGTTGCCATGGCCTCGAAACTCTCTTGCCCGATCAGTTCAAATTCCATGGGAAGAAGCTGGCGTCTTAGCCAGTGGCCGCCGGCATCATAAAAATCGAGAAACTGGCTGCGCCTGACCACCGGATTGCCTGCTGTCTCAAAGCCTGAGACCACCAGATAGCCATCCTCGGTCTGGAAAGTGCCAACTGCCCTGACGATGCCATCAACGCTCTTCTTGCGGATGGCAGGATTATGCATCGTGCAATAGAAGATGCCGCCGGGGCGCAGGGCCTTGTGAATGGCGTACAAGGCGTTGAGCTGCTTTTCCCTGCCGGTCAGTTCCATGAAGGATTGGAAGGGCAGAATGGCCATATCGAATTCTGCATCAAAGTGGAGCTGCCCGATATCCGCACAGAGAATTTCGGCAGACAGGCTTTCCGCTGCCAGTTTTTCCGCAAGTCTGGCAAGCATGGCCTGAGAGATGTCAACGCAGGTAAGCCGGGCGCCAACGCGAGCCAGCGGCAGGGAGAGGCGTCCGGTGCCCGATGTCAATTCGAGCAGTTTCGAACCGGGCTTGATGCGCTCCAGAAAGAAGGCATGGTCATAGTCGGTGCTGGCATAAAGATCGTAGAATTCTGCAATCCGGTCATAGTCGATATGGTCCATCGGGTCCTCGCAAGTGAAAATGGCAGCGGCAATCCTTTAAAATTATTGCCGGGTTTGAAATGGATAGGGATTGTGCGGGGACTTGTTGCCGTTTGTGATCAGCTGAGATTGGTCACATGCTAGCAGATTCGGGCGGCAATTCGAACAGGATTTACCACCTCGGCTTTGCCCGTCCATTGGCATCTGCTGATAAGACTTGATCCGGCTCAGCTGTCTTTTTTTCTGGAGAGCAGGAAGATGGCCTGTTCGGCAAACAGGTTCCAGAACCACCAGGGGGCGGAGAAGGAAATACGCTGGCCATCACCTTGCAGGCCGTGGGCCTTTTCGATTTCCGCATTGGTCTCCCGGCACAGATTGACGAAATCGCGCACGGTGCAGAAATGGATGTTGGGCGTGTCATACCAGCTATAGGGCAGATAATCGTTGACCGGCATGGTGCCGCGCAAGAGAAGATCGGCCCGAACGCGCCAATGGCCGAAATTGGGGAAGGAGACAATTGCCTTGCGGCCAATGCGCAACAGATGCTCCAGCACCAGCTTGGGATTGCGGGTGGCCTGAATGGTCTGGCTCAGAATGACATAGTCGAAGCTGTCGTCGGGATAATAGATCAGGTCTTCATCGGCATCGCCCTGAATGACGGACAGGCCACGCGCCACGCATTTGTTGACCCCCTTCTGGGACAGCTCTATGCCGCGCCCTTCGACATTGCGGGTGTCGCGCAAAAGCTCGAGCAATGCGCCGTCATCGCTGCCGACATCGAGGATCTTGGTGTCCGGCTCGATCATGCCGGCCACCAGTTCGAAATCGATGCGGGTCTTGTCTGCGCGATCACCGACGATCAGGGCTTGCTTGCTGGGCTTGTTCATGGGTGATCCTTCGCTTCATCGGATGGGTCGGCAAGGCCGTTGCTGCGGTCTGCCGAGTGCAGGAAGCCGTTGATGGCATCGAAGAATTCCGGCTCTTCCAGCAGGAAGGCGTCATGGCCCTTGTCGCTGTCGATTTCAACGAAGCTGACCGAGGCTCCCGCCGCATTGAGCGCATGCACGATGGTGCGGCTGGCTGCGGTGGGGAAATGCCAGTCGGAGGTGAAGGAGACCACGCAGAAGCGGGTTTTCGTTCCCATGAAGGCCTTGGCCAGCTGACCGTCATAATCGGCGGCAAGATCGAAATAGTCCATCGCCCGGGTGACATAGAGATAGGAATTGGCGTCGAACCGGTCGACGAAGGTCATGCCCTGATGATGCAGATAGCTCTCGATCTCGAATTCGGCATCGAAGGAGAAGGCCTTCTCGGTGCTGTTTTGCAGGTTCCGGCCAAATTTGCTCTGCAGGGATTGCTCGGACATATAGGTCACATGAGCGGCCATGCGGGCCACTGCCAAGCCCTTGCGCGGGGTGATGCCATGGTCATAATAGCGTCCGCCATGCCAATCCAGATCGGCCATCACGGCCTGTCGACCCACCTCGTAGAAGGCGATATTCTGGGAGGAATGATGCGAGGCGGTGGCAATCAGGATGGCCGAATTGACCCGTTCGGGATAGCTCGCCGCCCATTGCATCGCCTGCATGCCGCCCATGGAGCCGCCGATGACGCTGAACAGCTTGTCGATGCCCAGATGGTCGATCAGCATCGTCTGGGCGCGGACCATGTCGGACACGGTGATGACCGGCAGGTCGAGGCCATAGGCCTTGCCCGTTGCCGGATTGATGGAAGCGGGGCCGGTGGAGCCGGAACAGCCGCCGAGCACGTTGGAACAGATGACGAAATAACGGTCGGTATCGATCGGTTTGCCCGCTCCGATCATGGTGGACCACCAGCCATCCTTGCCGGTGACCGGCGAAGGGGAGGCGGCATATTGATCGCCCGTGAGCGCATGGAAGACGAGGATGGCGTTGGAGCGTTCCTCATTGAGGTGGCCATAGGTTTCATAGGCAATGGTGAAGGGCGTCAATTCTCCGCCAGCATCAAGCTTAAGCGGCTTGTCCGCACCGAAGGTGACGCTTCGGCTGGAAGGCGACAGGGCTTCGTGATGGGCACGCTCTTCCCGACTTTTCGCTCCGGTTTGCGGATCGGTGCTGTCGGTCGGACTGTTCATCGGGCATTTTCTCCAAAGACGGACTGGTTTTTATGTCTTGTGCAAAGTAGCTAGGGAGCATGGTGGTACAAGTCAAATCTTTTCTTTGCTTTTATGCTGCCGCCCTTTTAAGACTATTATCCAGCCAAATGGATACCATACGATTAAATGCGTGCGAGATTGCGCTGAAAACCGCCGGTTCCCGGACGGATGGCCCGCTTTTCGGGCTGCGCGCAAGTGGCCTGAAGGTCCTGCTTGCACAAAAGACGCGAAGACAGGACGATCATGACTGAGACCACTAAAGGGACCTCTGGTGGAGCCTCCGAGGGAGGGCCTGATGGCGGCAGGGAAAAAGACGAGCCGACACTGGACGAGCTGCGCCAGCGCATTGACAGCATTGATGAAGCCATTCATCGGCATTTGATTGAACGCAGCGAGATCGTTCAGGCCCTTATTGCGGTCAAGCGCACCCACAAGCCGGGCGCGGCTTTCCGCCCCGGCCGCGAGATGGACATGATGCGCCGACTGGTCGGTCGTCATCGGGGCATTCTGCCCATCACCACTGTGGAGCATCTCTGGCGCGAAATCATCGCAACCTTTACCCATATGCAGGCTCCGTTCGATGTGGTTGTCGAGCCCGGTGTTGAATTGCGCGATGTCGCCCGCTTCTATTTCGGATTCTCGGTCGGCTTCAAGGAAGCTGCCGATAGTGCCCGCGTCATCGAACAGGTGCGCGAGGGTGATGGTTCGGTTCTGGGACTGGTGGCCAATCAGAGCGAAGCTACGAGCGCATGGTGGATCCCCCTGTCGCGTGACGGGGTGCAGATCATCGGTCGCCTGCCGGTCATTCAGCAGCCCGGTCGTCCGGTTGATCTGGATGCCTTCATTCTTTCCATGCCGCTGATGGATACCACGGTGCCGGACATGCGTCTGGTGGCGCTTTCCGCTCCTCACGAGGACGGGGTTCATGATGCCATCAGGGCGATCGGCGGGCGTCTGATATCCTGCGTCATGGAAGAGGGCCATTGCGAATGTCTGGTCGCGGTGCCTTTCTCTGTGGCCGATGTTGCCGTGGAGGGCCTGACACGTCTGCCTGCCAACCCGATGCATATTCGCGGTGTCGTGGGCGGCTACTGGACGCCGATTGCGCTCGGTGCTGCCGAATAGGCAATGAAGTGGTGCCTTCTTCTCGCAAAATTCTGTTATTGCGCTGGAATCTGGTCCTTTGAACCCCTTGCCCGAGCTTTTTGCTTGAATGGCCTTCCGGCTTGGCTGTAAGACTGCCGGAAGCAACAACAGACCTTAGAATTTTCAGGAGTGGTCAAATGTCCTCTTCCGGACAGCCCCAACGGCCTCAACCGCGCGATGGGCTTCTCGATATTCCGCTATATGTTCCCGGCAAGGCCGAGATCGATGGGGCGGCGCCCATTCACAAATTGTCTTCCAACGAATCCCCCTTCGGCGCAAGCTCGAAGGCGATGGATGCCTTCCGGCAGATGACCGGCAATCTGGAGCTTTATCCGGATGGTAGCAGTGTTGTGTTGCGCGAGGTGATTGGCGAGATTCATGGTCTGCATCCTGACCGGATCATGTGTGGCGCCGGCTCCGACGAAGTGCTCAGCCTGCTGTGCTATACCTTCCTTGAGAGGGGCGACGAGGCGATCTATAGCCAATATGGTTTTGCCGTCTATCCGATTGCCATCATGGCCGCGGGTGGCAAGCCCGTCGTGGCTCCGGAAACGGATCTGACGACGGATGTCGATGCCATCCTGTCCTGCGTGACCGAGAAGACCAAGATGGTCTTTATTGCCAATCCGAACAATCCCACCGGCACCTATATTCCTTCCTCTGAAGTGCGCCGCCTGCATGCGGGGCTGCCGCCTCATGTGGTTCTGGTGCTCGATGCCGCCTATAGTGAATTCGTAACCAGCAGCGATTATGAAGCCGGTGTCGAATTGGCGTCCATGAGCGACAATGTGGTTATGACGCGGACCTTCTCGAAGGTTTATGGTCTGGCTGCCTTGCGTCTTGGCTGGTGCTATGGCCCCCGGGCGATCATTGATGCCATGAACCGTATCCGGCCACCCTTCAATATTTCCGGCGCCGCGCAGGCTGCCGGTGTCGCCGCCTTGCGCGATCAGGATTTCATTCGCAATGCCGTGAGCCACAATGCGGAATGGTTGCCCAAAACCACCGCTGCGCTGGAGCAATTGGGGCTGAAGGTTACACCGAGCGTGGGTAACTTCATCCTCATCCATTTTCCGGACATTGCAGGCAAGAGCGCACTTGATGCAGACAAGTTCCTGCAGACCAAGGGCTGTGTGCTGCGTCTGGTGGGCTCCTATGGCCTGCCCAATGCATTGCGCATGACCATCGGTACCGCAGAGGCCTGCGAAGCCGTGATCGGGCATTTGGCCGAATTCCTCAAAGGGTAATGGAATGACTGACTTTCTTTTCAAGCGTATGGCCCTGATCGGTATCGGTCTGTTGGGGTCTTCGATATCTTTGGCAGCCAGACAGAAGGGGCTGGTCGAGCATGTGGCTGTTCACACGCGCTCTGCTGCCACTCTGGGCAGGGCAGAAGAGCTGGGCTTGGGAGACAGTTATCATCAGGATATGGCTGAAAGCGTCAAGGATGCCGATTTCGTGGTGGTCTGCACCCCGGTCGGTGTTTGCGAGGCGGTTGCCAAGGTGATTGCCCCTCACCTGAAAGAGGGAGCCATTGTCACCGATGTCGGCTCTGTCAAAATGTCGATCATCCGCCAGATGCAGCCACATCTGCCTTCTCATGTGCATTTCGTTCCCGGCCATCCGATTGCCGGTACCGAGGAGTCCGGCCCTGATGCTGGCTTTGCCGAATTGTTCATCAATCGCTGGTGCATTCTGACGCCACCGGAAGGCACCGATGAAGCGGCCGTTGAGAAGGTCAGGACTTTCTGGTCGACGGTCGGCTCCAACGTCGAGTTGATGGATGCCCATCATCATGACAATGTGCTGGCCATCACATCCCATCTGCCACATCTGATCGCCTATAATATCGTGGGCACGGCATCGGATCTGGAAATGGTGACCAACTCCGAGGTGATCAAATATTCTGCCGGTGGTTTCCGTGACTTTACCCGTATCGCCGCGTCCGATCCGACCATGTGGCGCGATGTCTTCCTGCATAACAAGGAAGCCGCGCTGGAGATGCTGGGGCGCTTCACTGAAGATCTGACCGCATTGCAGCGGGCCATTCGCTGGGGCGACGGGGATGCATTGTTCGAGCTTTTCTCGCGCACCCGCTCGATCCGCCGCTCGATCATTGATGCCGGTCAGGAAATTGCCGCGTCAGACTTTGGCCGTCATCTCAAGGATGGCGAGACCCATGCTCCGGCCATGAGCAGTGACGATCACGAATATACCGGAAGTTGAGGCTTCGCATCTGGCTGGTCATGCGGCTGGGCAATCGGCTTAACGCAATGGCGGCAGGTTTCCCAAAGGCAGGAAGCCTGCCTTCATGGCGCCATTGACCAGCTTGATCTTCACTTCCGAGCCGACGAGATCACCGTCTCTGATCGGTTTGCCCATCAGTTGCAGCCCTGTCAGCGGGCCGTTGAAACCATCGCGTTCGGCAGACAGGGTCTGCTTGACCTTGGCTGTTTCGATGCTGGGATTGAGAATGCGTAGTCTCAGAATGCCATTGGCAAGGCCGGCCTGATTGAAGGCTATGTCGCCCGTCAGTTTCAGGGTTTTCTGTCCCACTTCCAGTCTGCCATCGATATTGGCAATCTTGCCTGACTGGCGCAGCCAGAGGGCCGCAGGGTTGTTGCGATCCTGCATCAGGGCATCAAGCCCGCCGATGGCGGTGAATTTTATTTCTCCATTCAGGATCGGAATCTGTTTGATGGCAAGCTCGCTGGCCTCCAGAGACAGCTCGATATCACTGTCGCTCTCAGCCGTCGGGCTCAGTTGGAAGGCGAGCCTGTCCGCCTTGATCGTGCCGAGAGATTGGCCAATGAAGGGATCGTTGGAAACCAGCGTTGCCTCTTCAGCCTCCAGCGAGACGGTCTGGACATGATCCGGTGGTGCAAGCAGCACCGAGCCCTTTATCATACCGCCGGTGACATCTAGGCTTTGCCCGATTGCCGCATTTTCAATATGCAGTCTGGAACTGGTCCTGATGCTGGCCCGTGTGGGTTCGTGAATCTGCCAGTAAACCTGCATCGGGCCGCCGGACACCTGCCAGCCTGTCGCGGGATCCATGGCGCTGAAGGATGAACAATCAAGAGCCAGCCGTACAGGATAGCCGCCGAGCGCCTGATCGTGGCAGGTCAGGATTTTCTGGCCGTTGATCTCTTTGGCGACGATGCGATCCACCTGTGTCTGGGTGGTGCTATAGCTGTAATACCAGAGACCGGACCAGGCTGAGAAAAGCAGTATGAGGATGATCGCAAGGCTCCAGAGAAAGCGCTTGCTTCCTTTTCCATGCTTGATTTCGGACTTCTGGTCTGCGCTGTCTGCAGGCATTTGGCACTCGTTCTGTTGCAAATGTCAGTCGGGATTGTTATCTCAGGTCTCTTGTTGCGCCTTCTTATGGCGCAATCATGACGGTTGCAACAACTCGTTCGGCATTGTGTATTGAAATGCTCATGGAGGCAGATGGAATGCGCGATCTTTGGGTCTTTGGCTATGGCTCTCTCATGTGGCGGCCCGGATTTCCTTATGAGGAGTCCCATGTTGGCAGCCTTGAGGGCTATCATCGGGCTCTTTGCGTCTATTCCCATGTCTATCGCGGATCGCCGGAAAAGCCCGGCCTTGTCATGGGGTTGAGCGCGGGGGGATCCTGTCAGGGAATGCTTTTTCGGGTCGCGGCCGATCAGCGCGATGCGGTGATCGACTATTTGCGGGCCCGCGAGCAGGTCACCTCGGTCTATCTCGAGGAGGTCGTGCCGGTGGCGATCTCATCGGATAAGGTGGAGGGTGCGCCGTTTATCGTGGATGCGGTAACCTATGTTGCCGATGTCGGGCACGAACAATATGCCGGCAGGCTTTCGCTGGAAGAGCAGGTCAAGATCGTGCAGACAAGCCACGGCGAGGCCGGGCCGAATATCGATTATGTGCTCAACACGGTGGATCATCTCAAGGATATCGATATCGAGGATGAAGAACTGTTCGCGCTGGCCGAGCGTTTGCGGGCTGTGGGGCAGTAGCCTCGGGCAACTTGATGGATCTGGCTGGAACAGATCAGGCGCTCAGGCGGCAGATTTCCCGTCCGGCATCGCGCGACAAGTCCGCAATGACCTGCTCACGCTCCGTTTTACTGCCCGAGAGCAGATGGACATAGACAACGAGATCCTTGACTTGGGCGGGCTCTATGTTGCGGAAAGCCAGCGGTGACAAGTCGGATATTTCACCGATCCATTGCAATTGCGGTTGCTGCGAGCCCGTCTTTTCGGTGGCGAGCAGCAGGATGCAGTCTTCAAAGCTGGAAATGTCTTCTTTCGGGATCTGGCTGAAGATATAGCGATTGCCGCTCTCGCTCTGCCAGTAGCAGAAACGATTGCGTAGGCTGTCGACTGCAAAGTCTCCAATGGCCCTCAACGACATATCTGTTCCCCAACCTATCTTGTCTTCAATAAGAACAAATGTAGAACATTCTATCCTGAAATGCAAATGCTTCTTTGCCTACATTATGTAGTGCGATTCTTCAAAAATACAACATTTAGAATCTAGGCGTCACATGTCGGCGGCAAAGGTAGCTTGTCATTGGCTGCCCGGGCTTCGGAAATCAGCCGATTTGAATGTGATTCTATGATTTCACTAAGTTGTTTGAAAAATCCCTTCATTTCCATTCCGGGCTCTATGGGGGGCAGAATCTCGATGATGATCTTGCCTGAACGGCGAATCGGGCTGCCCTTGGGCCAGAACAGGCCAGTATTCAGCGCCACCGGATAACAGGGTACATTAAGGGCATGATAGATATGGCTGATGCCGTATTTATAAGCCGGTTCGGTGTCCGGTCGTCTGCGGGTTCCTTCCGGGAAGATGATGAGCTGGCGATTGTCCGCAGTCATCTTGCGCCGGGCTTCGACCAGCATGCCTCGCAGGGCCTTGAGACCGGCGCTGCGGTCGATCGGGATCATGTCTGTTTTCAGCAGGGCCCAGCCAAACAGCGGATAGCGCAGCAATTCGCGCTTGAGAATGAATAACGGGTCATCCACCAGCGGCACCAGCGCGAAGGTTTCAAACGCGCTCATATGCTTGGATGCCAGAATGATGCTCTTGCCCTTGGGCAGCTTTTCTGCTCCGCGGACTTCATAGCTGCCTCCGACAATGAAGGTAAACAACCAGATGCAGACGTGGGCCCAGACGCCAGCCAGCCCGATCAGATATCGGCGCGGCAGCGGGTAGGTGAAGATGGCGAGGATCAGCATCAGGGCGGTCGACAGATAGAATGCCGCATTGAAAAGGACGGAGCGAATAATCAGCATCTGGGTTTGGTCCGCTTGTGTCATTGAAAGCGTTTGTCTCATCGATGTAGCGCATAGCTGTAAAGATGAGGTGAAAATGGCGCGCTGTTAGGCCTTTTGCCCAAGCTGCAAGCTTGCTGCCGAGCGCAGCTTTGGCCTTGTTGCCATATGCTTCATTTGCCGCGATGGCTCAACAGTCTTTCCGTTGTACCATGAAGAACCGAGGCGAGCAGTTTGAAATACTCCTTGGTGAGCAGATGCACCGTGTTCCAGTTGGTCAGGCGCGACCAGAGAGGGCGACGGGTGGGGCCTGCCACCAGATCACTCTGAAACTCGACCTCGGGGGCAGCCCGGCGCATTTCCAGCAGGGTGCGGGGCATGTGATAGGCGCTGGTGACGATGATCAAGCTTTTGAAACTGTTTTCTTTTGCCCATAGCGCTGTCTGGGTGGCATTGGCCACAGTGTTAAGCGCTTCCCTGTCCAGATCGACGCAACAATTGATGGTTTCCTTGTCGAGATTGAAGCGGGAGAGAAAGGTCTTGCTGGTATTTCTGTAATGCACGCCTGAAATCAGCAATTTACGGCCCTTGCCATCCTTGAGCAGATTGATGGCGCGCTCCAGCCGACCGGCTCCGCCGGTGACAACCACGATTGCATCTGCCTGTCGGGGTGGGCTTTCGCTCGCAGTCAGCGCATAGCCGATGAAGAGGGTCCAGCCGATCAGCAACGCGCACAGCGAGAGAAGGGCGACCATGAAAAGTGCGACGATCACTTTCCCAAGGGCATATCTCGACTGGGTGTTGGCTTCAGGCATTCTGGATCCGGCTTTTTCTTGATTTATGTCTTATCCGCATTCGGGAGCGGCATGTCGAGACAAAACAGGCTCACGACAGCTTTTTCAACGTGTTCATAACAGTCAATCGTGTTGTGATTGCGGTGAAAATGGCGATCAGGATGACCAGCGCCAAGGTGCCAAGATAGGCATTGAGCCCCAGTTGCACCACGCCGAGCAGAGCCTGCATCTGGTCAAGGGCTGCCGAACCTTCCTGCGCGCGCAGCAGCAACTGGATGATGAGGAAGGTCAGCACGGCCGTGCCGCCTCCGGCCAGCGCCCCCTGCAGGCCCAGTGTGAAGAATTTGCGCTGGAACTCTCCGGCGATGAATTTGTTGCTGGCACCCACGAAATGGAGCACCTCGATGGTCTCCTTGTTGCCGGACATGGCGGATCGGGTGGCAAAGACGACGGTCAGTACGGTGGCCGTGACCACCAGCACCAGAATCGTGAAACCGATGAAAATGGCTGTTTCTGCCATGGAGCGCAGGCGCTCGACCCAGAAGCGGTGATTGTCCAGAATGGCACCGGGCACCTCGGCCTGCAATCGCTGGCTCAGCGCATTGAAGTCGACGGCGAAGGGATTCTCTATGGTCAGCTCGATCAGACGCGGGATGGGCAGGTCATCAAATGTGATGTCGAGCCCAAGCCAAGGTTCCAGAAGCGCGTTGGATTCATCGGTCGTCAAAGCCTTGGCGCTGGTGACGCCGGGGCTCTGGCGGGCGATGGCGATGGCTTTGGCCAATTCTCCTTCCATCTCCACCCCTTCGATCTGCCTGATCTGAATGGTTGCCCCGCGGCTGATGTCCGATTGCCAGTCGCGGGTGGCATCGGAAATGATGGAGACGGCAGCCACGGTCAGCGCCGCCAGAAAGCTCATGATGGCAATGACCAGCACGAGCGCATGCCCGGCAATGGTCCCCTTGGGAACAATCGGGCCGGGCTTCTTGTCCGAGAAACAGATCTGCGGGGTGAGGCGCTTGGGCTTGAGTTTGCGCAGGCGGCGCATTTTGGGCGCTTTCTTGCGCGGGTTCGGTGGTGAGGAAAGAGGATTCTCGCCATGGGTAAGGGAAGGCGCATCCTGATTGCCGGAGGGTCTTGCGCCGCTGGAATGCGGTTCAAAGGCTTCCTTGCCGACCGGGCTCAGATTGGGGCCGACGCGCGGTGTGCTTGAAGGCATTGGCGCGTGCGGCCGGTTATACCCGTCTTGATCGCTTGGATGTCTGGCCATGCTCTTCTTCCTCTCCTAGTCGTAAATGTAGAGAGTTCCGTCATTGAGGACAATGCGTCGTGCTTCGATCTGGTCCATCAGACCGGTGTCATGGGTGGCGATCACGATGGATGTACCCGATCTGTGCAATTCCACAAACAGGCGCAACAGGCGCCGGGCCAGAATGGGATCAACGTTACCGGTCGGCTCGTCGGCAAGCAGAAGCTTGGGCCGCGAAATCAGCGCCCGGGCAATGGCTGCCCGCTGCTTTTCACCGCCTGACATCACCGGAGGATAGACATGCATGCGATGGCCAAGGCCCACCCATTGCAGCAGTTCGGCCACATCGGTTCTATAGGCGCTTTCGCTCATGCCCTTGACCCTTAGGGGGAGCGCGACATTCTCAAAGGTGGTCAAATGGTTGAGAAGGCGGAATTCCTGAAAGACAAAGCCGATCTGACGCCGCAGCTTGGCCAGTTCATCATGATCCAGACGTGCGGTGTCCTTGCCGAAAATCTTGATCAGGCCGCGGTTTGGCTTGAGCGAGAGGAACATCAGCTTCAACAGGGATGTCTTGCCCGCTCCGGAAGGGCCGGAGAGGAACTGAAAGGAGTTCGGCGGGATGTGAAAAGACACATCGCGCAGGACTTCCTGTCCCATTCCATAACGCAGGCCAACATTCTCAAAGCGAATCAATGTGATCTTCCTTCTGGTCGTTTGATGGCAGCTTGCCTGATTTGGCGCTCCGATTCACCCGATTTATATATTAAATGTTTGATCTTTGGGCGGGGCTTGGCAAAGCCTTAATGGCTGATATCCTATGTTGTGGATGATTCGTCCACTTTCAATGCCATGTATTGGATGGGGGCGTCAAAAGGCGAAGGTCCGCTTAACCCCATTCTTTGCAGCGTTGAAGCCCCAATGAAGATAACCTGCCCCAATTGTGCGACAAGCTATCAGGTTCCCGACGACTATATTGGCGCTGAAGGGCGCTCCGTGCGCTGTTCCAGCTGCGGGGAAACCTGGCATGCGGAACAGACTGAGGAAGCCGAGGCTCCTGCCAAGGAAACGCCTGCCGAAAAATCATCGCCTGAGGAAGCCTCTGCAAGAGAAAAGACGCCAAAGCAAGCCGCAGCGCCAAAGGCTCAGCAGAAAAAGGCAGCTCCCCCTCCTGATACCGACCCGGACAAGGAACAGAGTCAGGATGATATCGACGCTCTGTTTGATACACCATCCGGTGGTGGCAAGGAGCAAAGTCAGGATGATATCGACGCTCTGTTCGATACCCCGTCCGAGGGAGGTAAAGAGCAGAGTCAGGATGATATCGACGCTTTGTTCGACACCCCGTCCGAGGGAGGTAAAGAGCAGAGCCAAGATGATATCGACGCTTTGTTCGACACTCCGTCCGAGGGAGGCAAGGAGCAGAGTCAGGATGATATCGACGCTTTGTTCGATACGCCGTCCGAGGGTGGCAACGAGCAGAGTCAGGATGATATCGACGCTTTGTTCGACACTCCGTCCGAGGGAGGCAAGGAACAGAGCCAAGGTGATATCGATGCGCTGTTTGACACCCCGTCGGATGGCAACAAGGAGCAGAATCAGGAAGATATTGATGCTCTTTTTGATGAGCCAGCCAAGAAACCGACCAAAGTGGAGGCCGTCAAGGAAGAGCCTGTAGCCGCAGCGGAGCCTGAAGAGGTTGAGAGTGGCAAGGCTGTTCAGACACAGTCATCCAGTCCCTTCGTTGTCAAAGGTGATGGCGGGGCGGATTTCAAGCCCCCGGTTGTCGATTTGCTAGATGCTGCAGCTTTCGAGGCGCAAAAGCAGGCCGCACGAGGCGGTGATATCGAATCGCGGGCAAGGCGCAGGCAACGTAAGGCACGCAGCCGCAAGGGGCTGTCGGGCGGTGCCCGCTCGGTCAATGGCGAATGGCTGCTCGGTGGGGCCGCGCTGGCTGCAACGCTCATTTTGCTGGTAGCCCTGTTTGCTGCTCCGACCTTCTGGGTGAAGCGGATTCCCGATCTGGCCTCGCTCTATTCTCTCTTTGGCAAAGATGTGAATGTGGTCGGCGTCGATATTGATCTGGTTGACGTTCGTCTTGAGCACAAAGCAGGGGCTCCGGTGTTGTCAATCGAGACAGAATTGGTGAATCCGGGGACGGAACCTGTGATTCTTCCCTCTGTGGAGTTTTCCGTCCTTGGCAAGGAGCGTCTTGCGCTTTATTCATGGACCATCGCGCCAGACCATGTGGGTCTGGGGCCGGGTGAGCGCAAACAGATTGAGACCTCAATTGCTGCGCCCGCGCAAGCGAGATATCTCTCGCTTCGCGTGTTCAACGATTAGACCAGTGAAGGCCAGGTCTGCAGATGGCTGCAGCACCTGAAGGGAATCCGTAAAAGTTCATGACAGATGATATCAAAGTCCTCTATGACGAGGCGACACTCGCCAGCCGCAATCAGGAACTGGCAAACGCCATCGCAGGAGCTGGCTACAAGAATTTGCTTGTCATCGCGGTCTTGAAGGGGAGCTTCGTTTTTGCTGCAGACCTGCTCAGGGCTCTCTATCGCGCAGGCGTTCCCCTCGAGGTCGAATTCATGTCTCTTTCCAGCTATGGCACCGGGACCAAGTCGTCGGGGAATGTAAAAGTCGTTCGCGATATCGAGGTGATCGTCAAGGATCGCGATATTCTGCTGGTTGATGACATTCTGGAATCCGGCCGGACGCTGGCTTTTGCCAAGAAGCTGCTGGAAGAGCGAGGAGCCAACCGCGCTGACATCGCCGTGTTGCTCGACAAGCCGGGTAAACGGGTTGTGGATCTTGAGGCGGAATATGTCGGATTTGAGTGCCCTGACAAATTTGTTGTTGGCTATGGCATGGACAAGGCACACTCTTATCGCGAGGTTCCATTTGTTGGATATCTCGAATAATTGGCCATTTGAAACAACACTTTGAGTTGTTTTTATGATCGTGGGCGCCGGTAGAGCAAGATGGCTTTATTGGCGCTTTTTCATATGTGTAAACTTGCCCCTTGATGAGATTTTTCCCTTCGGTTTTCGCTTTTGGTAAACCTTTTGGTTGTCAAATGAGCATGCAAGATCGGCAAAAGATCTTGGTGTGATTAAAAAGAGTATCTTGGGGGTAAGGTTATGGCCCGAATTCTTCTGACCGAAGATGACGACGGGGTTCGCATGTTTGTACAGCGGGCATTGATGATGGACGGGCATGACGTCAAGGTTGCAGAAGACGGAACCGATGCGATGGACCTACTTGTCGAGAATAAGGGGTGTTTCGATCTGCTGCTCACCGATATCAAGATGCCTGAAATGGATGGCATCGAATTGGCAAAGACGGCCGCGACAAGCTGGCCGGAGATGACGATTCTGATGATGACCGGTTTTGCAGATCAGCGCGAGCGCTGTGACAGCCTTGCTGCGATCGTTCATGATGTGGTCTCAAAGCCGTTCTCTCTTGCGGAAATTCGCCGCGCGGTGAAAGAAGCGCTTTCGGGGGAAGAGTCTCTGGGGCCGGTTTCCATGTCGCGGGCCATGTATGGATAGGCTCGCATCAGCGGAATGGTAATAGAAAAAGGGATGGCCTGTGCCATCCCTTTTCATTTTGCAGCTTGGTCTTTTCAGATCATGCCCTTCAGATCATGCCCTTCAGATCGGGGCCTTCATATCCGGCCTTCATATCCGGCCATCTGGGCGAGACGGTAATCTGGCGCCTAATCTTGCAGCCAGTCCGGCACGCTATCCAGAGCGATCAGCTCGTCATAGCTCTTGCGGGCGCGAATGACGCTCCATTTGTCGCCGCTGACCAGCACTTCCGGTATCAGCAGGCGGCTGTTATAGGTGCAGGATTGCACCGCGCCATAAGCCCCTGCCGACATGATGGCAATGAGGTCGCCGGCCTCCATTCTGGGAAGGGGGCGATCCTGCGCCAGAAAATCACCGGTTTCGCAGACCGGACCGACAATATCGACATTAGAAACCGGGGTGTTGTAGCCCGGCTCGCTGACGGGCAATGCCTCATGCCAGGCTTCATAGAGGGTTGGGCGAATGAGATCATTCATGGCGCCATCGACAATCACGAATGTCTTGCCTTCCCCTTCCTTGCGGTAGATAACCTCGGTAACCAGCACACCGGCATTGCCTGCAATCAGGCGGCCGGGTTCGAAATAGACCTTGCAGTCCAGATGCTTGATATGTTTCTTGACCGTTTCGGCATAGTCGCGCGGCAGGGGAGGAGGTGACTGGTTATTCTGATAGGGAATGCCCAGACCGCCGCCAAGATCGACATGTTCGATCTCGATGCCGTCATTGCGCAACTGCTTGACCAGATCTTCCAGGCGCTCGAATGCCGAATCGAACGGTTCCAGATGGGTGATCTGGCTGCCGATATGCATGTCGATGCCGGTGACCTTGATGCCCGGCAAGCTGGCTGCGCGCTTATAGACCTCGCTGGCCCGCTTCCATGGAATGCCGAATTTATTCTCCGATTTGCCCGTGGCAATCTTGGCATGGGTCTTGGCGTCGACATCGGGGTTGATCCGGAGCGAAATCCGGGCCTCTTTGCCCAATTCTGTCGCGATCCGGCTCAGATGCTCCAGTTCCGGTTCGGATTCCACGTTGAAGCATAAAATATCCTGCTCCAGCGCGAAACTCAGCTCACGCCGGGTCTTGCCGACGCCGGAGAACAGAATTTTGGAAGCCGGGATGCCCGCAGCCAGCGCGCGGCGCATTTCCCCTTCCGAGACAACATCGGCTCCGGCGCCAAGACGGGCCAGCAGTTTCAGGACAGCCTGATTGGAATTGGCCTTCATGGCATAGCAGAGCATCGAATCCACATCGGCGAAGGCCTCGGAAAAGACCTTGTAATGGCGTTCCAGCGTAGCGGTCGAATAGACATAGAATGGTGTGCCGACGGCTTTGGCGATTTCCGGAATGGCAACGCCTTCGGCATGCATGATGCCATCGATATACTCGAAATGATGCATGGCTCTTGTTCCTTCTGGGCTTCACACCCTCTTTGCGAGGGGAAGGCGCGAGGATCGTTTCTGGTCAGGTGCTACTTGTTCTTCGTGCTGCCTGAAGCGTGGATCTGGGGGAGGATCAGAGAAGCGGATCCAGGAAAAAACTGTCATTGGCGGTCTTGGTCGGGGTCGCAGGCGTTTCCTGCTGTTCAACCGCCCCTTCCTTGGCCACCGGATCGGCAACCCTTGTCTGCGCCGTGGTGTTTGCCGACGGGGCCTTGAGCGGTCCGCGCACGCCACAGGCGCTTAGGCTGGAGGCCATGCCCAGTGCGATGAGCCCGATCGTGGCTTTTTTGACGACCGATTTCGAGGAATTGCCATTTGCCATCGCTAGATATCCCTTTTCTTGGCATGGTTTGCTTGATGATGCCTGCCGCAAATTTTCTGGCGGGCCTCAGGCGACATCTGCCGCCTCAGGCCTTTTGCATTCTTTCTTTGACTATTGCTTGGCTGCTTTTTCTTTTTCAAGCTTTTTCAGCCAGCTTTTTGCCTGTTTTTTGACATTGACCGGCGCGGTGCCGCCATAGGAGACGCGGCTGCGGACCGATTTGTCCACCGACAGGACCGAGAAGACATCTTCGGTGATGGTCGGCTCGACCGTCTGCATGTCTTCAAGGCTCAGCTTGTGCAACTCGATATTGCGTTCGGCTGCCATGGCGACAAGGCTGCCAGTGACATGATGGGCGTTGCGGAAGGGCATGCCCAGCGAGCGGACGAGCCAGTCGGCAAGGTCGGTGGCGGTGGAATAGCCAGACCCCGCGGCCTTTTTCAACTCCTTGATATTCGGCTCAAGGTCGTTGACCATACCGGTCATGGCTGCAACGCACAGGGAGAGATTCTGCAATGCGTCGAAGACCTGCTCCTTGTCTTCCTGCATGTCCTTGGAATAGGCCAGCGGCAGCCCCTTCATGACGATCAGCAGGGCGTTGAGCGCACCGATGATGCGGCCCGATTTGGCGCGGACCAGTTCGGCAGCGTCCGGGTTGCGCTTTTGCGGCATGATCGACGAGCCGGTCGAGAATTTGTCGCTGAGCTTGACGAAGCGGAACTGGGCCGACGACCAGATGACCAGTTCTTCGGCAAAGCGCGACAGATGCATGGCGCAGATGGAAGCCGCCGAGAGGGCTTCGAGCGCAAAATCACGGTCGGAGACGCCATCCAGCGAGTTGGCCGTCGGGCGATCAAAGCCGAGAGCCTTGGCGGTCATGTGGCGATCGATGGGGAAGGAGGTGCCTGCGAGCGCCGCCGAGCCCAGCGGGCATTCATTCATGCGTTTGCGCGCATCCTGAACCCGGCCGCGATCGCGGGCGAGCATTTCCACATAGGCCATCATATGGTGGCCGAAAGTGACCGGCTGGGCGCTTTGCAGATGGGTAAAGCCGGGCATGACCGCATTGGCAAATTCCTGAGCCTTGTTGGCAAAGCCTGTCTGCAGCTCCAGCAATTGTCCGTCGAGTGTGTCGAGAGTGTCGCGCACCCAGAGGCGGAAGTCTGTAGCCACCTGATCATTGCGCGAGCGGGCCGTGTGCAGGCGTCCGGCATTGGGGCCGATCAGTTCGGAAAGGCGACTTTCCACATTCATGTGAATGTCTTCAAGCGCACGCGAAAAAGTGAAGCTGCCTGCCTCAATTTCTCCCGCGATTGTGTCTAGACCTTGTTCAATGGCTTTGGCATCATCGGCGGGCACGATCTTCTGTTCGGCAAGCATGCGCACATGCGCTTTCGATCCGGCAATGTCCTGGGAGTAGAGTTTTTTATCGAAATCGATGGAAGCATTGATTTCTTCCATAATGGCGTCCGGACCTTCGGAGAAGCGGCCGCCCCACATTTTATTGCTCATGATGCTTATTCCATTGATCAGATCGGTAAGTCGTGCTGCTTTATGCCATAACAAAATTGGGCTGTCAGCGCCAATACTGAGGAAAACACCGATCACTTTTCGCTCATTGCGATATTTTGGCGCAGCTTATGGGGAAAAGAGTTGGAGAAGGGAAACTGAAATGACATCACGTGCCGTTCCAATGAGGGCTTTTCGTTATGGCCTGCTCTTGCTGACGCTTTTGGCCGGGCTGGTTTCGTTATCCTCTCATGCCTCCCTTGCTGAAGGAAATTGCCCCGCCGCCAAGGACAGGATTGCGACCCTCGATCCACTGATCAGGGGCAATATTGCGGCGCTTCAGACCAATGGGCATCCTGTCGATTTCAGCTCTCTGGCCTTCAAGCGCGAGGATGGCAGCGCGGTTTCCCTTGCCGATTTCAAGGGCAAGACGGTGCTGCTCAATCTGTGGGCGACATGGTGTGCGCCCTGTCGTCATGAAATGCCCGATCTTGACGCATTGCAGGCCGCGCTCGGGGGCGATGATTTCGAGGTGGTCACCGTCAGCCTTGATCGCAAGTCACCGGACAAGCCGCGCAGCTTTTTCGATGAAATAGGAATTGAGCATCTGACGCTCTATTATGATGAGAAAATGGCCATGTTCCCTGTCCTGCGCTCCAGAGGCATGGCTTTCGGCATGCCTTCGACATTGATCATCGACAAGGATGGCTGTTCACTGGCGCATATGGCAGGCCCTGCTGCTTGGGCTTCCGAGGAGGCGCAGACCATGGTCCGGACCTTGACGCAATGAAGGCGGGGCCTTGCGTCTTGTTGCGAGGTCGCGATTGTCAGCTCGGTGCGATCAGGCCTTGATATTGAGATTTTCTCCCATGCCCTGCGGGCGGGCGCCATCATTCTGCATGCCTTTCTGCACCAGTGCATCGAGCGTGCTGGCCATGTTGCTGTCGGCATTGTTGGCGATTTTCATGAGGGTAGAGCCCAGATCCATGCTCGTCTGGGCGGCATTGGTATAGGCCACGGCGGCACCGAGTGATGCGACACTGGACATGGGCTGTCTCCCTTGGTAGCAAAATGGCAAATGGGCTGACTTGGCACCATCTTGGGCTCTCTTGCTTAAGGCAGGGTTAATGGACGGTTAAGTCTATTTCCAAACATGTCTGGAAGCGCAAAAAAGAGGCCGGAACCGAAAGGTTCTGGCCTGGTATTTTCAAATAGCGTGTCTGTGAATGTCTGTTTTGGGATTTCCGGTGTCCGGTATCCGGCATCAGCGTGTTGGAATGGGGATCTCGCTGCGATAGTCGTAAAATCCACGCTGGGTCTTGCGGCCGAGCCAGCCTGCCTCGACATATTTGACCAGCAGCGGGCAGGGGCGATATTTGCTGTCGGCAAGCCCGTCATAGAGGACCTGCATCACCGACAGGCAGGTGTCCAGTCCGATAAAATCGGCCAGTTCCAAAGGGCCCATCGGGTGATTTGCACCCAGACGCATCGCGGTGTCGATGGCATCCACGGTGCCAACACCCTCATAGAGCGTGTAGATTGCCTCGTTGATCATGGGCAGCAGAATGCGATTGACGATGAAGGCGGGGAAATCTTCCGAGACAGAGACAGTCTTGCCCAGACTTTCAACGAAATGTTCTGCGGTCCGGAAGGTTTTCTCATCGGTTGCGATGCCGCGCACCAGCTCGATCAGCTTCATGACCGGCACCGGTCGCATGAAATGCATGCCGATAAATTGTTCGGCCCGGTCTGTGGCTGCGGCCAGACGGGTGATAGAATAGGATGAGCTGTTGGAGGCGATAAGGGCGGCGGGCTTCAGGAAAGGCGTGATGGAAGACAGAACCTTGCGCTTGGTCTCTTCATGCTCGGTCACCGCCTCAATCACCAGATCGACATCGGACATGGTTTGCAGATCCAGTGTCGTGGTGATCTTGGAAAGGGCCGCCAGCTTCTGGCCTTCAGAAATGCGCCCCTTGGCAATCTGGCGATCCATATTGCTCGCAATTTCGGCAAGGGCCTGATCAAGTTTCTCCTGATTGATATCGTTCAGAAGCACATCATAACCGGATAGACCACAGACATGAGCAATGCCGCTGCCCATTTGTCCGGCCCCAATGATACCCACCTTCTTGATTTCAGACATTTCTCTGCTCACCGATTGCTCTGGTATGTTGCTTTGCTAGTTGATCGGGCGGCTGGAGGTTGTTGATTGGTCCGACCTCCAGTTTGTCGGGCAAGTTTGGCAGATTGTGCAATGCTTCGCAAATGCAAATAAATGCGCAGCAATGGGAGATCCAACGGCATGAGCTTTTTGCATTTGAAAAGTAGGATCAAAGTCGGAGCCGGATAAGGATAAATGGGGATAAAGCTATCGGGTGGCTGTCGGGCTGATTGGCGCGAAAAAAAATCCCGCGCCATCTGGGCTGGCGCGGGAGGATGCTTTCAGGTCTTGCGCCTGCCCTGAAGGCTGGCGCGCGTCGTTATCAGAGCGCTTTTTCGAGTTCAGGCAGAATCTCGAACAGATCGCCGACGATGCCATAATCGGCCACCTGGAAGATCGGGGCTTCTTCATCCTTGTTGATGGCCACGATGACCTTGGAGTCCTTCATGCCAGCCAGATGCTGAATGGCGCCGGAAATGCCTGCGGCAATATAAAGTTCCGGTGCGACGACCTTGCCGGTCTGGCCGACCTGAAGATCGTTTGGTGCATAGCCGGCATCAACGGCAGCGCGCGATGCGCCGATGGCAGCACCGAGCTTGTCGGCAACCGGTGTCAGCATCGCATTGAACTGGTTTTCAGATGCGAGACCGCGACCGCCGGAGATGATGACCCGGGCGCTTGCCAGTTCCGGACGATCGGAGCTCGACAATTCTTCATTGACGAAGCTGGTCGTCTGCGGAGCGTCGGCTGCAGCGACGGTTTCGATGGCGGCCGAGCCGTCCGAGCCCGCTGCCGCGAAGTTGGCGGTACGAACCGTCACGACCTTCTTGCTGTCAGCGCTCTTGACCGTCTGGATGGCGTTGCCGGCATAGGTCGGACGCTCGAAGGTATCGGCACTGATGATTTTGGTCACTTCAGAGAGCTGCATGACATCGAGCAGCGCGGCAACGCGCGGCATGAAATTCTTGCCAACAGAGGTGGCCGGCGCGACGATGGCATCATATTTGTCCGCCATGGCAACAACCTGTGCAGACAGGGCTTCGGCGATATGATGGCCAAGGGCTTCGCTTTCGGCGACCAGAATGCTGGCCGCTCCGCTCAGCTTGGCGGCCTGCTCGGCCACTGCTGCGCAATCCTTGCCTGCGACGAGGATGTCGACTGCTCCACCCAGCGCGAGCGCTGCGGTGAGGGCCTTTGCCGTGGCGTCGTTCAAAGCCTTGTTGTTATGTTCGGCAATCAGAAGGGTTGTCATTTTCTATCTCCTCGCTTTGCCTTAAAGCACACCGGCTTCGTTTTTCAGTTTGTCGACCAGTTCGGCGACGCTTTCAACCTTGATGCCTGCCTTGCGGGCTTCCGGCTCTGCTGTGGAGAGCACTTCGAGACGCGGGGCGATATCGACGCCATAGTCAGCGGCTTCCTTGGTTTCGAGCGGCTTTTTCTTGGCCTTCATGATGTTGGGCAGCGAGGCATAGCGCGGCTCGTTGAGGCGCAGGTCGGCGGTCATCACCGCTGGCAGCTGGATCTGCACATTTTGCAGGCCACCATCGATTTCGCGGGTCACGTTTGCCACGTCGCCATCCACCTTGATGCAGGAGGCAAAGGCACCCTGACCCCAGCCCAGCAGCGCGGACAGCATCTGGCCGGTCTGGTTGGAATCGTCATCGATGGCCTGTTTGCCGACAATCACCATGCCGGGCTGTTCCTCTGCGACAACAGCCTTGAGCAGCTTGGCAACGCCCAAAGGTTCCACAGCTGCGTCCGTCTTGATGAGGATCGCGCGGTCAGCGCCCATGGCGAGGCCGGTGCGCAGGGTTTCCTGAGCCTGCTGGACGCCGATGGAAACCACGACGATTTCGCTGGCAATTCCGGCTTCTTTCAGGCGAACAGCTTCTTCAACCGCGATCTCGTCAAACGGGTTCATGGACATTTTGACATTGGCCAGATCTACGCCGGTGCCATCGGCCTTGACGCGGATCTTGACATTGTAATCTACAACCCGTTTGACGGGTACAAGGATCTTCATGGATTAATTCTCCCATGTGAACCGGCAAAGCCGGTTCAATTGACTTGAGCGTTGTGCAGGAGATGGTGCTGCTCGGTGTGAGCTTGCGGAATCTTGCTGCTCCTTGATGTCATCTCTGCAGGTTTAGGCCCGCTCGATCATAGTCCGGCTCCATAACAAAACAGGAATATGATCACAGCTGTTTGTCTGCTTGATATCATTTGGAAAAGGTCATCCAATATCAGCAGGCTAATTGAGTTTGTTCCTGATCGGGGAGGACGGTAATGGCAGCTTCTGAAGCTGTCAACAATCCGTCCGTCTGAGAAGCATGAGTTTCTGTCATGGCCTGCTACGTTTGGGTAGTATCACGTAGCCCGCTGGAACAGTGGCACCGATTTTCGCTTCATCACGGGGATAAGAATGGCCCCTGTTATGGCGCCGCCCACATGAGCCCACCAGGCGACGGTGGATTGTGTGCTTGTGAGCGAGTTAAAAAGCTGCAAGGCCAGCCAGGCGCCGAGGCAATAAATTGCCGGAATCGGCAGGGGAATGCGTCCGAGAATCAATATCCAGACACGCACATCGGGATGCAGCATCAGATAGGCTGCAATGATGCCCGCCGTGGCTCCGGATGCGCCGATGAGCGGAACTGGCGAGCCCCAGTTTGCCAGTGCATGGGCGAGGGCTGCACCCATGGCGCACAGGCAATAGAAGATGAGGAATTTTACATGACCCATGGCGTCTTCGATATTGTCGCCAAAGACCCACAGGAAAGCCATGTTGCCGATAAGGTGCATCCAGCCGCCATGCAGGAAGGCGTAAGTGATGAGGTCAGTCCACTGGATGGGGTTTGGTGATATCAGGACATCGCTTGCCTGCGGCAGGAATTCGCTGGGAATGAGGCCGAAAGAGGTGGCAAAGACCTGCAGCAGGTGGCCATCGCCGGGGCCTCCGGTCAGCAGGAAGATGATCAGATTGAGCAGGATCAGGCCAAGCGTGACATATTGCCAGCGCACATAGTGAAGGGCATTGCGGTCATGCAAGGGAATGAACATGCTAATCCTGCCTTCTGTCCGGGATGAATGCGCTTGTGCTGCGGTCTGTGATGGCCACGGCCTCTGTCTGAAGCTTCTTTCGAACGTTGCTACCGGTTTTGGCCGGGTACCCAGAGAATGTCATTGTTGCCCTTGTCATTGGCCCAGCGGGCAGCAACGAAAAAGAAATCGGACAGGCGGTTGAGATATTGAATGGCTTGCGGGGAAACCGGTTCGTTCTCATTGGCGGCAAGGGCGGTGACCAGTCTTTCGGCCCGACGCGAAACCGTGCGGGCATAATGAAGATGGGCCGAGGCACGGGTGCCGCCGGGCAGGATGAAGCTTTTCAGAGGTTCCAGCTCGGCATTGAGCTGGTCGATCTGTTGCTCAAGGCGTTCGACCTGACTGGCAATGATGCGCAGCGGTTCATAATCGAGCTTCTCGCCGCTGTCCGGCGTGCAGAGATCTGCGCCTAGATCGAACAGATCATTCTGGATTTGCGTGAGCATCTGGTCGAGTGCGGGATATGAAGCCGTTTCGAGACGCACCAGACCGACAATGGAATTGGTCTCGTCCACCGTGCCATAGGCTTCGACACGCAGATCATGCTTGGGGCGGCGCTCGCCGGTTCCCAGCATCGTGGTGCCCTTGTCGCCGGTGCGTGTGTAAATCTTGTTGAGACGAACCATCGAAAGACTTTCCCTTTTCCGAGCGCTGAGGGCATTGGTCATTTTGATTAATGGCCAGACCCCGTCGCAATCCCATGCACCAATGCCCTATCCTTCTTTCCCATCCTTCAATCTCTTCTCTCTCATCTCCCGCGGGGGAGATGAAATGCGCATATGAGGATGAGAGGGCTTGTTGCCTCCTTGTCAGGCGGGCAATAAAAAATGCGCCTGACGTGAATTCAGACGCACTTTAAATGGTTCCTGACCAGAAACAAGATGTCCGATTGTCCGTCTTTGACGAACAATCCTGCGGTCATCAGAATTTGTAGCCGACGCGTGCGCCAACGTTGGTCAGGCCGTGGTTCCAGTTGCCAAGGCCGGCATTGGAGCTGTGTTCAACGGTGAGCATCACACGGACGCGTTCCAGATCGACGCCGATGGAGCCGGTTTCGCGGAACAGGGCGCGGGTGCCCAGAGGCTCGCGGTTGGGATCGACATTGTTCAGCTTGCCGTCATGGATCATGCCGCCGAAGCTGCCTTCAATGAAGACGGGACCATAGACCGGAAACAGCCAGCTGAAACCTGCATAGCCATAGGATGTCTTGCCATCGGTGTTCATCGATGCGCCAATATGCGGGCGAGGCGTCAGAAAACGCTGCCATACAGAGGCGTCGTCCGAAAGGGTGCCGAATGCGTTGAACAGCACTTCAGCCTGCAGATCGACGGTACCATCTTCGCGGCGGGTCACGTCATGGGACATCACACCCATGCGAAGCTCGCTGAGGAAGTCGGAATTGCCATAGGCAGAAGAACTGCTGCCGTAATCGGCAGCGGTGGCTGCAGCGGCGGATGTGGCAAGCATTAGGGCTGAAATGAGGGCTGCGCGTATCATGCTAATTGTCCAAGACATAAATATTGTTTGCCTATCTGTAGCCCAATGTGGCTGTGGATGCCATCCGAAAAGGCGAAAAAATTGTTTACTTGCAGGCTTCTTTGCCATCGCGTGGCGTTTTGGCCACAGCGGTGGCGGGATTTTTGGACCCTCTTTTTGCTATTGCAGGAAATAAAGGCTCGTCATGATCAGCAAGATGGCGACAAATTGCAGAAATACGCGCCAGCGCATCAGAGTCTGTGAGCGATTCGGATTTTTCCCGCGCATCATGTTGATCAGTCCGAAGATCAGGATGATCAAGACGATGATCAGGGCAACGGGGATAAGAAAAGGAATGAGACTGGTCATGCTGCGCTCCCGCTAAAGATTTCCAAGCAACATGCGATTTTTTCAAAAATAGCAGGATGCCATGCTGCCCAAAGGCCTTGTCTGATGGTGCGTTCCCGCCCCTCTGGCGGGATATGGCACCGGATACAAGCTGTGGGTTGGCAGTCTATCAGTGGCCGCTATCGGGAGGAAAGATGCCTGATGCTGAACTTTGGTCGGCAACGGGGCTTGCCCTTGTGACAGGGCCTGTTGGCCCTTGCCCCTGTTTAGTCGCCATAGGCCCGCAGGAAAGCATCGAGCGCTCTGGTGGGCAGGAAGCGTCGCATGAAATTCATGATATAGGTGGGTACTGTTACCATATAGCGCGGTTTGGGCCTGTTGGCATTGAGGGCATGGTGCAGCTTTTTGTAAACGGCCTCCGGCGGCAGCTCGAACTGGCCCGGCGCATCGGATTCCATCGCCTTGAGGCGGTTCCTGTAGCGTTCCCTGTAGGTCGATTTCTCGGTGTCGACCGTCTTGATGAAGTTGAGGCGGGCATTTTCGCGAAACTGGCTGGTGATCGGGCCCGGCTGGATGAGCGAGATGGAAATATTGCTGCCGTGCATTTCAATCCGCATGGTGTCGGTCAGGCCTTCGAGCGCATATTTCGAGGCGACATAGGCACCGCGGAAGGCGAGGCCGGTCAGCGCCAACACCGAAGAGCAGTGAATGATGCGGCCATAGCCCTGAGCCCGCATGACGGGAATGATCTGGCGCGTCAGTTCATGCCAGCCGAACAGGTTGGCTTCGAATTGCGCCCGCAGCACATCCGTCTTGAGATCCTCGACCGCTCCGGCCTGCCCATAGGCGCCATTGTTAAACAGAGCATCCAGCTTGCCACCGGTATAGTTCAGAACAGCCTCGACGCAGGCCTTGATGGATTGCTGGTCGGCATAATCCATATAGATGGCCGTGAGGCCTTGCTGGTTGAGCGCTTCGATATCCTTGTTTTTGCGAGCCGTGGCAAAAACCTGCCAACCCTCGGAATGGAGCTGAAGGGCACAATGACGACCGATGCCAGAGGAACAACCAGTGATGAGAATGGAACGTTGGGTCATGATGGCTTTTAAAGATCCGCTCTTGATCCTGCCAAAGAACCGGCAGGGCACTGGGCTGTTTGGTGTTGTGCATACCGGCTCAGATCAAAGCAGCCCGCTTTATTCTTTAGGAGTAAAGCCCGCTTCAACGCTCCGGATCAAGCGCTTTTCATCGGAGAGAGGAAAGCTGGATGATATGGATGTGAAAAAGCACAGCTGTTGAGATCAATGCGGAGCCAAGAAAAAGGGAGGCCGGGGCCTCCCTGAGAATGTTGAAAGCGATTGAATATGGCTTGCTGTCACATCTTCGTGCGCCAAGGCCCGAGCTTATGCCTCAGGCGCGATTGTCGAGCAGGCGGCGGGCGATGACCTGAGCCTGAATTTCACCAGCCCCTTCGAAAATGTTGAGCACACGGGCGTCGCACAAGACGCGAGAAATGGCATATTCCAGCGCAAAGCCGTTGCCACCATGGATCTGAAGGGCATTATCGGCCGCCGCCCAAGCCACGCGGGCACCGAGCAGCTTGGCCATGCCGGCTTCCAGATCGCAGCGCTTGTCATGGTCCTTCTGGCGGGCGGAGAAATAGGTCAGCTGCCGGGCGAGCATGATTTCGGTGGCCATCATGGCCAGCTTGTCAATGACGCGCGGAAAGTTGATCAGTGACTTGCCGAACTGGACACGCTCCTGTGCGTAGCGCAGGCCCAGATCAAGTGCGCATTGGGCGACGCCAATGGCGCGGGCGGCGGTCTGGATGCGAGCAGCCTCGAAGGTCTGCATCAATTGCTTGAAACCCTGCCCCTCTACGCCGCCGAGCAGATTTTCCTTGCCGACTTCGAAATTGTCAAAGGCGATGTCATATTCCTTCATTCCGCGATAGCCGAGCACTTCGATTTCGCCGCCATCCATGCCTTTTGCCGGGAAGGGGGTGTCATCATCGCCGCGCGGTTTTTCGGCCAGCAGCATGGACAGGCCCTTATAGCCGGGCTCTGCCGGATTGGTGCGCACCAGAAGGGTCATCAGATCGGCACGGACCGGATGGGTGATCCAGGTCTTGTTGCCGGTCACCTTGTAGCTGTCGCCATCAAGGCTGGCGCGGGTTTTGAGACTGGCAAGGTCCGAGCCGGTATTCGGTTCGGTGAAAACGGCGGTGGGCAGGATCTCGCCGGAGGCAATCAGGGGCAGCCATTTTTCCTTCTGCTCCTCGGTGCCGCCGCACAGGATCAACTCGGCGGCGATCTCGGAACGGGTCCCCAGAGAGCCGACGCCGATATAGGCACGCGAGAGGGCTTCGGAGACCACGCACATGCTTTCCTTGCCAAGGCCGAGGCCGCCATATTCTTCCGGAATGGTCAGACCGAAGACGCCCATTTCGGCCATCTGTTCGATGATAGTCATCGGGATATAGGCATCTTGCAAATGCCAGTCGTGGGCATGGGGGATGACTTCGCTTTCGGCGAAGCGTGTCATTTCCTCGCGGAAAGCTTCCATGGTCTCGTCAAGACCGGCATCGCCAAAGGAAGCTGCGCCTTCTGCCGCTTCCATCAGTGCAACGAGACGGGTGCGGATTTCCTTGCTGTTGCCTTCCGCCATCAGGCGGGCCACTTCGGGGCTGTTGGCTTCGGCGATGGTCTGGGGCGAAATGCCGAAATCGGCCAGCCGGACAAACTCGCCCTGCGTCATCGGGATGCCACCAAAAATCTGCGCCAGATATTCGGCAAAGGCCATACGGGTGATGAGGGATTCGATTTCGCCGAAACGGCCTTCCCCGCTCATCGTCTTGCTGTAGCCGCGCATTTCCTTGAGCGCTTCAACATAGGTGGCAAACCATGCAAGGCCGTGAGTGATATGCTGCTCGGCTTCCACTAGCTCGGACTTGACGCGGCCATCGACCGCCACTTTCTCGTAAACGCTGTCGATGAGGCTCTTGAGCAGGCCTTCACATCTGGCAACCGCTGCATCCATGTCGGACATCAGGGTGTCAGGGATGGCGATCGGTTGGGTCTGAATGGTCAAAGACATGGTTTCTCCCCCTTTGAAAGCATGGTCTGCAGCAAACCTTGCCGCGCATCAGGCGCTTTCCTGAATGCTGGTTGGCAGGGCCGCTGGCCGGATCAGAATGGCTTATGTTGCAGTGCACAGTGAAGGGGTAAGGCCCTATTTGCAATAAGCCAAAGGAGTAAGGTGTGGGGGACGTTCGTCGGATATGTTGCGCTGCACAGGACTTTTGTCGCAAAGGGTTGGTCAGGCTTTGCGACGGCTGGCCAGAATGACCCCCAGTGCGGTGACGATCATGCCAAGCACCTGCATCGGGGTGATCGGTTCGGCAAACAGCAGGTAGGAAATGGTCGCTGTCACCGCCGGGACGAGATAGAAAAGCGAAGCGGTGTTGGAAACCGCGCCCTGTTCGATCAGCCAGAGCAGCAGGAAGATGGCGCCGATGGAGAGCACCAGCACAAGCCAGGCCAGCGCAAAGATGAAATCGGGGCTCCAGATGATGGACTGGCTTTCCGTCAGCAGGCTGAGGCCGCCACAAAAGAGTGCGGCGGCACAATATTGCCAGATCGTGGCGGTACGCATGTCCAGATTGGCAGCAAAGCGCTTCTGATAGACCGTCCCGAACGAGATGGCCGTCACAGCCACAAGGGAGACGAGAATTTGTGTCGGAGTAACCGAGAAAGCCCCGGCACTGAGGCGCGGCAGCAGCACCATCGAGATGCCAACAAGACCCAGAATAAAGCCAAGGGCGTGATTGCGGGTTATCCGCTCGCTGAGCAACAGATGGGCGAAAAAGGCGGTAAGGACAGGTTGCAGGCCAGTCATCAGGGCGAACAGCCCCGCAGGCATGCCATCATCGATGGCCCAGAAGACGCCGGAAAGATAAAGGCCGTGGATCAGAAAACCAGAGACAAAGGCATGAAAACCCTGTCGGGGATTGGGCCAGCAGGCGCGCTGGACCAGAGATATGGCCAGCAGCAACAGCAGGACCGAGCCGAAGCGCAAGGTGAGAAAGGCCATTGGCTCCGAATAGGGCGCGCCCATGCGCGAACCGACAAAGCCGGTAGACCAGAGGACAACGAACAGCAGGGGCGCTATTCTCGACAGAAGGCCTGAGAGGGGAGCGGTCATGGATGTTTCTTGCGCGTTGAGAGAGCGGGGCGGGAACTGGAAATAGTTTCATAGCTGTTGAAGGCGGAAAAGTCCAATGGGGATGCGCCTTTGATGCAAATAGGTGTTTGCCCCATGGCCTTTCCTGCGGCTCCTGTGATACAGCCTTTCCCTTGGCCGGATTGATTTTTCGGAACAAAAGCCTATAAATGCTGCGCACATGGCAGCGACGGGCGGTCCAGACCGGACAGGGGGCACCCCATCTTTCCGGATCGATGAAGCGAGATGAAAGTTATGTTTTTCTGTTTTGCCATGTGCAAATCGAGTACGGATAGTTGGACATGATGCGTCTTTGGGAATGGCTTGTGGTGCCGGTCCGCATATTCTGGCGGTTCTCGGACAATCATGGCTTCGCGCTGGCCAGCAATATCGCCTTCTCGATGTTGCTTTCGATCTTTCCGTTCCTGCTGCTGCTGACCGGTGTTTCCGTCTGGATCGGAGGGGACGCGCTGGGCCGGGTGTTGCAGGATCTGCTCTCGCTGCTGCTGCCTGATGCGATTGCCAGTATCCTTCAACCCGATGTGGATGCGGTGATCGCCGAGCGCACCCGCAGCCTGTTGTCCATTTCGCTGATCGTCTTTCTTGTTACCCTGACCTCGCTGGTGGAAAGCCTGCGCGAGGGGCTCAATCGTGCCTATGGCTATTATGAAAGGCGCTCGATCCTGTCGCGGCGCGCCATGGGCCTGCTGGCGATCTTCGGGGCGACGGTGGTGATGATCATCGTTGCCGCCGGGCTGTTTTTCGCGCCTATTGCGTGGAATATGCTCAAGCCGCATATTTCATGGTTCGAGGATTTTCAGGCGACCTTCAATGTGGTTCGGCTGGGGATTGCCCTGCCCATATTGATTCTGTTTCTGGTGGCCAGCCATCGCTGGTTGCCGATGCGCACGACCGAATGGCCTGACCTCTGGCCCGGAGCCCTGACCACGCTCGTCTTGTGGTGGACCACGGCGGAGGCCTATTCCTATTATCTTTCCCATTTTGCGCAATATGCCCGTGTCTATGCAGGGCTGGCCGGGGTCGTGGCGACCCTGATCTTCCTTCATATCATCGCGATGATCTATCTCTATGGCGCAGAGGTGAATGCATGGATCATTCGCTGGCGACGCATCCAGCGCAGCAAGATGACCAAGCTTGATCAGGACACTGGGGAGCCCGCCACAGCGCCTGCGCACGGAGACGCGGCCAATGATCGCTGAGATTGGGAAATAGCATCATTTTTGTCTCAAACAATGTTCGCCGAATAGTAAACTTGATAAGAAGTGCAACCTAAGGTAGTTTTAGGTATTGTTGTTTACTTATTGTTTGAGGTGCTCATGGGACATGAAATTTGGGTGCAATGCACCAGCTGTCATGGTTCTGGGAAAATCGATACAAATAATTTTGTTTGTGATGGTTGCTCAGGAAACGGCTATATTTGGGACGGTGCAGTCGGTAATCAACCTTGCCCTATATGCGGCGGATCAGGATTTGATATCCATAAGGATACCAAGAAAGAGTGCCCCGCTTGTGCAGGCTATGGCAAGGTGCGAGATTTCGGGGCTGAGAAAGAAGCTGAGAAGAAGGCCGTCTCTGCCGGAAAGAAGAAGATCAAAGAGGAAAAGAAATCTGGTTCTGCCGGGAGAAAATCTGGCGACATGTCATCGGTTTTCGAAGTCAAACAGGGAGATCTTTGGACTGTTACGATCTGGTGGCGTTTGTTGTGGGGGACTTTGGCTGCTGCCTTATTGCTCTATCTGGAGATCGATCAAAGTCTGCCAACCTTGTGGCTTGGATCATGGGACTGGATCTTTCTTGCTTTTCTGGGCGGAATGCTTATTTCCCAGCATCTTACGGCCGCATTTCAGAATATTTTGCATCTCTCGGCAGAGGTCTTGAAGTTTGTCGTTGTTTTGGCGGTAATCGTTGTTATCGGATACTTGCTTTTGAATTCATTGGGTGTGCTGTCCTGAAACGTGAGAAGCGGGCAGTTTCGAAAGAGAAACGCCCGCTTCAATCTGATATCGGTTTCTGGTGTACCCGGCCTATTCGCCGCGGCTTGCAAGGATGGTTTCTTCCAATGTTCTCAAGCCCGTGCGGGTGGCGTTGACCATGCAGGACATGTTGCCGGGCTGATGCTTGTTGCCGAGCATCAATTCGTGGGCTGCCGGAATCTGGTCCCAACTGAAGACATCGGAGAGGCAGGGATCAATCTGGCGGTTGATCACCATCTGGTTGGCTGCCATGGCCTGCTTGAGATGGGCGAAATGGGAGCCCTGAACGCGCTTCTGATGCATCCAGATATAGCGCGCATCCATGGTCAGGTTGAAGCCCGATGTGCCGGCGCAAATGACCACCATGCCGCCGCGCTTGACGACGAAGGTGGAGACAGGAATTGTCGCCTCGCCGGGATGCTCGAACACCATGTCGACATTCTTGCCCTTGCCGGAGATGTCCCAGATGGCCTTGCCGAATTTGCGTACCTCACCAAACCATTGGGCATATTCGGGAGAGTTGACCTTGGGGAGCTGGCCCCAACAGTTGAAATCCTTGCGGTTGATGACGCCTTTTGCCCCCAGGCTCATGACGAAATCCCGCTTGCTCTCATCGGAAATGACGCCGATTGCATTGGCACCCGCTGCTGCGGCTATCTGGACGCCGAACACGCCGAGGCCGCCGGAGGCTCCCCAGACCAGCACATTCTGGCCCGGTCTCAATTCATGCGGCATATGGCCGAACATCATGCGATAGGCGGTGGCAAGGGTCAGGACATAGCAGGCGCTCTCTTCCCAGGTGAGATGCTTGGGCCGCGGCATCAATTGCTGGGCCTGCACCTTGGAAAACTGGGCAAAGGAGCCATCGGGGGTTTCATAGCCCCAGATGCGCTGGGTTGGCGAATACATCGGATCGCCGCCATTGCATTCCTCGTCGTCGCCATCATCCTGATTGCAATGGATCACGACTTCGTCGCCGACTTTCCAGTTTCGGACCTTGCTGCCCACGGCCCAGACGATGCCCGAGGCATCGGATCCGGCAATATGGTAGGGCTGCTTGTGGACGTCGAAGACGGAAACCGGCTCGCCAAGGCCCGCCCAGATGCCATTATAGTTGACACCGGCGGCCATGTTCAGCACCAGCACTTCGTGGCTGTCGAGCTTCCATGTCGGGACGACTTCCACCTTGAATGACTTTTCAGGCGGGCCATGACGTTCCCTGCGAATGGCCCAGGCATACATTTCTTTCGGCACATGGCCCAATGGCGGGATTTCTCCGATTTCGTAGAGATCCTTTTTCTCACCTGTGGTGCCCTGGGCAAGCAATTGCTCGGTCATTGATGCTCCTCCCGATCTGAATGAACTTTACGCACATGTTGCAGCGCAGCAATTTTAGCGAAACTTATAGCATTTTATGGTGCGATTGCGAAATTATCCAAAATTATTGGGCCGGAAGATATAAGTCTTATTGCCAATTTGCTTTTTGCGTGTGCGAAGAGAAACTCTGTGCTCGAAGAATGGCCATCTCTGCCTTCTGGCAGCTTTCGGGCTGTGGGGGCGGGAGACGTCGGGGGAAGTGCCGTAACACCTTGTCTATATTGGGCTGTGAGGAAAAATCCTTAGACAGCCGGACAGGAATGCATCTTTCAGGGGAGGGGTGCCAAGCGGCCTTTGCGGGAGGAGACCGTCATGAGTGGTGATGCTGCTATCAACAAAAGTATGGACGCTGCTGGTGTTAAAAAGCCGAAGTCGGGCAAGCAAAAGGATCGCCCTTGGATCTTCCGCACCTATGCCGGGCATTCGACGGCGCGCGATTCCAACGAGCTCTATCGCAAGAATCTGTCCAAGGGCCAGACCGGTCTGTCGGTGGCTTTCGATCTGCCGACCCAGACCGGCTATGATCCGGATCACCCGCTGGCGCGCGGTGAGGTGGGCAAGGTCGGGGTTCCCATTTCCAATATTGGCGACATGCGCGAACTGTTCGACCAGATACCGCTTGAGCAGATGAACACCTCGATGACGATCAATGCGACGGCGGCATGGCTGCTGGCGCTCTATATCGCGGTGGCGGATGAGCAGGGAGCGGACCGAACTAAGCTGGCCGGAACCACACAGAATGACCTGATCAAGGAATATCTGTCGCGCGGCACCTATGTTTTTCCGCCCAAGCCGTCGCTGAAGCTGACCACCGATATTATCGGTTTCACCTATAGCCACATGCCGAAATTCAACCCGATGAATGTCTGCTCCTACCATCTGCAGGAGGCGGGGGCGACGCCGGTGCAGGAACTGGCCTATGCGCTGTCGACGGCGATTGCCGTGCTGGATGCGGTTAAGGCAAGCGGGGTGCTCAGCGATGAGGACTTCCCGCAGGCGGTTGGTCGCATTTCCTTTTTCGTCAATGCGGGCATGCGCTTTGTGACCGAAATCTGCAAGATGCGCGCCTTTGCGGAATTGTGGGACGAGATCTGCCATGAGCGCTACGGGGTGGAAGAGGAGAAATATCGCCGCTTCCGCTATGGCGTTCAGGTCAATTCGCTCGGGCTCACCGAGCAGCAGCCGGAGAATAATGTCTATCGCATCCTGATCGAGATGCTGGCCGTGGTGCTTTCCAAGAATGCCCGCGCCCGCGCCGTGCAGTTGCCGGCATGGAATGAGGCGCTGGGGCTACCGCGGCCATGGGACCAGCAATGGTCTTTGCGCATGCAGCAGATCATGGCCTATGAGACCGATCTGCTGGAATATGGCGATCTGTTTGACGGCTCTGCCGCCATCGAAGCCGAGGTCCGGGCGCTGAAGGCCGAAGCGCGCGAGGAGATGGTCCGTATCGAGGAGATGGGCGGGGCCATTTCAGCCATTGAATCGAGCTATATGAAGCAGAAGCTGGTGGAATCCAACGCCCAGCGTCTGGAGGGGATCGAGAGCGGCGAGCAGATTCTCGTCGGCGTCAACAAATATCAGGAAACCGAACCTTCGCCGCTTTCTTCCGGCGAGGATAGCGGCATTCTGACCGTTGATCCTGCGGTTGAGGAGCAGGCGATTGCCAAGATCCGGGCGTGGCGCGAGAGCCGTGACGATCTGGCGGTGGAAGATGCACTGACCGCTTTGCGGGAAGCCGCCGTGGCCGGAGCCAATATCATGGAGCCCTCCATTTCCTGCGCCAAGGCCGGGGTGACCACGGGCGAGTGGGCTGCCGTTTTGCGTGATGTCTTCGGGGAATATCGCGCTCCGACCGGGGTTGGCAAATCTGCCCGCATGGATGGGGAGGATCTCGCCCCCGTTCGCGAAGCGGTCAACAAGGCCTCCCAGAAACTGGGGCGGCGGCTGAAGATCCTGGTTGGCAAGCCGGGGCTGGATGGTCATTCCAATGGGGCCGAGCAGATTGCCGTTCGGGCACGGGATGCTGGCATGGAGGTCGTCTATCAGGGCATTCGCCTGACGCCAGAGCAGATCGTCAATACCGCGCTCGAGGAAGGGGTGCATGTGGTTGGTCTGTCGATCCTGTCCGGTTCGCATCTCGCTTTGGTTGGCGATGTGATGAAGCTGATGAAGGAGGCCGAACTGGAGGATGTGCCTGTGGTCGTCGGTGGCATCATTCCACCGGCGGACGAGAAATTGCTCAAGGGCTATGGAGTGGCTGCGGTCTATACGCCCAAGAATTTCCAGATCAACGAGATCATGAAGAATATCGCCGAGATGGTCGCCTGACCGGCGGCAAGGGGCTTTTTCCGGGGCGGGCTCAAATATGCGTGGCGCAGTCCAGCTCCGGGAGCCTTGAAATCTGATGTTGAACAGGGGAAGGGCCATTGAGGCCCTTTTCATTTGCCGGGGAACGACCAAACGGGCGGAGCTTTTGACGCTGTAGCTGCTGAGAAGGCGCTTATCCGGCAGCGCCTTGTCTTTCCTCAAGACAGGACTGGATCAGATGATAGAGCGTCTCCGGATTGATCGGGCGGCGCAGCCAGGCTCTGAAAGGGGCGATAATGCGCGGGGCGTCGTCTGCCGACATCGCCATGACCGGCAGATCGGTGAATTGGGCATTTTGTTGCAGGCGCCCGATCAGTTCCCAGCCGTCCATGTCTTCCATGCGAATATCAAGGATGGCCAACACTGGTGATATATCTTCCACCAGCCTCAAGGCTTCCTCGCCCGACTGGGCTGCGACGGGTTGATAACCCAGCGCTTTGAGGATTTCGGTCAGAATGAGCAGATTGGTCCTGTTGTCATCGACGATGAGAATCTCGGGCTGATGATCCGCCTGCGGCTTGTGTGAAGACTGCTCGCTCTCTGCGGCTTGCCCAGCTGACGTTGCCTGCCCGGTTTCTGCCTCCTCTATGGGCAGGCAGATGTGGAAGCAGGCTCCGTGCGGTGGGTTCCTGCTTGCTTCAATGGTGCCTCCCAGCACCGAGAGGATGTGGCGGGCGCTCCAGAGGCCTAGCCCCTTGCCATCGGTGGTGCGCTGGCCCTGACCCCGATGATAGGGCTCGAACAGAAATTCGGGGTCTTCATCGCCAAAACCCGGCCCGTCATCGCAAAGGGTGAGCATCATGACGGTTTCGGATTTCAGCGACGCGGTAAGGGTTATGGTCGCGCCGTGAGCATATTTGAGGGCATTGTCGAGCAACAGCATCAGCACGCGATGCAGATAGCCCGGAGCAGGCGCCATGGGTGCTGCCGCTTCCAGCCCGGAACTGATGTGAAGCTTGAACTGGGCTTCATTGGCATTGGCCAAAATGGCGGCCATGCTTTCAAACTCTCTCAGCCAGCAACTGAGCAGGATCGTGTCCTGTTGGGGTTGTTTGAAAATTTCAGCGCCACCCTCGACGATGGCCATGGCGTTGCCAGCCGCAAAATGCAGCGCTTCAATCAGCGAAGCGGTCTTTTCCGGGTCGCTTGATTTGCGGATAAGATCGGTCAGAGACACTATGGCGCTCAGATGTGTGCGCAGATCATGACGGAAACTGTCCGATTTTTGTTTTTTTGTGTCGTTATGCTGGCTGTTTCTTGTCATTTTTTTATGCTATAGGCACAGACTGTTGTCTCGTTTGAGTGCGGTCGCATCTTTCATGATGCCCTGTATTCCAGGCAGGTTCCAACACTATTTTCCCCGATCTGTTCGTCTTTTCGATCAATGGTCATTTGTAGTGGGTTCTTTTGCCAGTGTCCCTGAGGCAGCATCCTCGATCGATCCCTTCCTCTCGGAGCTCTTATATGCTCGATATTTTTAATATTGTGTTCCCCATCTTTGCCTTGATAGCGATCGGCTATGGTTTGATCTTTTCCGGACTCATTCCGAAAGAAGCCGGCGCTGCCTTGTCAAAATTCGTCTTCACCGTGCCTCTGCCGCTGACCATGTTCCGTTCGCTGGCAACTGCCAATCTGAGTGAACAGGCCCCATGGTCTCTATGGTGTGCCTTCTTCCTTTGTCTCTTCGCCATGTTTGGCCTTGGCATGCTGGTCACACGCTTTCTTTTTGGGAGGGAAGGAAGCGTGTTGGCCGTGGCTGGTATTTCCAGTGGCTTTTCAAATCTGGTGCTACTGGCTATTCCGCTCATCTCGTCAGTGTTCGGGGAGGATGCACTGGTACCGCTCATCATGCTGTTGACGATCCATCTGCCGATCATGACGCTTTTGAGTTCCATCATGGTCGAGATTTATGGGCGTGAGCCGGGGCAGAAACTGCATTTCGGCGCCGTTTTGCTGAAGGTTGGCAAAGGTCTGCTGCAAAATGCGATCATTCTGGGCATTATCGCAGGCGGTATCTGGGGCTTTATCGGTCTGCCGATCCCGGATCTGGCATCCGCTGTCATTGACCGGATTGTGCCGGTAACGGTGCCGCTCGCATTGATGGCCATGGGCATGAGCATGCGGCAATATGGGCTGCAGGGTGATCTTCTGAACGGATTGGCGCTGGCTCTCATCAAGACGGTTGCGTTTCCGGCCATGTTCTATCTGGTCACGGCAACCATTCTGCCGTTGCCTGCGCCCTGGATCGCGGTGATCCTGCTGGGTGCTTCCAGCCCGACGGGCGTGAATGCCTATCTGCTGGCCAACCATTTCGGCGTCGGCCACAGACTGTCGGCAAACACCATTTCGCTGTCGGTCCTTGTCAGTCTGGTGACCTTGCCCTTCTGGATCTCCATTGCCCACGGCATCATGGGAGATTAAGCGGGCTCGAATGCCGCAAGATCAGCGTCGCTCCAGCGGATCAGTCTTCGGATGTCCGCCGGGGTGACGCCATCCTTCCGCAAGGCCTGAAGGCTCAGGCTCTGGCGGGACTTGGAGAGCTTGTGCCCTTCTATGTCGGTCAATAGCCGATGATGATGATAGATGGGTTCGGGCAGCCCGAGCATGGTCTGCAACAGGCGATGCAGGGCGGTTGCCGCATAGAGATCCTGCCCCCTGACAATATGCGTGATGCCTTGAGCCGCATCATCGAGCACAACGGCAAGATGGTAGCTGGTGGGGCAATCCCTGCGCGCCAGAATCACGTCGCCCCAGAGTTCTGGTGCTGCCGGAATGGTGGCTGTATGGGGCTGGTCTGGAGCCAGTGGACCATTTTCCTGCCAGCTTAGGGGCTTTGGAAAAGATGTCAGGGCCTTGTCCATGGCCAGCCGCCAGGCTGCGTCTGCATCATCTATTTCCTTTTGTGCCAGCAGCTGGCGTGGATATAGCGCCGCGCCGTCCGGATCGCGTGGCCAGATCCTGCCTTCTTCTTCTTCCCATCTCCTGACCGCCTGCTGGATTTCCTTGCGGCTCGCCACGGAGGGATAGAGCAGGCCCTGATGCTTCAGCGCCTCGAGGCTTTGGCCATAGAAGGCAAAGCGCCCGGATTGCCGCATCACGGGGTCTTCCCAGCGGATTCCGAGCCATTCGAGATCGTCCAGCATTTGCGCGATCTTGTCATCGGTGCAGCGAACCCTGTCGATATCCTCGATGCGCAGAAGGAAGCGCCCGCCGCTGCGCCTTGCGGCTTCGAAATTGATCAGCACCGAGATGGCATGGCCCAGATGCAGGGCGCCGTTGGGGCTGGGAGCAAAGCGGAAGATCGGTTGCATGAAACTGGACTTAAGAGCCTTGATGATGTTGCGCCTCTTCTTGATAGCCTTTAGATGTGGGGTTCGTCCAGCATCTTGAGGGCAGGAGTTTTTCTTCCTGCCCGATGGTGGAGAGAAGGAGGGGGCGGTGACCATTCTGCATTGTCAGCAAGATCTTGATGCCTCGCTCAGGCGGCTGGTTGAGCGCGATCCCCGTCTTGCGCCTCTTGTTGAGCAATGCGCCCCGATCAGCTTGCGGCGTCAGCCCGCAGGGCTTGAGGGCCTGTTGCAGATCATATTAGCGCAGCAGGTCTCTGTGGCTTCGGCAAGAGCGATCTGGCAGAAATTCACCAAGCGTTTTCCCGCCTGTGACACCCGTTTGTTGCAAGCGGCCGGTGAGGAGGATTTGCGCCTTTGCGGCCTGTCGCGCCCGAAAATCCGGACCGTGTTGCATATTATCGATGCGATCCGGGGAGGTTTCGATCTCGATGGGTTGGCCGCTCTAGAGCCCGGCTTTGTGCGGGCCGCGCTTGTCTCCCTGCATGGGGTTGGGCCTTGGACGGCAGATGTCTATCTGCTCTTCTGTCTGGGCGTTGCCGATATATTTCCCGCCGGAGATCTGGCGCTGCAGGTGGCCGTGGCCCATGCCTTGGGACTTGAGGCGCGCCCCTCGGAAAAGCAGCTTGCCGGGATGGCGGCGCAAGTCTGGTCGCCGGAGCGCGGGGCGGCTGCGCATCTGTTCTGGGCCCACTACCGGCAGATGAAAGAAGGGCGCGAGGGTGTTGTCTGACCCGCGCCCCCCTTGAGCTTCAAACTGTCATTGCGCCATCAGGCTCAATTCTTGTTGATGGCTCCCATCCAGTTGCCAAGGAATGGCAGACGCGCAAACAGAGGCGCAAGGGCATCCTTGGAAAGGAAGGCGCCACAAAGGGCAATGATGGCTTCGATGCTGGACAGGACAGCATTCCAGCCGCCAAAGGACAGGCCGAGAATGCGCAACTGGGCGACATCGCAGCTGATCAGCTTGGTGGTTCTGAGCTGGGCAAGCAGGTTGGAGGCGTCCGTGGTGATCGGCACCGTGTTGGCGCAGTCATTGGGACCAAGCCAGAATTCCCATTCGGCACCGGCCTGATAGACGCCAACCGCTGCGCCATAGACGAGTACGCCAGCCAGTATGATAAAGGCAAGCCGTATCACCAATGGCGGCAAATTGCGCCAGACGGTCAGCAATGTCACCAGAGTGAGAGGGATTAGCGCATAGTGAACATGGCGCTGGATATAACAGAGCTGGCAGGGCTGATAGCCGCCGATATGCTCGAAACCCAGCGAACAGGCTGAGATGAAAAGCGCACCCAGCAGGAGCAGCGTGGCAGCCATTGCCTGGGTTTTTCCAATTGGAGCTGACAGTTTCATATGAGGTTTCTTTCCGGATTTCTTATTCTTTAGTTGCTCGGTATAGACGAACCATGTCCAAAATTTGTCAATGGCTCCACATGCTGCAATTCGTCTCAATGGCGAGGCATGTGATGGTGCTTGCGGAAAAGCGGCTGCTTTTGGCCATCTTTCCTAAAGCAGATATTTGACTGAGGCAAAGCCCCCCACCAGCAAGATCATCGCCACCGTGAAGACCAGACCAAGACGCCTTTCAATGAAATCGCGAATGGAAGGGCCAAGCCAGTAGAGCAAAGCCGCCAAAATGAAAAAGCGCAGGCCTCGGGCCAGAATGGAGGCAGCCATGAAGACTGGCAGAGAAAGCCCGGTTGCCCCTGATGCGATGGTAATGACTTTATAGGGGAAGGGGGTCAGACCGGCGATCAGAACGATCCAGACACCCCAGTCATTATAATGCTCGGTGAAGGATGCAAATTTGTCGGCATAGCCATAAAAGGCAAGGATCGGTTCGGCAATCTGGGTGAAGAGCAGCGCGCCTATGGCGTAGCCCAGCAGGCCGCCAATGACCGACGCCATGGTGCATATGGTGCCGTAGAGCCATGCCTTTTCCTTTTTGGCAATGACCATCGGTATCAGCAAGGTGTCGGGGGGGATAGGGAAAACGGAGCTTTCAATAAAGGAAACTCCTGCCAGCGCCCATGTGGCCCGGCGGCTGCTGGCCAGTCCCATTGTCCAGTCATACATTTTTCGAAGCATGGCTTACTTTCCACAAAATCGGTTTTCTTGAGCCGGCTTGAATCATTCGCTCCTGATGGTTGGCAGCGGTCTGCTGCCGGTTGGACATGCGAATGTTCGAATGCTGGACTTGATGACTATAGGTAATCGCTTGCGCGCCCTATTACCAGTCGGCTTCTTATGGCAAGCGGATAGCAGGTGTCAATTCGTGTTGACTATAGAAGATTTATGACGGTTATGAGTTGACGCGAGGGATTTTGCTTTTATATTCGGCGCACAAATATGCCCCTGTGGCGGAACTGGTAGACGCGACGGATTCAAAATCCGTTTCCTTCACCGGAGTGCCCGTTCGAGTCGGGCCAGGGGCACCACTCTTCTTGCTAACTGGTTATAATCCCTCAAACTTAGGGATTTCTGCGGTTTGTTAACAGCTTGTTGGTCACAAATGTGGTATACAAACAGGCATGACAGACGTGGCCGAGACCAAGCATTTACAGAAGCGTGGAGAGACCTGGCACTACTATCGCCGGGTGCCGACAAAGCTCATCCCGATTCTCGAAAAGACCTTCATCAAAGTCTCTCTGGGGACAACAGACCTCAAAGAGGCCCGCAAGCGTCGCAACATCAAGGATGTCGAATTCGACGCGATGATGGCTGGGGCTGAAGCCCACCTTGAATCATCCTCAGATACCGTCAAGAACGGCCTGGCTCCGGTATCGATGCCCATGTTGACCGACTATCTGAGACAGCATGTGGAGGCGAAGGATCAGCAAAAGCCGCAGATCTTGAGGCCGCCATCGCTGCAAGCGATCAGGCACAGCGTGCAGAAATGATTGTTGATGCCGAGACGGAGTTGCAGTTCCTCAAGGATCTAGATCATCCCAACGCACAGGAATGGATCTCAAAGGCCGTAGACAGGATCCTTGAAGAGAAGGGTGCTGTCATCGAGAACAAGGATCAGGAGGCAGCCTTCGCAGGGCGAATGCGGCGTGCCTTGATGGAATTGGGAATGCGGGAATTGGACCGCCTCAATGACCATCATGACCGTTCCTTCCATGACCCATTGTTCGATCCATCCATAACGCCCAAAGTCACCTTCGGGGATTTGGCTGACATCTACTGGACTGAGCTGAAGGAATCCTACAAGGAGAATGCGGTCTCTGACAAACGGGCCGACGAGGTGGAGTCCAAGATAACCTTCTTTCGTGAGGCAATAGGTGAGGGAACCCCAGTCTCAGAGATTGATGATAGTGTTATCCAGACGCTGCGGAGCATGCTTGCCCAGCTTCCAAGATATCGCAATACGCTCGATGCCAAACTGTCCATCGCCGAGCTGATCAGTTTGGCCGAGAAGAAGCATTTGAAGGTGATCGGCCCAGTTACGCAGAAAGAATATCTCAATTGCCTTCGGAACATCCTCAAGGTTGCTGTCAGAAAGGGCTATCTCAGTCACAACCCTGCCGAGGGGTTACAGCCCATCAAGAAGGACAAGATTGCTGCTGACAAGAAGAGAGCCCCGCTGGACAATGACCAGATCTGCAGCTTCTTCACTGGAACATTCTATCAATCCTGCACTCCAGATGCAGCCAAGCCTTACCTGAAGAAGGATAGGGCGTGGCGCTTCTGGTTGCCTCTGATCATGGCAATGAGTGGGGCAAGGCCCAATGAGATCACCCAGCTCCATATGGATGACATCAAGGTGACGAAGGCCGGGACTTGGTATCTCGATATGCTCGAAACAGAGGATGACGATGGTAAGACCTTCAAGACCGCCTCTAGTCGTCGGCGTGTCCCAATCCATGAGGAATTGATAAAAATCGGGTTCCTTGACTTCGTGAAGGTCCGCAAGAAGCAGGCCAAGAAAGAGGAGAAACGTCTCTTCTGGGAATTGACGCCGGATAAGTATGGCAATACGACCAAATATGCCGCCCGGCGGTTCAGGGAAAGCTTCCTGCCGCAAGAGATCATCCTAACGGAGCGACAGACCTTCTATTCCTTCCGCCACACGGTTCGGGATGCCTTAAGACGCGTGGATGCTCCGCCAGAAACGCTTCTGGCTATTGCAGGATGGTCACCAACAGGGAAGGCCGTCAGCGACGACTACGGCGATCCCGGCAATCCTGATCTCCATGTCAAATGGGTCAACAAGATCAGCTACCCCGGATTGGATCTCAGTTTCCTCTATGGTGTCGGAGCCAACGTCTAGGTGTTTGCTGTGGTGGCAATTTGACCGAAGAATTATGTAACTATCAGTTTTTAAACGAACAATTGTCTTTCTGGCATTGTCGGGAGTGTCCCCTTGCCCTAGATTCTGGGGGATAGAAAGGAACCTTGCGATGCAACAGATCATGACAGTGGGCCACTCGAACCATGACTGGCTGACCTTCCTCAGCCTAATCAAAGGGGCGGGTGTTCAAACTCTCGTGGATGTTAGATCGAAGCCATGGTCACGCCAACCACACTTCCGGCAGAAGGAACTGGCAAAGCGCCTTGAGGCTTGCGGGATCTCCTATGTCTTTCTCGGGGACAAGCTCGGAGGGCTTTCTGATGATCCTGTCACTGATTACCGCAAGATGGAGAAGGCCTCTGGCTTCCTTGCGGGGATAGAGCAATTGCTCGATATCGCGGGACAGGCCATCCCGGCTCTGATGTGCTCGGAACATGATCCTCTGACCTGTCATCGCTTCCTCTTGATCTCCCGGCATCTCGCAGGCAAATGCGGGGTCCAACCTTCCCACATCCTCAGAGATGGCACCATAGAGAGACAGACAGAGACAGAAGACCGTTTGATGGTCGGTTGGGGGAAAGAGCGAGACCTGCTGCAATCTCGATCAGAGCGCCTGACAGCTGCCTATCGTCTGCAAGCCAGGAAGCAGGGCATCCTCCTCTGATGAAGACATGCAGACACTGAGAGAACTGAGTGACTCATATCGAAAAGTGGAGTCAATGATAGAAGAGCTCCTATCGATCAATGACCAAAATCGGCACAAGATCTTCGCTCTAGCAGATAGGCTAGGAATACCTCATTCGGAGCTTGAAACGTAAAGAAATTTAGGAATGTAAGTAAATATTTATGTCGCCTAAAAAAGGGCCTCCAAAACACGATTTTGCGGGGGCCTTTTTGATACCCTAAAAACACCTAAAAATCGGTGATAAACCAGTAAAATCATGTACCTAACCAAATGACCCAAAAGTGCTTCTTTGAGGGTACTGTAGTTCTTTAGAGAGAACACGAATCTCGTTGAGAACACCCTCATTATGACCCCCCTTAGAGCCAAGACAGAAATCCCCCTACATACCACCCCTGTAGAGCAAACAGAGATACCAGCCAGAGAGCCCGTCAAGAGGCAGTCAGAAAGCCGATGTCACACTGGTTCTGCCCCTTGTGGATCTCGGAATGATACGGGAGGATCCCGTTAAGCATCTTTGCCGGTCTGGAACTTCCGGCTGTTCGCCAGAGTCTCCTTTTGATAATGTTTAGGTGGGTATCACGTTTCCGGCCTCCCGCAAGGAGGCTTTCATGCAACAACCCATTTCCCATAATCGCTACTGCACATCCCAATCGCAATTCCTAGAGGGCAGGTCATGTTCTGCTCTGGGTGATCCTCATGCTGTCCCTGACCCTTTGCCAATTGGACGGGGGCAAGCCGTGTCCCTTCTGCGCAAGGCCATCCGCAGAGGGCATGCTGATCTTGCCGGGATTGCATCAGCCACCCTCTGGCATCAGAGCCCGGATCTCTTGCGGCGACAGATTGCCCTTGCGGCCTTTGCTGATATCGGTGTTGGAGATCTTCCTGCACTGGCCTTTGTCACCTCAGCCCTTACTGACAGAGGCATCTGTCGCACCTTCGAGGAAGACTGGATCATCCTATGCCCCGTCCTTGATTGCCTTTGCTCCACCAGCAAGAGCCAAGCTGCCTCTGACCTGTTGGCTCTCCTCAAACATTGGCCAGAGCTAGAGGGAGAAAGGCAACGGGTATCCAGCCTGCCAACCGACAGGCTTGATCGGTTGATGGTCAGTGATCATGATCTGATGGTAAGAGGCCTCATTCTGATGGAGAGCCTTAAGAGAGGGCATCAAGGAATGGCCTTTGATCTGCTCTCCGACATTGGCGTTGCGCCCACCATGCGCACCATCGCAAGGGAAGGCTTCAGGCAAACAGGATCCATCCTCCTTCTGCTTGTGGCTCTCCTCACGCTTCAGAATGGCCTCAGAGAAGAAACAAGGCCTGATCCCCTCATGGGTACCCGATGGATCGGGAAGGTGCCCTGTTGGACTCTGGATGGCTCTACGGCGATAGGACGACAGGCCTTAAGGCAGTTGGCTCAATCCAACACGGGCTTAGGCTACTGGCTGAGGGAGGCTGTTCCAGCAGACAAGCAGCTTTCCTGCCTTGTTCATCTCCTGCGGCATGTGGAGGGGGATCTCTGTCTCTGCCGCATGGATGGGCCACTTGCCATTGACCTCAAGCGCAAGGCACAGAGGGAAGCTCTGAGACCAAACCTCAGCACCATCTCCCCCGATAGGATCGCTCAGGCTCTGCCTCTCATGCGGCAGGCCATCCCCATTCTCAATGAGATGCGAGAAGAGGCCATGGAATGGGAGGCAAACAACCAATGACGGACAAGATACAGCTCCCAGTGGATGTGACCTCAGAAACACAGACCAAGAAAATCGACGAATCGTTAGAATTTGACCTAAAAGATAAACAGAGCCTCAAGACTTCGGATGATACAGAGTCTTTATTGATTGCACTTAATTGCAATGGCAGTGCGCCAAAGAAAAAATCCATTGCAATTAAGTGCAATGACCCTGCCACATCAGAAAGTGATCCGCGCAGCAATGGCAGAGTCCCCACATTGCCGCTTTCCGCCTCGTCCCGCTCCCTGATCAATCACTCCATTGCTCCGGCCACAAAACGGGCCTATGCCTCGGATCTGGCCCACTTCGAGGCCAATGGCGGGATCATTCCCTCAACCCCGGAACAGATTGCAGACTATCTGGCTGATATGAGCGATCTCTTCACGGTGGCCACCATAGAACGACGTGTTGCGGCTCTCTCCAAGACCCATCAGGCCAAGGGCTTTGCAGATCCCACCAAGGCTGAGGTGGTTCGGTCTGTCATGCGGGGGATCAGAAGAAAGCTTGGGACAGCCCAGAGACAGGCAAAGCCGCTCCTGAGAGATGACCTCTTTGCCATCCTCGATCCTCTCAAAGACAGACCCAAGGATATCAGGGACAGAGCCATCCTGCTCATTGGCTTCTCGGCAGGCATGCGCCGTTCCGAGATCGTGGCCCTCAATGCAGAAGACATAGAGGCCGTCGACAAGGGCCTTCTCATCACCATCCGCAGATCCAAGACCGATCAGGAAGGACAGGGGCGTACAGTTGCCATTCCTTTCGGGCGCACCCGCCATTGCCCTGTCTCAGCTCTCAAAGACTGGATGTCCTTCGCGGGGATCACCCAAGGTCCAATCTTCACCGCCATCAACAAGCATGGTCAGATCTCAAACCACCGGATATCTGGGGAAGCGGTCAGCCAGATGCTCAAGGTCCGCCTCAGAGATGCAGGTTATGACCCAGCACCCTTCTCGGGCCATTCCCTGAGGGCAGGCTTTGCCACCTCAGCCGCAGAAGCGGGAGCCTCCAACCTCAAGATCCGACAAGTCACCGGACACAAGTCCGACACCACCCTCAACCGCTATATCCGCAGCACCGACCTCTTCACCGACGCAGCGGCAGGTAGGTTGCTGTGAATCAGAGTAAGCGTTAAGGTTGCTTAAACAAATGTTTTGAAGGAAGCTTGTTGAGTCTTGACTAGCTATTTGGTTGGCTTCTCCAAAAGATACGTGTGGGTGACTAACCGAATATAATTTTCTCGTTCATGCCGGTCTGTTTCAGGAGAAGCCTTAATGCCAACCAGCACCTCGCTACGATTAAAACGAATGGATGACGCAACGCTAATTCGTGTCTTCGAGGCAGCAAAAACGGCGGGTAGTCAAGCACTTGAAGAAGTCCAGCGTTCGAAGAAGTTGACGGGAAGAAATCCCTCTATTTCTATCGATTTTAAATCATTTCTACCATGGGAAGTAAGCAAAGATGATTTGCAGGATGTCGAACCTGGGCAATTTGTACTCAATCGAATAACGCTTAGTTTTAGTATAGAAGGTCCTGGAAATAATAGCGGCGGGCGGGATAGCATTCATTTTGAAGTTTCTCGTGGAGGTTCTGATGATCTAACAGATAAGCTCACGATTAGTGCCACATCAAACGGCCCAATGAATAATGAAGGAGCGCAAAGCATTCAAAAAGCTATTCACAAGGCTCTGTCTGTAATTCTTCAACCTGTCGCTCCTGATGATGGGGGATTAGTTCCTGCTCTGACTAATCTCGCTCTCTCATTTGATACCACATATCATAGAATTGCTGGAGAGCTTTCTTCCGCAGTAATTGCTGTCAGTAAAGAGAGAACGCAGCAACTTACAGAATTTCAAGAAGAGAGGAAAAAGCTTCGGAAAGAAATTTCAGATGAACGTGAAAACATTGCTAAAGTAATGAATGATGAGATTGATAGTGAGAGAAGAAAAATAGAACAGGAAAAAGAAAAATTATCTGATGGTTGGAAAAAACTTGAGATCAGTAGCCATAAAGACGCTCGACGAAAACAATTCGCATTAATGCAAAAAGATTTACAGGATAGCCTAAATACCCCGGTCGCGGATAGTGGGTTGCGTAGGATCCGATGGGCTGTTTTTGTTGCTTTACTGATTGCTGGCGGGATCGCCGCTTACTTTGCTTTTTTGAGTTTTGACATAGCTTCTTGGGAAGCTGCACAGCCAAAAACAATGGTAGGCACGATGAGTGCAACCGTTATGCTAACTCTGCGATCTGTCATCCTTACTGTGGCTTCACTGACAGCATTTGCTGGTGCCGCAGCTTGGATGCGCTATTACTATAACAGAGATATGTTAGCTCAAGAGGAAATAAGGCGTTTTCGAAATGACATGGCTCGGGCTTCTTGGGTGATGGATGCTTCAATGGAAATTCGAAAAGAGCACGGGGAGATCATTCCTCCAGAATGGATTTCTGGTGTTACTCAAGGGCTGTTTTCGAAGTCCGAAAAGCCTCTCCATGGAGAAGGTGCCCAAGCCCTTGCTGCTCTCTTAGGCGTATCAGCCACTGCTCGTTTTGGTCCAAATGGAATGCAAGTTGAACTTAGCAAAAAGGGAAGAAAAATCATTTCGGAGGCAGCAGATAAAACTTAGTTTTTGTCTTGTAAATTTCTTATTACTTCCAGTTTGGGGTCGTCAAAATTGCCTCAAATTCACCTAAATATGCTGTTTGGTGGATTCTACGATTTATGTATTATAAGTCGTGCCTCGTGATCGTTTTTGGCTGTTTCAGCGTTGACAATGACGTGGGAATATACACATAACTTGTATACACTCAATGTAGCAACGCTGTGATTAACCGAAAATCCAGAATACGGTGGCAGGCTGCTTAAAGCTGCATAGTAGGTTAAAATTCGCTTGTTTGAGGAATACAGTCAATGGCACATGTTATGGATGTAGCGGCTTACATCTTGTCAAAGATGGGCCCTATGACGGCGATGAAGCTCCAAAAACTGGTTTATTATTCACAGGCATGGGCTCTGGTTTGGGACGAAGAGCCTCTTTTCGATGCTGATTTTGAAGCTTGGGCTAATGGGCCGGTATGCGTGGAACTGTATCAAGCACACCGCGGTTGTTTTAAGGTATCTCCCGATACTCCTATATTTGACAGAGCATGGGAAAACAAGCTTTCAGCCGAGCAAATTGAATCTATAGATGCTGTTCTTGAGGGATATGGAAATAAGTCGGCTCAATGGCTTAGTGATTTGACGCATTTAGAAGATCCATGGAAAGACGCTCGCGTTGGAGTGGCCCCATTGGAACGCAGTAATGCTATAATCTCAAAGGCTTCTATAGCTGAGTATTATTCAAGCATACCGAATGAATACGCTATAGGGTAATTTCATCGGTACGCCATAGTCAGTCGATTATGAAAAAACTTCCCCCTTCGATACGCAAAGCTGAACGACAGAAGAAGAAGGTTGTTCGACAAGTAGCTGCAAACGCGAATCTTGTTGAAAGGGTGAGAGCTCTTGAGTTGCCTCAGGAAAGAGCAAAAATTCCACTCTCCCCTAATAACCCATGCTCAATCATGGATGAGAGATTTAGTTTTGATGTTACTTCCGCTTGCGATAGGGAAGGGCATTGGTCTTGGGGAGAGAGCCGTAATTGGTGCCAGTTTCATAAACCAAATGATAAAAGCTGCGCCTCAGAAATGAACGCATGTGATTGTGGTGAGATTGTCAATACCTTGAGGGAATTTACGAAGCTCACTTGGTCAGAGATATTGTCTCAAGTTACGGGTCACGGAAGAGCGAGGAAAAGACGGAAAAAACATCACAGTCAATCATTTGATGACATCGTATCTGAAGCTCAAAATAGATGGATCGAGATTGAACGAGATGAAGATGAGTTATTTCGATTTCGCTATGGTGGTGAAAAGCGCCTTTGGGGATTTCGAAAGCTTGGCACTTTTTATGCGGTTTGGTGGGAAGAACATCACAATATTGATGCAACAGCTAAGAAGAATTAGTTTTTGAATGGTTCAATCACCTTGCTGATAGATATTTCGAAATGCTTGCCAATCACTACGTGCTCGATGACGTTGACCGGTAAAGGCAGATCTGGGTAGCAGTAGGTAGTAGTTTTTTGGAAAACTTGTTTTGATTTCTGTCTTGGTTGCTCCAAGCAAGATCCCTTCTCAGTTGGGATAACACACCCTTATCGAAGAGTAAGGGAACTCATCATTTTGGGTGTATCAATGGCTTCGAGAGGGAGGCCACTCCCGCGGAAGCGGAGGTGGCATTCATGCTGGTTAGGCCCACGGTTTGAATTTCACTGCACGGGGTGATAGGCCGGTGTTTCGACTGGGTGCTAAGAGCCCTCTTTTTTCAGAGTAATTCCGCGCACGTAGGGGTACCCGTTCATATTCACGATCTCGTATCCAAGCAGCTCCATGTTACGCTTAAGCTTGTGGCCCGCTATGCTTGAAGCGGAAAAATCGTTTTCTTTGGCCCAAGTCTTGAATGCTTCACGGATGAACGACAAGCGGATTTTCGCATTTGGGTCGTCGGCGCATTTATCGGAAATGAACGCGCGAAGTGGATTGCTTTCAGTGAAAAACTTCTTTTTTGCAAAAATGCAGTCTTCCGGCTCGTCAAACTTGCACCCTCTTTTTTCGAACCGTAAATAACCATCGAGAAACCGGTTCAAGACCCCAGCCCTTTCAGTAGACCAGATCATCTCAAAGAGATCTGTCTGTTGCTCGTTGGTCTCAAATTTGCGCTCAAAGGGGATAACGAATGTCCGTCTCTGCATCCCGGTAGAAATGTCCCGAGTTGATGGGTAGTGATTGCTGTTCCGTCTCAGCACCTATGGGACAGATTGGATTGATTTGACAAAGGAGGATTTTGGCTCATCGTAGCTCTATCAAAGGAAGCAAAGATGAGACAGAAATCTGGTCTGCAGAAGCCATCTGCAGAGATGACCATCAAAGACATCCGCCGAAAGACCCGAAAGAAATATTCGGCAGAAGAGAAGATCCGCATTGTGTTGGACGGTTTGCGTGGCGAAGACAGCATCGCCGCCCTGTGCCGCCGCGAAGGTATCTCCGAGAGCCTTTATTACACCTGGTCGAAGGAATTCCTTGAAGCTGGCAAGAAGCGTCTGGCCGGAGATACGGCTCGTGCAGCCACCAGCGATGAAGTGAAGTTGCTGCGCAAGGAGGCTAGGGATCTTAAGGAAGTTGTCGCAGAGCAAACACTTGAGCTCCGTCTGCTTAAAAAAAGCATGATCGAAGATGGGGGCGAAGAAGAGTGAGATATCCCGCATCCGAGAAGCATGAGATCATCCGCCTTGTCGAGGAATCCCATCTGCCGGTAACACGGACATTGAAGATGTTGGGCATTCCTAAATCAACATTTTATCGTTGGTACGACCGTTTCCTGATCGATGGTGTTGAAGGGCTGGAAGATCGCAGTTCTGCGCCTTCACGGGTCTGGAACCGGATTGAGGATGATGTCCGTGACAAGATCGTCGAACTGGCTCTGGAGCAAACCGAATTGTCTCCCCGGGAGCTGGCAGTGACCTTCACAGACACGGAAAGCAATTTTGTCTCAGAGGCTTCGGTCTATCGTCTTCTGAAAGCTCATGACCTGATCACGTCTCCGGCCTTCATCGTCATGAAAGCTGATAATGAATTCCGGGACAAGACAACCCGTCCCAACGAGATGTGGCAAACCGACTTCACTTATCTCAAGGTTATCGGCTGGGGGTGGCTTTACTTGTCCACCATTCTTGATGACTTCTCTCGCTATGTCGTGGCTTGGAAATTGTGCACCACCATGAAGGTCCATGATGTTACCGACACCCTCAATTTGGCCCTTGAGACTTCTGGCTGTGATAGCGTGAAGGTTGAACATAAACCGCGCCTGTTGTCGGACAATGGCCCATGTTACATCGCTGAGGATCTGGGAAATTGGCTGGAAGACCGGTCAATGAAACAGATACATGGTGCGCCAGGTCATCCGCAGACACAGGGTAAAATCGAGCGTTGGCATCAGACACTCAAGAACCGGATCCTGCTGGAGAACTACTTCTTCCCCAGTGAGCTGGAAAATGAGATTGCTGCATTCATCAACCACTATAATCATCACCGGTACCATGAGAGCCTTGGAAATCTCACACCAGCCGATGTCTACTTCGGAAGAGGACAGGCAATTCTGGAACAAAGGGAAAGGATCAAACAGAAGACAATTCAACTGCGCCGCTTGCAACATCAATCACAAGCCGCTTAAATCGCAGACACTAATGAGCTGAACCCTCCAGTCATAACCACACACATCAGTCCCAAAGCATTCGACGATGGACAGTGATTGCCTGCCATAACAGGCAAGGCAAAGGAAATGAAAGTCTTTTTCTGGTGTCCATATGGTCTGCGAGCAGACATAAATTTCTCTTCAGAGAGCTTTTTGATGAGCCCATCGTCCAACATCAAATCTTCGGTCACGTCGTCATCAAGAAGAAGCTTTTTCCCCTCCAATGAAGAGGGCGCAAAGCTGTCGTTCTGAAACCGAGAAATCGGTTCTGCCAAAACTCCGTCCTGGCCGATAAACTTTACCAACAGGTCCAAAAGCTTGGATTTTCCGTTCGCACCTTTGCCGATCAAAAGCCAAAATGTGGGAACAGGGCGCGAGGACTGAATGGCGTAACCGGCAAACTCGTTCAAATGGCGAACCATCTCATTAACGTTGCTAGATTTGCTAAAAATCTCGCCCAAAGCGGTGTCATACATAGGGCAGACAGCTTTTGGATCGTAACCGACATCCAACGCTGAAAACTGACCAGACCAAGGGCGGTGAGGACGCAACTCGATGCCTGGCCCGGAGCGCCAAAGCTCCCCGTTGATATCGTTGAGCACGAAACCTTTGATCGATGACGTTTCTGACAAGGATGTTTTCCTCAGACTACCATTAAGAATGAGCTTCACAATCAGCTTGGTTTCTTTCTCGTCACAGAGCTGAAGCCAAGCAGGTTCTGTAAGCATTGCATCGAACACAATCTGCTTAAGCTGATCTTTGGAGATTTCAGCCCAGTGATAGCCGTTATACTCCCAGAGTTTGCCGTCTGGGTCATGCCAGAGATAGCAACCGCCACCAAATTTCTGATGAACGATCTGTTGAGCGATTTCCATATGCAGCTTCCCGGATACACTAAAGCGAACCATGCGGCACATGACATCGAAATCGCCGCTGGCGAAAGAAAGAGGCAAGCTTGTGTTTTTTGCGATTGACTCCAAGACCAGGTGCGCATTATCCGCGCAGATCAAGCCATTTGTGGTCTTGAGAGCGAGCTCTTGCATGACGCTAATGATTGCTTCCGAAGACGATGTCCTGTTCAGGGCGTTCGCCAATTTCTGCAGCTTTTTTAGGGGCGAGCCCTTAATGACGATGAGATGAGATTTCATCTGCTTCCTCTCCATTCAAATCAAAACTGATCTAAAACCTGAGAGTGCAAATGAAAAACCACAGAGTCGTGCTTCACATGCACACCCTCCGTGGTTCTAGCAATGCCCAGATGTTGAACGATTCCCTCGGTATTGGCGAGTCCTAAATTAAGATTCTTTTAACCAATGTGTTTGGGCGGAGAGTTGCCATTTCTTGCAAGCGCGAGATCTTGGGTGCCGCAGTCGAAAGCAGCCATTAGAAAGTTTCAACGCTCGTCCAACCCCTCGTGATCAGTTCGGGAGGAAGGAAGCGGAAGTCCGCTGTAAGTAATTCCGTTGCAGCAGGCACAACATCGAAGTGGCTGGCCTTCAACTCTGAGTTTTCAGTTCCATGACGATCTGTTTCAGCATAAGGTTGCGCGTAACCTGCAATTATTACCTGTGATGTTTGATGTACGATCCCACATTTGGCAACTCAACGCTTGCCCGACACTTAACCAAAAGCGATTTTCGAAAACAACCGGCATTGAAGAATGACGCTCATCGAGAAGCCGTGCTTGCTAAGGCCGTCTCAATTGCTCGCAGTGGATTTCCTTCACTACCTTTGTTATCAAACAATTTTGCAGGGAGGACCATTTTTCAAATTGAAGATCTCGCGTCCGATTTAGTTTTGAGGAAGGCGGCTCAAAACATTCGCAGGATCTCGTCATCTAAGCAAGGAAGCCGGATGGAAATAATTCGTCGGCTGAAGTTGTTTTGTGAGGAAGGAATGCCCTTCACCATTGCCAAAATGGATATAAAGAATTTTTACCCTTCAGTGGACCAAGACACTCTATTGAGGCAACTCGATAGGAGGCTTGTGACAGCTCCAAGCACGAGATCAGTCGTTAACTCATTGATTTACCAGTGTAAATTAAACGATGTCAGAGGCTTACCCCCAGGCTTGGCAATTAGCGCGGAACTCAGCGAATTCTACTTGCAGGACTTTGATCGCCAAATGAGAGAAGAACTTAGAGTGCACTATTTTGCACGCTACGTGGATGATATCGTTCTAGTCCTGCCTGAAATTGATAGTCCAAAGGTTTTACAGCAACAGGTCGAGGAGGCGTTACCTCAAGGACTCAAGCTGAATTTTACCAAATCGAAAATATACGTTTTTGAAGGTTCTAAGATAAAGTCTCCAGCCATTGAGCATAGCTTTGACTACCTAGGGTATAAGTTCAACGTTTTCCAGATGAATAAAGAGAGACCATGTTTCCGTGACGTTGAACTGGACATTGCTACTTCAAAGCTAAAACGGAACAAGACGCGAATTACAAAGGCTCTATTGCAGTACTTGGCTGATGGGAATTTTGGCGATCTCATAGATCGTGTTCGCATATTGACCTGCGGCTATCAATTCTTTGATGAAAGACAGCAGAAGAAGAGAAGTGCTGGCTTACAACATACTTATAGCCTCATTAAAAGCAATGCTCCAGCACTACAAGAACTCGATAGATTCTTCGATGGAATAATATTGAGCCAATCAGGGCCTATCGGTTGGAGGTTGGCTCTTAGTCTAAGCAATCGTCAGCGGAAGGAGCTTCTTAAGTACTCTTTTGTGACAGGTTTTGCGAACCGAACTCATTTTCGTTTTAAGCCTGATAGATTGGAATATCTCATGGAGTGCTGGAAATATGCCTAGTGGTCGCAAGTCACAAGTAACCTTGGACAGGGCCGACAAATGGCGCGTCGTGCTTACCGACACTTCTCCTTTCGAGGTGCCGATAATCGTTAGCAATGATGGGTTCTACAAAAACCTTCACAGTACGGCTAGCAAGTCGGCAAACTTTAAAAAGATGGTCAATGCGCTTGTACTTGAGGATGATGGCAAGAGCTACACCGTCCCACTTAAATACAACGTCATCAGAGATTCCCACAGTGTCAGGACGTTGAGCTTAATTCACCCCAAAGGCCAAGCCATATTGGCTGAGTTCTATAATAAATACGAGGAGCTGATCTGCGAATATGCTTCTCGGGGGCCTTTTTCGATACGCGCACCTAAAAAAGTCGGATGTTCTTTTTTTGTTCCTTCTTCGATTGAAGACAAGAACCAATACAAAAATGCAACGGTTGACACACTTGAGGTGGATAAATTGGTTAGAAATCCCGCTAGCTATTTCGCCTACTCCGGGTATCCCCGCCTCTACCTGTTCTTCAACTCAAATGATCAAATTAGATTGGAGAAGAAATTCCGATTTCAGTTGTCCTTGGACATTAGCAAATGCTTTGACAGCATTTACACACATTCGATGGCTTGGGCTACAAAGAGCAAACAAGAGGCGAAGGAGAATACGGGTGCTTTGAGTTTCGGGAACCAGTTCGACAAAGTGATGCAGAGGCTGAATCACAATGAGACTAGTGGGATTTGCATCGGTCCAGAAAGTAGCCGTATCTTTGCAGAAATAATTTTAGCAAAGGTTGATCAAGATGCACGTCGAAGTCTTGCGGAGAAAAAAAATCCTATACGCGACGGGATCGACTATGAATGCAAACGCTACGTAGACAACTATTATGTTTTTACAAACGATCCCAATACTGCTGAGCATGTGGAGCATGAGCTATCAATTGCATTACGTGAATATAATCTGCACCTCAACACTGAGAAAAGGCAACTTGACAAGCGGCCGTTTTACTCCAAGAAATCACTAGTGATTGATGAGATCAATAAGTCCCTTGGCTCTCACTGGGAAAAGCTTTTTGATACGAAATTCTCACCTATCAACGGAAAGAGGTTGCTGCATCCGAAGTTCATTTTCAAGTATCGGTCATTGTTCGGAAAGTTCACAAGAGAGGTGAAGGCTGCCTGCTTCGCTTCTGAGCTTGGCTATGACGCTGTTGCAAATTATGTTATTGGGGCTATACGTCATAAAATTATCGATATTTCAGATAGTTATGAAGATTTGATGGAGTTAGGAGAAAGCCCTTTCATTAACAGAGACTACCGGCAGATGTTATATTTTTTGCTAGATGTAGGGTTTTATTTTTTTACACTTCACCCAACGGTTTCGTCGTCGCTTCGCCTATCTCATGCTGTTGTTCGCGCTGCACAGCACCTGCAGAAACATGATTCTGATGGCTTTGAGATCCTGAAGGAGGCCTCGCTTCGCTGGGCGTCACAATTGGCGAAGGCCCCCAGTCTAGAAGGTCTGCTCGCAAAGAACTCAGTCATCCCAATCGAGATTCTAAATATTTTGATCAGCCTTCAACAATTTAGTGGGGACGGGAAGCTTGAGCACGAGCTACTTTCTCTTGCTAGACTAGACAGAAAGAGCCAAGGATATTTTGAGCTGGTTGTGAGACTGTTCATCTATGGAAATCGCTCAGAATTTGCGATCCAACGAAATGAAATATGGGAAACCATAAGCACGCGGTTGGACGCTGAGAAGTTCCTTAAAAGGGACTCAGAGAGCGTACATTTGTTGCTTGATACTCTTGCTTGCCCATTCCTTGAAAAAGCAAAGAGAGCTAAGCTGCTCCGAGCTTGTTGGGGTAAGATAATCCCTAATACTGGCAACATTAACGCGACAGAGGCTGAATCCTTGGTAGAAGAGATCCAGCAGCAGTATTGGTTTGTGCGCTGGGACGGTGTCAACCTTCTGAATATGATCGAAAAGAAGGAGTTGAGCAGCGTCTATGCATAGGCTACTAATCGTGTTGGGTGCCAACCACGTTTTGCCGTAACTCGATTTGCGGTACAGACGGGCGATCTAACTGCGGTGTCTAGCCTCGTGTTGCACACACGGACCGTTCAATCCACGCAAAGGTTGTCTTGAGCAGAAATGCACACACTTACGCTGGCTGGCATCCAAGAATCCTTAAGCCAATGTCCGCAATAGCGTGTTGCATTGCAGCGAAGGACGCTTTGCTCGAGCGGCAGCTCTAGGCCGATTCCGTCGAAAAAGTAGGCGTTGCTTTGGTGCTGAAGCGGATAGAAATCTAGGTGTTCAGTTCTGGCTGCAGGTGGTGGTGGGTAGTAGTAGGTAGCAGTTTTTTCAAGCAATGTTACTGTTTTGCGGATCTGACGCGGAGCGACGACCGCCTCATATTAACCACTCATTAACAAAATCCTTGCTCTTGCATGAAATCGACCCCATATTGGTTGTGCTGTGGGATGCCTCCCTCGGGACGGTTGCCGTTTTGGGGAATGGGCATGCATGGCAAGCACGGAGGCAAGCTTAGGAAACTTGTTTGAGTGTTGGGCTTAAACGTTTTGTCGCGTCATGTTAGGCATTAAGACCGCATCCGGCGAAACTCCCATTTGTTGTTGTCATCCTATCTCGAATTTTCACGTCACAGGCCTATTTGCGCCCGGATTCCATCTGAATTCTGGCAGCGAGGGTCTGTGTCTAAACAGGAGGTAAGGAATGATAAACAAAGATATCGAAAAGCCGTCCGTCGCAGCGCAGGACTATGCGACATTTACTGAAGAAGCAGGACAGCAAATGTCCTCTGAGAAAACCAAGAAAATGTCATTGGGTCAGAGGATTAGGGCATTATCACAAAAGACACATGTCCCGGTCATAAGTATCCCGGACAATGAATGTCCTGTGCCTGAGAAAACTATTCTCTCCGATGAGCTCAAGGCGCATATCAAGTCCTTGAGCAAGATGGAGTTGCGGAAAGAATTCAAGAAGGAAGCCAACTCTCATCGGAATATGCTCCAGAGGGTTAAATCCTATGGTGCCGTAGTGCACCCTGATTTTCATGACTTCAGGAGCTTCTTGCTCCTTGTCGGTCCTATGCCGACGAAGAATGCTACTCTTGATCGGATCAACAATGATGATCCCGAATATGCTCCTGGCAAGGTGCGTTGGGCTGACAAGAAGACCCAGAACAGTAACAAGTCTGACACCCTGACATTCTATTGCTCGAAGACTGGCAAGACTTTCACCTCTTTCCAGCTTGCAAAGAAGCAGAACGTTGACGCCAGTACCATTCGCAAGAGGCGGGAGCGTGGTTGGTCTGATGATGAGATCATTGTCGGGTCCCGCAACAAGGCTGTTGGCAAAGGGGATCCCGCAAACTCAGGCAGTTCTGCCCAGACAGGGAAGAAAGACTGCGCTGAAGCTCGTCAGGTCTTTATCGAAGAGATCAAGCAAGCTGTGTTTGGGGCAATGGATAGCTATCTCAGGAGCCTGCTTCCGGAATATGACGAGGACGAGATTCCTAAAACCTATCAGGACATGGTTGCTTACTGTAATGAGCAGCTGGGTCGTGATGAATTGAACGCCATCCATTCATCATATGCATCTGAGATTAAGAATGAGATTTGGCCACGCTTCAAATCTCACGTGCTTCTCATGAATCTTCCGGTCGAGGTAATGAAATTCCTATCTGGGCTCGATCAGGATTGGTACGAAGAACAGGTCTCAAAACAGAGGAAGAGGAAGAAATGAGGGCGGTCTTCTGATCGCTTCCTTCCAACCTCAGTTGGGATAAACACCCCTTATCGAGGGGTACAATTCGGCGCAAGACGGGTTCTATGCATATTTACATCATGATTGCCTTGCACTTCAAATTAAGGCGTTAAGCACATAGAGCGCTAAGAGCTTCGGCAAGCCGTTCAAGATCCTGCTCGTCTATGTGAAGATGAGGCGCAAAGCGCAATGCATTGCCCCGTCGGCTGATAAAGACATTACGCGAGGAAAGATCTTTTGTAATGGTCGGTGACAGCGGACGTTCACTTGAGGCACCAAGAATATGGGGGCTGCGAAAGGCTTTAGGCACCGGCGTAAAGCCGACTGTCTCGACCAGTTTTGCGATCCTGTCATTGATGGCTCGGAGTGAGGCGTCGATGTTGGCTACTCCCCAGTTCGACAACTGACGCAACCCGACAAGTCCTGCGGGCAGTAGGGTGGGGATGGATTTCTGTCCCATATCGAAGCGCCTTGCTCCGGGCTGATATTGGTCTGTGTAGTTGACCAGATTTTCAAAGATCTCAGCATCCTTGCGGCCAAGCCATGTGTCTTCTAACGGCCGGGCTTCATGCCATTGGGGAGCTGCGTAGAAAAGGCTGAGACCATAGGGGAACAGCAGCCATTTGTATCCCGATGCAATCACAAAGTCGGGTTGGATGCGGTCAAGGTCCAGGCTCATTGCTCCCAGCGATTGAGTGACCTCCAGAACCAGCGAGGCTCCACAGGCTCGAGCCGCTTGCCCGATGGCCTCAAGATCAAGAATGGCACCATTGGTCCAGTGGCAATTTGGAACAGCAATCAGCCGGGTTCTCGGATTGATCCGATCAAGGACAACACGGGTCCAGTCATAGTCTTCAGGAGTGGGGACCACAACCAGTGCCGCCCCGCTAATCTCGCTTGCGCGTAGCCAGGGCAGATAGTTAGAGGGAAAAGCCTCGTCGAGAACAAGGATCTCGTCACCAACTGACAGGCGGGTTTCGAAAATGCGACCGATGGTCGATGTGCCGTAGCTGGCTGAGGGGATGACTGCATAGCAGTCGGCCCTGCCACCCAAAGCCTGTGCGGCAAGACGTCGGAATTCTTCTGCCGGTTCGAAGAAATCGGCTGCCATGCGCTGCCAGGGATGGCATTTCGAACGAGCCTGCTCGACCAGTTCATTGCCGGCTTCTACCAGAAGAGGCGCATTGTAGGCGCAGTTGAAATAGGCAACATCGCGGGGAATGTCGAAAAGATTTCGCTGTGATTGCAGGATTGTCATAAAATAGCCTCGCTTGAAAATTTGCGGGCACACAGGCTGTGTCCTGTGACAATGATTAGTTTGTCTCAGGTTCGCATGACAACGAATTCATTGTATATATGACAATGATTAGAATAAGTTAGATTTTAAATGCAGATGTGCTGGACTTCATGGGGGCATCACCTGATATAATCTGAAATTGTATCAAAAATCATTCTAGCGCGGAACGCAGAGCATGCGCACCAAATTCAGACAGGTTGTTTCCCAACTGGCAAGCGAGATCCGCTCCGGCCAGAGATTGCCTGGCGACCGGTTGCCCACGCATCGGCAATTGGCCTATGAGTTCGGATTGTCCCTCGGTACGGCAACAAAGGTATTTGCCGAACTGGAAGCCATGGGCATGACAACGGGAGAGGTTGGCCGGGGGACCTTCGTCCGGATGATCGGTGATGCCAGGGCCGTCGATTTTTCTTTGTCCGATCAAGACTATAGCCTCGTTGATTTCTCTCTTAATCGTTTCATCCTGCCAGAGCAGGCAGACATGTTTGCCAAGGCTGTTTCTCGCATAGTGCAGACATCCGACAGGGATGTGCTCGATTACCGCAACAATTCCGGCTCGGAACATGATCGGCGGCTCATAACGCGCTGGCTCAACGATGAGCGTGATAAGAACCCGGTGGACTTTCGCCAATTGACCATCTGCTCGGGTGGCCAGCATGCCCTTATGCTGATCCTGCTTGCGGCCTGCCTGCCGGGGCAGACCGTGGTGGTGGAGCAGTTTACCTATCCGGTTGTTCGTCAGGTCTGTGAAATGCTTCATCTGGATGTGGCAACGGTTGAGAGTGATGCTGATGGCATCTGCCCCGACGCTCTTGAAGCCCTGTGTGACCAGATGCCGGTGCGGATCCTGTTTGCCATGCCCAATGTCCAGAACCCGACCTCTGTCACGATGCCTCTCGGTCGCAGGCAGGCAATTGCCGAAACCCTGCAACGCAGGAACATTCTGGCAATCGAGGATGATGCCTATGGATTTCTGCTCGCGCAGCCTCCTGTGAGCCTGTCCGAACTCGCTCCCGGACATGTCTTTTACACACGGACCCTCTCGAAGAGTTGGGCTCCCGGATTGCGTATCTGCTATCTCCTGTCACCCCTCGCCGAAATAGCACAAATCGAAAAGGCGCAGCGGGCAACCATCTGGATGACAGCACCGCTGATGGCCTCGGTCGCAACCGATCTGGTTGAGAACGGGCAGTATGAGGCCATAGTCAGTCTTAAGAGGCGGGAGATTGGCAAGAGGCAAAGTATTGTCGGCCACATGCTTGATGGGCTAGATCATGTGACGACCCCGCAAAGCATGCATGTCATGCTGAAGCTGCCGTCAGGCCTACGTACCGGGGAATTTCTCGCAGATCTGAGGCAGAGGAATGTCATAGCCTCTCCGATCAGCCAGTTTGTTGCTAGCGATGACAGCCACAGAACGCCAGAGGGGATCCGGCTCTGCATCGGCTCTCCGGGCAACCGCAAGATCCTTGAGGATGCCCTGCAACGCCTGCTAGACACGCTGGACCCGATGCTTCCCTAGGCCAAGAAGAAACACCAGAGCGAAAGCCTTTTTATATGGTTGCTGCACAGACAACGGTTTCAATGTCGGAGCATAACCGGCCAACAGGGGGAAATGTCAATCGACCGCTAGTTAGCGCTTCGGCGCAGACCGACCATGGTCATGAATCCCAAGTAAAATTTGCACCAACTCACCGCTTTAATTGCTTCAATGGCTATTTTTCAGAATGCAACGCTCGCCTTTCAATCAGGACAAACCAGAATGCGCAATTTTATCATTTCCGCGGCAATAATCTTGACCTCGTTCAATCTCTTTTCACCCGAAGTCAAGGCATCGGAAGCCATTGCCTTATCCGACAGCTTGTCGGTAACACAGCTCACCGAAAATACCTTTCTTCACTCCTCAGATGGCAACAATGGGCTTGTCTATTTCAATGAGGATCAGGCTCTGGTTGTTTCAACACCGGCAACAAGTCCACAAACGCAAGATCTGATTGACTGGATCACCAACGATAAGCACAAGACAATCGTCGGCTATGTTATTGATCGATGGCACCCGGATGCCATGGGCGGATTGGCTGCTGTGCATGCGAGCGGCATCCCATCCTACGCCTATGTCCAGACTGCTGAGATTGCAAAAGAAAAGGGTTTGCCCATTCCGCAAAAGACGTTCGACAGCCGATTGAAAATCAAGGTCGGCAGCTCTTATGTGTTGTGTGACTATCTCGGCAAAGCTCACACCGAAGACGGAATTGTCGTCTGGGTTCCCGATGAACAAGTGCTATTTGGCGGCAATGAAATCAGAAACAACCACGGTTGGGTCGGAAATATCGGTGATGCCAGTCTTAGCGACTGGAGCAAAACCGCTGAGCGGGTGAAGCAGACCTATGGTTCGGCCCGCATCGTTGTGCCGGGTCATGGAGCATTCGGCGGCCCCGAGCTCATCGACTATACCATCAGCCTGTTTGCACCTTTTTCTACCAGCGAGAATGATGCTTCCCTTACAGCTCTTCCCTCGCAATTGGGCGGACACCCTTTCGCTGTTCTCGATGCTTTGGAAAAATCACGCGACGGAGACAACCAGATCCTCAAGGCCGCGGTAGTGCTGGTTCAGGACGCTACGAAATATTTGCGGATTGAAGCGCCCTCGATCAAGCTAAACACCAAGGCGAACCGAGTGGATTCTGCAGAGGGTCATCTCATAATATATGACAAGATCTCGGAAAAGGCAGCGCTGAGAGCTTCTGTTACCTACAAGAAACTTATTGTTGTAAAGGTCGATGATTATGTCGGTTTTGCGGTCATCATCAAGACTATGACTCCAGACTGAGCGATGGCATGACAGGAGAGAAACCTCCTGGTGCTGGGTTGACCGGCAATCTGGGCAAAGCCGGGAATCTGTCCAAGCACAGCAAGATCGATGAAGCGAGCTATCGAGGTTTAGGCTATTGGTAGCTTGCAAGGATCACAGACATGACACCCCAGACCATCGCTATCGCAGCGCTCAGCCATATCGAAGCCTCTCTGAACAAGCCCCTTTCCCTTGAGGCCGTCGCCAAGCGGGTTGGCTATTCTCCCTTTTATTTGCACCGGGTTTTCTCGCAAACGGTCGGTATACCGATGCATGTCTATATCCGGAGGCGGCGACTGACAGAAGCGGCAAAGCAAATTGCACTGTCTGATGATCCCATCATCGAAATAGCTTTTGCGGCAGGTTACGAAAGCCAACAGTCCTTTACCATGGCCTTCAAAGCCATGTACAAGCATCCTCCCAGCCAGTTTAGGCGACAGGGGCGCTTCTATCCCTTGCAATTGCCATTTACCTTCTGCTCGAGCTCTTCTAAAGAGACGTCATCCGAGAGGAACGTCACGATGCAGGCCCAAGGCTCGGACATCGAAGACTGGATGCGGCTTGTTCGGCTGATGATTGACGGATTTCCAGGCCTTGATGAAGAAGAGCATGCCGTAACGTTGAAGCGCTATATAGCCGAGCGAGGCGCCTTCATCATGAAAGATCAGGGCAATGCGGTTGGCCTGATGCTGCTTTCTCCGTCCAAATCATACATCGATTTTTTGGGAGTTCATCCTTTCCACCGTCGCAGCAATACTGCGGCAGCATTGGTGGCTGAGGCTCTACGTTTGATGCCTGACAAAGATGCAATCAGCCTGACGACCTTTCGCAAGAATGATGCTGCGGACACGGGTCACCGCAAGCTTTTCGAATCCCTGGGCTTTAGTGAAAGCGAACTGCTGATCGAATTTGGCTATCCGACCCAACGCATGGTCCTGCCTATCCAACGAACTTGAACAGCCATGACCTCAGACATTTCCGTTGCTCCTTTGCCTGAGAATGCTCTGGCGAGAAATTTCAGCGCTGCCGAATTGCTGCGCTTTGCGCTCCCCACCATCCTCATGATGATTTTCGTTGGTTTTTATACAATCATCGACACGATTTTCGTTGCGCGCTATGTCAGCACCGACGCCCTATCAACCATCAATATCGTCACTCCAGTGATCGGCCTCATCGTTGGGCTGGGCACCATGATGGCCGCAGGCGGCAGCGCTCTGATCGCCTCTGAAATGGGCCGTGGACGAGATCTCGAGGCGCGCCAAATCTTTTCGCTGATCGTTCTGGTGAGCGTCGCTGTTGGATGCCTAATTGCGTTTGCCGGGCTGATCGGTCTTTCCCCCTTGCTGCGTTTTTTGGGAGCCTCGGACACTATCGTGCCATTCGGACGCGACTATCTGGGCACACTGTTTGTCTTCGTCCCGGCCAACATGATGCAGGTTCTGTTTGCCAGCTTTCTGATTACAGCTGGCAGGCCTGGCTTCGGGATGCTGTTAGGCTTGGCTGGTGGGTTGGCCAATATCCTGTTCGACTATCTGTTTATCGTCAGCTTTTCCATGGGTATCCGTGGTGCCGCTTTGGCCACCGGGATCGGCTATTCCATTCCCGCAATTGTGGGCCTTCTCTTCTTCTGGCTCAACCGACAGGGAACCCTGTTTTTCTGCAGACCCAAGCCAGATGTCCGCGCACTACTCAAAAGCGCCTATAACGGCTCTTCCGAGATGATCGGACAGGCATCGACTGCGATCACCATTTTCCTGCTCAATATGGCCATGATGGATAGGCTGGGAGAAGATGGCGTGGCAGCGATTACCATCATGATCTATTCGCAGTTTCTTCTTTCGTCGGTCTTCATTGGCTTTTCTATGGGGGTCACACCGGTCATCAGCTATCTGCATGGTCAGGCAGATAGCAAGGCGTTGAGACGCATCGTAGCCATCTGTATCCGCTCTGTCGTCGCAATTTCTGTGGTCGTCACCATTCTTCTATTATCCCAAGGCAGTTTTGTCGTCGGTCTCTTTGCCGCAGGGAACATCAACGTCTATGCAATCGGGAGAACAGGCTTTCTGATATTTCCGTTTGCATTTCTCTTTATCGGAAGCAACATTTTTTTCTCGGCCCTGTTCACTGCCCTTTCGAACGGAACCTTATCAGCGATGCTGTCTTTCTGTCGCAATCTTCTGATCGCATTGAGCATTCTTACATTGCCCCGGTTCCTTGGCGTCTCCGGTCTCTGGCTCGCCGTGCCAATTGCTGAATGTGTCAGCCTGTGCTTCGGTGTCTGGATGGCTACCATCAACAGACGGCGCTATGGCTACTGAGCTGCTCCGATTTAGCTACGTCTGGGTCCGATAGCAAATAGCTATGGCGGCAAAAGTCGGAATCCCGTCTACTCTCGCCTCAACGCCACGTCGAGAAGGTCTGAGACCCATTGAAGCTCGTTGGGGGAGAGGCCTGCGAGCTTGAGGCTGATTTCGTTGAACTTGGTTCGGGAGAGAGTGCCTGAGGGGACTTCAGTGGAGAAGAGCTCTGCTGGATCAATCCGAAGAGCTCCCGCGATCTTCTCGATCATCGGGAAACTGGCCCCGACAGTTCCGCCTTCCAGCTTCCGAATAGTATCGACACTGACGCCAGCATCCTCTGCAAGCTGCTCCTGGGTGTAGCCAGCCCGCTTGCGGTGTGCCGCCAAAAGCCTTCCAAATTTGACCTGTAGGTTGCTCATGCCGATCTCCATCGACAAAGCAATACAGCGGGTGCTTGGTTAACATTAGGGATTTTGGATACATGTTTTTGTATTTATGGTAACCATATTGCAATTAATTGCATTGAGAATACGAATATCTCATCGAACCGCATCCCCTGATGCGCACACTGTCCCTGTCTTATCCTTGGATCTGGAGCCAGCAGAAATACCATGATCATTCGTTCTCTCTTGGCGTTGCCTCTCGCCCTCGTCACCGTCCCCGCATTTGCAGCCGATCCGATTGCTCCGCCCCCGAGCTTCGGGATTGGTAGCCCCTATGGCACTGTTTCAGCCAACCGCTCCTCCTATGAGACTAGCACTGAAGTGGAGAGCTGGAATAGTGCCTCGGGTTATCTCGAAGGCGGCTATGGCAAGGTCGTGAAAGTGCCGGACGATCTTGATGCCCTTGGTGTCAATGATATCGATAGCTGGAGCCTCAGAGGGTCAGTCAATGTCGGATTGAATGAAGGCTGGACTGTTCAGTTGGACGCCAGCTATGGCAGAACCAACATTGAGGATGTCAGCGCAGATGGCTTTGCCGGGACGGCTCATGCCTATTATCGCTCGGATGAAGGCTATGCACTTGGGGCTTTTGCCAAAGCATCCCGTTTAAAGTCAGACGATCTTTCAAGCTTTCTGAGCTTTGTCGGGGTAGATGACAGCCTCACGGATTATGCCGGTGGCCTTGAAGCTGCCTTCATGACGGATCGGGCTACGATCTATGGCAATGTCGGGTTCGGTCAGGCTGACGGTCTGGGCCTGACGTGGGATCACTATATGGGCGGGCTTGGTACCCGGCTCTATGCCAATGACAACCTCCGCTTCGACCTCGAAGGTGGGCTCCACCGTTACAGCTCCAACGGAGCCGATCTCGATACCCGCTCAATCAAGGTTGCTGCGGACTATCGTCTCGATCAGGCTCCAATCACCCTGACTGCGGGATATCGCTATGATGACATGGAGGTCTCAGGAAGCGGTTTGTCCTATAGCTCAGATCCGGCTCACAGTCTGTTCACCCGCATCCGCTTCTCCTTCGGCTCCGACAGCCTCAAGGACGAAGAGCGCAATGGACCGCTCTGGACGCAAACATCTCTTTTGCCGTGATGAAGGTGGAACGAAGGGAAATTTCTCTGTTAAACGGTATACAAATGTGACATAGTTCGGTTGTGACCAATTCAGCTAATGGATTGGAATATATGGTGTTTGTTGTCCCATTTTCATTTTCGGGCCAGGGGCACCATCCATTCTTTTGGATTGATAACCACCTTTGACCTTGATTGGTCGGGTGGTTTTTGCTTTTTGCCTCACACAGATGCGCGGCTCATTTTAGAGATCCATAGTCAGGCTGCGTGGATTTATAGGCATGGCTGCGGCACTCGCCCGAGAATGTATTTCCCTGATATCAGTATAGTTCTGCGCAATATAGTATAGATGAATCCTGTGCCTTGGTTATATTGAAAAATATATTGTTATGGGTATTGGTAATCAATATTTATTATGTAATGTTTGATTTTTGCGGTTGTATAAATTTGCCTGCAGCAAATAATTGTGTTAATTATTTGTTAATAACCAGATTGATTCTTCATTTTATTTGCCTTTCAGGCGCTGATGGTGGTCGTGCCAAATGGGGACATGACTGCGGAGAAGGGGGAGTTATGCGCGCGGAAGAATGGGAACTGGGTACCATTCAATCAAGCGAGCCCATGGTCGATGCCGGTTCCGTCGACATGCTTTCAGAGATTTCTCTTCCTCCTGCAAAAATGTTGCAGGTGCTGGTGCTGGAAGATGACGAAGCAGACTTTCTGATTACCAGAAAAGCGTTGATGTATCTCGATGCCTACAAAGTGAAGATCGATTGGGTCCGGTCTGTTTGTGATGCAGAAGCTGCGGCCCTGAACAAGAGTTATGATGTGGTTCTGGTCGATTTCTGGCTGGGTGTGGAAACCGGAGTTGCCGCAATCAACGTCTTTGGTGGAGCCAATTCCCAGTCCGTTGTCATTCTGCTGACGGGGATGCCCGGAGAGGATGTGCAGAAGATCGCGCTGAAAGCCGGTGCCAAGCATTGCATCAACAAGAATCAATTAACACCGGTCTTGCTGGAAGCCACAATCCGCAGTGCCCGTCATACCAAGCGGCTGGAGAAACAACTGCAACAGACGATTGATAATCTGAAAAAGGCCAATGAAGCCAAAGACAGTTTCTATGCAACGATGGGGCACGATCTGAGAACGCCGCTCAATGCCATTCTTGGATATTCGGAAATGATTCTGGCAGACAGTCTTGGCCTGCATGTGCCAAGCCAGTATCAGGAATTTGCCAACAAGATCCATATCGGCGGTTTGCATCTGCTGGAAGTCATCAACAATCTGATGCTGCAGAATGGCAATGCGCTGGAGACGATCAACAAGCAGCTTGAAGATGTTTGTCTTGATGATCTTGTTAGCAAGGCGATCGAGCTGGTGCAGTTTCTGGCGGTTGGAAAGGGAGCGGAAATCCACGCACATTTCAGAAATGAGAAAACCTTTCTTTGCTGCCATAAATCGTTGATCACGCAGGCGCTGGTCAATCTGTTGTCCAATGCAATCAAATATTCAGGCAAGGATGCGCGTGTTGATCTGTCGGTTGAGGCCGTGAATGGCTCATGCGTCCTGTCGGTTCAGGATAACGGCGTTGGGATGAGCGCAGCAGATATCGAGCTGGCGCGCAAGCCTTATGGGCGTGTGGCCCTGCCATCGGATCTGGCACAGGAAGGAACTGGATTGGGATTGCCAATCGTAGAACGAATCATCGAGGGGCATGGCGGCAAAGTGGTGATAGAAAGCCAGCCGGGCGAGGGAACCTGCGTTTCCCTGCATTTCCCCCGCAAAGATCAATAACCAGCTAAAAAAAGAGAATTGGTGTTTGAAGAACAGTATTGATTTGCAAACAACCCTGCTGCTGGTTGAAGACGATCAGGCAGATGTGTTTCTCGTCAAGAGAGCCCTGACCAAGCATGGTGGCAAGATACGCCTGGCTGTTGCGCGCGATGGGGCCGAAGCGCTGGATCTGTTGCGGCAGGGCCAGATCAAGCGGCCCTATGTCATTCTTTCAGACCTCAACATGCCCGGCATGTCAGGATATGAATTGCTGAACGAGATACGGCAGGATGATACGCTCAAGGACAGCATCATTTTCGTGATTTCCAGTTCCAGCCTGTCAGACGATGTCAAGATCGCCTATGAGCATCTGGCCTCAGGCTATATCGTCAAGGAAATGGAGCCTGCCAGAATGGCGCGCTCCATGGCCCTGCTGTTTGATTTCTGCGAAATCATTCGCCTGCCCTCCTGATGTACCGATAGAGACGCCCAGACTGGCTGGCTGGGCGTGATTTCTTCAAAAGTCCCCCCTCCAATATGGGCTCGAAATGTGCGGGCTATTTGCCTTTTTCTTCCCTTTTGGGGCCTTCTTGTCTCTTGGTCCTTTCTTGTCTTTTGGGCCATGTAAACTGGAATGTGGTTCCCGGTTGTTTGGCTGGATCGGAAATGATGGTGATGGTGCCTCCGACCGATTCAACCGCCTTCTTGACCAGAGCCAGTCCCATGCCGTTGCCCGGCACCTTGTCCTTGCGTTCCAGCTTTCTAAAGGGCAGGAGAACCTTGCCGTGATGTTTGGGAGCGATGCCCGGACCATTGTCGGAGACGGAAAAGACCCAGCTTTTGCCCTGATCTTCCTGACTGACGCTGATCTTCCCCTTGGCCTTGTTGTTGTATTTGATGGCATTCTCGATCAGATTGCGGAAAACCAGCATCAAGGGGGCACGGTAGGTGGTGATGATATTGTGTGGCAAACGGGTTTCGAACTGGATGCAATCGCTGCCCTCGATAATGTCGAATATGCTTTTCAGGCTGTCTTCCAGATCTACTTCTTCGGCCTTTTGCAGGTTTGAGCCCGCTTTTGAATAGTCCGAAAGATCTGAAATTAGGCTGCCCAGATGGGTTATCTGGTCTTTCAGGCGGTCGATATGTTCCTGGATTTCCTTGCGGGCTGTTTCATCCAGATCTTCCTCGATCCACGAGGTGGTGTGCTGGACGGCACGCAAGGGGCCTGCCAGATCGTGACTGATGATGTGGGCGAACTGGTTGAGATTTTCGTTGATATGCTTGAGTTCCTCATTCTGTTCCTCAAGCTCCTTTTCAGCACGCACACGGTCTGAAACATCTGCCAGAACGGTTCTTGTTCGTTCATCGCCCTTGCCATCGGAAACAATGATGCTCGACATCTCCACATCGATGATGTCGCCATTCTTTCTCACCATCTGGAAGGGAATATTTTCGGCCTGACCGGTTTTTATGGTTTCTGGCAAAACAACTTCAAAGGCAAATTTCTTCGAAGCCTCGGTCATGAATTCTTCCCAGTGGTGGCCGATCACCTCTTCGCGTTCATAGCCCAATGCCGTGAGCCATTCCTCGTTGGCTTCAACGATTGTTCCCTCCTTGTTGAGAGAATGCATGATGACTGGGGTTTCCATATAGAGTTTGCGGAAGCGTTCCTCTTCTTCCATGAACATCTTGTTGAGGACTTCCAGCTTTTGCTGCTGTTCACGGCGGAAAATCTCATAGCCGATCCAGTCGGCAATCCGGTCGATGATCGGTTGGTAAAATTCAAGATGGAATTTGCTCAGAGGCAGTTTGGAGGCAAACAGGATGGCACCGGTGACAGAGCCATTGCTCAGGGTCGGGGCACCAATCACCGTTTCATATTCGTGATTCTGAAACAGTTCCGCAGTGTTGATCAGGCAGTCGATGAAATAGGCGCGGTAGGTGACGTCCGGTTCCTTTGTCAGATTATGGGGGCAGATCGAGCAAGGGGTCGAGAATTTCTGACCAACCTTTATCGAGCCATCATCGAGGCCGACTGTTCGCTTGATTTCAATTTGTTCGTCTTCAAAACTCAACTGGATGCTGACAGGCAGGAGGGCAACTTCGGAAACGCGGGACAGGATGAGCGCGATTTTCTCGTCCAGTTTCAGATTGGCCTCTGCTGCAATCTGGTTGAAATCCCCGATCAGCTTTTCCCGCTCGACGATCTCGGTGACATTGTGCAATACAGCCTGCACCTCATATGGGGCGCCCTGATCATCGCGCAAAATGCTGAAGCGGCATTGCAGCCATTTGCGCGCACCGTCGGGCTGTTTGAATTCCCAGTCAATCGAGACATCCTGTTCCATCTTCTGGATGGCCTTGATGAGATCTGCCTTTTGCGGTGATTTCAGGAGATCCTTGAAAAGTGTCTTGTCGATTGCGTCCGGCTCTATGCCGAAAAAGGCAAGAAAGGCGCTGTTGGCATAGGTGATGCGGGTATCGGGATTGAAGCGGCAAATCAGGTCGCTTTGCAGGTTTACAACCGCCTTGTAGAATTCGCGCTCCTTGTGGACCTGTTCTTGCGCTTTCTTCAGTTCAGTGATTTCAAATATGGTGATGACCGCGCCGGTGATGGTTTCCAGCTCTGTTTTGTAAGGCAGGATATTGAGGAGATAGATCACTCCGTCGCATTCGACTTCTCTTGAGCGGGGAATGCCGGTCCTGATCGTTTGCAAGGTCTCTTCGGGCAGGCCTTCATTGTCAAAACGGCAGGTGATGTGGCTTATCGGTCGGCCGACATCATGGGGTACCAGGTTGAAGGCTTTGGTTGATGCTGGCGTGAAGCGTCGGATCTTGGCTTCTTCGTCCAGAAATATGGTGCCAATCTGCGTGCTGCGCAGCAGATTTTCCATATCGTCGGTCATTTCCGTCAGTTCAACAATCTTGCGCTGATGCTCGGCACTGACGGTATAAAGCTCTTCATTGACCGAATGGAGTTCTTCATTGGTGCTCTGGAGTTCCTCGTTGGAGGCAGTCAGTTCTTCATTCGTCGCTTGCAGCTCTTCGTTGCTGGTCTCCAGTTCCTCGATGGTTGTTTGCAGGCTTTCTCCCGTCGAGCGAAGCTCATGCTCCAGTTCGGTGATCCTGCTGGTGTAGATCTCTCTATTTTCGACAATGGGGGGTGTTTCACTGTTGATGGACCGTTCCGAATAGCTTTCCTTTTTCTCTGCCAGAGTGATCAGCAGGAAGATGTTATGGGTCTCGATATTCAGCACTCTGGTGACCGTTAAGGTCAGCCTGATGCTGTTCTTGTCCAGATCCTCTATTTCAACCGTGCGTTCGAACTCGGAATCGTTGCCAATTGCCAAAGCCCGTTCGATGCCGGAGGTGATGACGAGCTTGAGATCCTTGTGCACCATGTCGACTATGCGGTTGCTGAAAAGACCGTTGCGCACTTGCAGGAAGCGATCTGCATTTCCGAAGACATGCAGCAATTCGCCCATCTCGTTGATGAGAAGGCCGGTGGGGGCGTAATGCTCCAGCAGCCAGTCATAGGCTCCATACAGGGCCTGACGGGTGAGGCTTTCCTTCTTGGCGGCGGCCAGATTGTGGGATCGCGTCTCACGTAAGGAAAATTCTTCCTCGCTGTCGTTTCTCAAGCGCGAAGAGGTTGGCATCAGGAAGGCGGAACTGTGTAACTGGCTGTTTTTCATTTTCTGGAAAATCCGCCATCTCTTGTCGATGGAGGTGAATTCCCTGTCGAGATTGCCCACCGTTTCGCTGGAGCCAAGAAACAGGAAACCATCCTTCTTGAGCGAGAAATGGAACAGGGACAGAACCTTGCGCTGCGCCGGTTCGTTAAAATAGATCATAAGGTTGCGGCAGGAAATGCAGTCGATCTTGGTAAAGGGAGGGTCCTTGAGTAGATTTTGGGTTGAGAAGACAACCAGCCTTCTGAGACTTTTCTTGACCTGATAGCGATTATTCACGACTTCGAAATATTCAGTCAAGAGGGGCTCGGGGATATGCGTTACGCTTTCGGCGTCGTAACTCCCCGCAGCGGCGATCTCTAGGGAGCGGAAATGGATGTCGGTTGCAAAGATTTTCAGATTAAGGGCAAGGCCGTTGCGCTTGGCAATTTCGCTGATCAGAATGGCGATGGAATAGGGCTCTTCGCCGGTGGCGCAGCCGGGCACCCAGAGCCGGATCTGGCGTTCGGGCGTCATTTTCGCAACCAGTTCCGGCAGCACTTTTGTTTTGAGGACTTCGAACGCTTCCTTGTCCCTGAAAAACTGGGTGACGCCAATCAGCAGGTCGCAATAGAGCGTATCCATCTCCTTTTTGTCGAAAAGCAGGCATTTATAGTAAAAATCAAGGCCGGGGTGACGTTTGAGCAAGGCCCGTCGCTGGATACGGCGATGGATCGTCGCATTCTTGTAATAGGTGAAGTCGGTGCCGTAGGATTTTTGCAGGAGGGTCAGGATGTTGGTTTCCGGATCGTCTTCGAATGACGTCTCCGGTTCCAGATTCGGCAGTTCCGTTCCTTTGATGATGGCCTCGAGGATTTCCGGCATGTCGCTCACTTCCGCGGCGTGCGCGGTGGTGATGGTGTCGATCACCTTGCGGGGCATGGAATCGAATTTTGCCGTGGATGGCTCTTGCGCGATCACCACGCCTCCATGCTGGACAATTTGCTGGCAGCCTTTTGTCCCGTCTGAACCGGTGCCTGAAAGAACGATGCCGATGGCGAGTTCGTCCTCTTCTTTCGCCAGAGAGGTGAAAAAGGCATCGATGGGCAGGCTGAGCATGTCATTGTCAGGATATGTTGTTGCTGCCAGCTTGCCATTCTTGAGGGTCAGTTCTGTCCGGGGGGGATTGAGATAGATGACATTGGGCTCGATTTCCATCTGATCTTCAGCATGCACAATGCGCATGTGGGTGTGGCGCGCAATCAACTGATCCATCATGGATTGGAAATTGGGGGAAAGATGCTGGATGATGACAAAGGCCATGCCGGGATTGGCGGGCATGGCATCAAAAAACTGCTCGATCGGCTCCAGTCCACCAGCCGAAGCACCGATGCCAACGATTCGCGTTGGCTTGTCTTCATTCTCGGAAACGGCCTGATCATCGAGATCTTCCGGCTGAATATTCTTGTTCGCTTCGGGCGATGGTTGTTCTTGGTCTAGTGGTTTCTCGTCCGGTTGTTTCCTGGCTCTCTTTTTCCCGCTGGTCTTCTTTTCCTCGGTAGAAGCTGTTGAAGATTCAGTGTCTTTACTCATTTACAATCCTCCCCCAAGGAATGAAATATATTGCTTAGCTGTAGGGTGATCCTGTTATTGACGTTTCTGACTAGAATTTGATTATAGCTTGTTGTTTGTCTCTCTTTAAAAGAAAAAAAATTATCTTATATTGTTGCGTCTAGAGCTTGTATTTAACATTAACACCTAATTAACCATAATATAAATAGAGTGATCGCATGAAAATGTGGTTTTTCTGATTTTTGGGCAAAAGTGACAGAGTGATGACAAAAGAAGATCAAATTCTTTTCGCGCTTGATCAATGGAAATTGAGCGCGCAGTCTCTTTCGAGAAGCATAGAGCTTTGTGCGCAGACGCAGAGCAATGATTATATTTTGCGCTCACAGACCTTGCTGGAGGCCAGTCGGTCTTTGCGGGATATTTCCCGGCGTGTTTGTGCGCATTCTGCTTCTTTGAGAAATATCTGCACTACAAAGTGAATATGTTATTCTCTTTTGATATTTCTGCTCATCCTTTTTCTCGCCGTGGAAACAGCTGTTCCGCTTTCGATAAGCTGGCGCAGTGACCGACAGGTTTGCCTGTCGATAATGATATTGAGGGGCCATGAGCAAGCAAAAGCCAAGCAAGCCAGTCAATTTTACCAGAGATGGATCGGCTTCGTCTCCCTATGAGATCTCGCGCAGGGTGGCGCATGATGTCAAGGCTCCGATCCGGCAGATTGCGCAGCTGCTTGAGCTGTTTGTTGCCGAGAATCGGGACAGTCTTGATCAAGACGCTCTCTTCATGCTCGGGCTCGTTCAGGAAAAAGCCAAATATCTTGGTGACGTGAGCCAATCCCTGCGAGCCTATTCCGATGCGCTCTGCAAGCCGCTCGACATCCAGCCTGTTGATCTTAGCGCGCTGGTGTTGGCCGAAATGGAAGGCCTGCAATTTGAACCCGTTTTGTCCGACATGGAAGAGCCGGTTATTGTAAAGACGGATCCCGCTTTTTTCGGTCAGCTTGTTCAGCAACTTTTTTCACTGAAGCCTCTGTCCTTGCTCGCTGGAGGGCGGGTTGAGGTGAGCTATTTGGCCAAGGAGGAAGCCCATCCGATTTTTCGTTTGGTGACGAAAGAAGCATCTGATGTTGCTGATTTTCAGGATGGAAGCTTTTTGTCTGAGTTTGAACAGTATAATTCCGATAATATCTCTGATTTATTGTTGTTGCACCAATGTAATGCGATATGTGACCGCCTTGTGGTCAGTGTAATATTTGGGAAAAATGTAACTGATCATATTGTTGTTGATATATGTTTGTGATTTTTGATTTTTAAACTATCCTTTTCGTGACGATATTCTGATTCACGGGGGCTTTCAGATGTGTTCTGTCTGGATTAATCAAGCCGAAGGGATGGCCAATGAGCTGAAGCGGATGTCTCGATCCGTAGGGCAGGAGGTTCATCTTTCCTGCCTGCTGCTGGATGATGATCCCATTGACAGGCGTTATGTGCGCTGGCTCTTGCAGCAAATGGACGGGTTTCAGTTTGATGTCGAGATTGCCAGCTCGCTCAAGCAAGCGGAGTCCCTTTGCGCTGCAAAGAGCTTCGATCTTTATCTGTTTGATTACTGGATGGGGGAGGATTCGTCGGTTTCTCTCGTCTCGTCGCTGCGAAAGAGCGGTGGCAATGGCGGGACAATCGTCGTTATGTCTTCGCTGGACGATGATCAGTTTCAGGATGCCAGCCTGAAGGCCGGGGCCGATCTGTTTCTGGCCAAGCAGGAGCTTTCGGCCAAGATGCTTGAAGGCATGCTGCGCAATATCGCGCAAATCGCGAGCAAATCACGATCAGAACATCATCAGAAGCAGCTTGATGCCGATCAGATTTCTGGATGGCTCAAGCATCTCAATGGCGGATTGGATCAATCGCACGGCTTTGCCGTTCTGGCTCTGGATGCGCTGAAGGCGGGGCGAAGCGAAGAGACCGAGGCGCTGATTGGTGATGCGCTTGAGCAGATCGCTTCCTTGCGCAATGAGGTATCCTCTGTCAGGGCAGGGCTTGCGACATTGAAAAAAGATGATGCGGTCAAGCTCAGGCCGTTTGATGTCAGCGTGCTCTTGGCGCAGGTGGTGGAGGATTGCCGCTATGAGGCCGAACAGTTCGGCAAGTCTCTGAGCTTTTGCGAGCATGTGGCGGATTCGATCATTCTGAGCGATGAGAGATTGCTCAGGGAATTGCTGATTGTGATGTTGCGTGGTGCGATGCGCCATTCCGGAGACAATGCCAATGTGGCCGTCAGCTACGAGTTGGGCCCGGAATTTCTGGAGATATTCATATCGGAATTCGGCGCGACAGAAGAGCAGGATAGCGATGTTCGCAAGTTCGATTTGTCAGGAACAATCAGTCTGGCCTATCTGTTCGGTGCGGAACGGGCAGGGAGCATGCTGGTGGCCGAGCATATCTTGCAGCTTCTCAATGGCGACTGGACGGTCGGCTATTCGGGGCACAATCTCGAGATCTCCTGTCAGGTGCCCCTCAATTACGATCTTCAGAATTGAATTGGTCCAATGCCATGCCTGCTTTTCGCTCTTGAGAGCGGATAGGGGAGCGCATAAAGGAGCGGATAAAATGAAACGCCCCGGGGATTTCCCCGAGGCGTTTTTGTCTGGTGATCTCTTTATCCGGAAAGCTGCGACCTGACCGGGCTGGCTTGCTATCAGTAGAGGACGGAACTCATGGACAGATTGTCCCAGATTTCCTTGACCGTGTGCTGAAGCTCCTTGCGGCGATCTTCATAATGGGTATGCAGCAGGTGATGGGCCTTCTCCGAGTTGGGCGCATCGAGAAAATCCCGATAGAGCGCCTGAACCTGCTCATTCTTGTGTGACTGGCGCACATTTTTCTTGCGGTCGACATTATAGATCGTCTCGCGCCGGGCCATGGCGAGAGGCAGATAGGCCTTTTTCGAGCGCAGGGAGCCGCCGCCATCAACGCATCCGCCGGGGCAGGCCATCACTTCGATGAAATCATAATCGGCCTGACCGGAGCGGACCATGTCCACCAGTTTGCGGGTGTCACCAAGGCCATGCACCATGGCCACCTTGACCTCACCGATCGGGCCACCCAGATCAACCGTTGCCTCGCGAATGCCCTCGAAGCCGCGCAACTGGCTCAGTTCCACCTTGTCCAGTTCCTTGCCATTGACCACCGAATAGATGGTGCGGACTGCGGCTTCCATCACGCCGCCGGTGGTGCCGAAAATGGCTCCGGCGCCGGAATATTCGCTCATGTAGGGATTGTCGAAGCTGGATGGCTTGATGGTTTGAAGATCGATGCCCTCGCGCCGCAAGAGGCGGGCAAATTCGCGGGTGGTCAGAACCACATCCGTATCCTGATTGCCCAGAGAGCCCAGCTGGGGGCGGGCGGCCTCGTCCTTCTTGGCGATGCAGGGCATGATGGAAATGACGCGGATCTTGTCCGCCGCGATATCCTGTTTTTCCGGCAGATAGCTCTTGGCAATGGTCGAGAGCACCTGTTGCGGCGATTTGGTTGACGAGAGCAGCGGAAGGATATCGGGATAATGGGTCTCGGCAAAATTGATCCATGCCGGGCAGCAGGAGGTGAAGGTCGGTTTGCGCCCTTCCTTCAGGCGTCCGAGCAATTCGGTACCCTCTTCCATGATGACCACGTCGGCGGCAAAATTGGTGTCGAGCACGATATCCACCCCGATCTTGCGACAGGCCGCGATCACATGCCCCTCGACATTGGTGCCAGCGGGCATGCCGAATTCCTCGCCAAAGGCAACCCTGACCGCCGGGGCGAACTGGACCACGGTGGTAATCTCCGGATCGCAGATATAGTCAAGGGCGCGGTCTGTCTCGTCGCGCTCTCCCAAGGCTCCGGTGGGGCAGACCAGAACGCACTGGCCGCAGGAAACGCAGATATTGCTTGCCGGATCACCGGCGTCGCGCAGGGCGACAACCCGGTCATTGCCGGTGCCTTCGATGACAAGGGCGTCGATGCCCTGATGATAGCGACAGATGGCAACGCAGCGCTGGCAGCGGATGCAGCGGCGCATGTCGCGGATCATCGATGTGGATGCTTCATCCAGCGGGCGGCTTTCGGCCAATTGCCGATCAAAGAAGCGGTTTTCCTTGAGCCCGACATATTGGGCGACATCCTGCAATTCGCAATTGCCATGGCGAATGCAGGTGGCGCAATCCTGCAGATGGTCGGCCATCAGCAGTTCGACCTGAAGCCGCTGCATGTCGCGAGCCTTCTGGCTGCGGGTCTGGACGGTCATGCCTTCGCGGACCGGCGTGTTGCAGGAGGTGACGATCTGGGCGCCGTGATGGCCCGAATGGGTGATCTCGACGACGCAGACGCGGCATGTGCCCGGAGTATGATCAATGTCATCCAGTTCGCACAGGGTCGGGATATAGATATCGTGGCGACGGGCGCAGGACAGGATCGTCTCGTTGGTAAAGGCCATGCATTGCTTGTTGTTGATCTGCAGCTTGATGGTTGCCTCGGCTGCGTTGCGCCCGGCATGGCTGATAGGCTCGGTGGTACACATGGCTCAGGCCGCTCCTTCGGGGATGGAATGCTTGGTGATCACGGAATAGAGGCGATAGCAGCGCATGCAGCGTTGTGCCTCCTTGTAGGCGTCTGACAGACTGATGGTCTGTTCCACCTCGCCGAACATCTTCTTGCGCAGTTCCGGATCAAGCGCCGGATTGTGAACGCGATAGCCGTTGCGCACGGGCGTTTCGACCGCGTCATTGGCCAGAAAGGCATTCTGGTTGATCAACTCGCGCATGCGGGAGCGCTTGAAGAAGCGCGGCGTGCCGAACTGGATCCAGTCATCAATGCTGCGCGCAGCCTTGAGCCCTGCGGACATGGCATAGATGAGGGTTGAAGGGCCGGTGACGCAGTCACCTCCGGCGAAAACGCCGGGCCGCGAGGTGGTCAGGGACTTGTCCGCCTCCACGCATTTCCATTTGTTGAAGTCGATGCCCTCGCCGGCGATGATCTCCTGGCTTTCCACCTGCTGACCAATGGCGGCGATGACCGTTGAGCAGGGCATGACATGTTCTGTGCCGGGAATTGGGCGGACATTGCGACGGCCGCTTTCGTCCGGTTCTGTTTCCTCCATCTCGACAAGCTCTATGCCGGTGATCCTGCCATTTTCGGACAGGATGCGGGTGGGGGTGCAGAGTGTGTGGAAGTCGATATCTTCCTTCTCGGCCTCTTCCACTTCCTCGATATCGGCTGGCATTGCATCGCGGGTGCGGCGATAGACGAGATGGGCATTTTTCGCGCCGAGCCGCACGGCGGACCGGACGCAGTCCATGGCGACATTGCCTCCGCCGACGACAACCACATCGCCCTTGAGCTGGAAGGTGTCGATACCGTCGACATGGTCATGCACCTTGAGCAGGAAGTCGATGCCGGTGAAATAGCCCTCCCGGACCTTCTCTTCGTCTGTCAGGCCCAGCATGGTGCCTTCCTGACAGCCAAGGCCGAGGAAAATGGCCTTGTAGCCGCGCTGGAACAGATCGTCGATGGTGAAGTCGGTCCCCAGTTGCTGGCCAAACAGGAAGCGACCGCCCAGATCGACGATGATGTCGGTTTCCATGGCGAGCGTATCCTTGGGCAGGCGATAGTTCGGGATGCCGATCTGGGCCATGCCGCCTGCCTTGTCCTGCTTTTCAAAGACATCGACATGATAACCATGCAGCAGCAGGTGATAGGCGCAGGAAATGCCTGCCGGGCCCGCGCCGATGACGGCGACCTTCATGCCGTCTGCCAGCGGCTTCTGGATCATTTCGCGGGTGAATTTGAGGGCGTGCGAGCCTTTCTGCTGGTCGGCAACGAAGCGCTTGAGGGTCTTGATGCCCACCGCCTCGTCAACGAATTTGCGCCGACAGGCCTGTTCGCAATAGCGCACGCAGACGCGGCCGCATGTGGCGGCCATGGGATATTTCTGCAACAGGACGCCGAGGGAATTCTCCGGTTTGCCATCACGAATATAGTCGATATAGCGTGGCACATTGACCTTGGAGGGGCAGGCTTCGATGCAGGGGGCCGTCATATAGGCCATGCCATGCTGGGCGCGGATGGGCAGATGGTTTGCCACTTCTTTCTCGATCCGGGCGCGAAAATGCCTGATGACCTCCAGCAGCGCGACGCAGCAGGTTTGCCCCAATCCGCAAAGGGAGGTTTCCTTCATCTGCTCGCCCAACAGCTCGATGTCATCGAAATCGAGAGGCGTATCAAGGCCGCGGCGCATCTTGTCCAGTGCGTCCCGTATCAGAACGGTACCCATGCGGCATGGGGTGCAGGCCCCGCAGGACTGCTCAGCCGCCTTGCTCATGTAATGGAAAAGTCCATCGACCAGACTGACGGTTTCATCGAAGACAAAAAAGCCCCTGTCCGCGAAGAAGGCGCGAACCGCATTGCCTTCGTCAAACTCGTCGAAATTTCTCAGCGCTGCCAGAGGAGTGTCCTTGTCAGGCAGATTCCGCTCTGCATCATGGACTACTCCATCCCAAACGCCATACACCACTTGTGCCACAGTGACCCCCGTCGCTTGATAATATCAAATTGGTTTGAAGGAGCCGTATCAGGATGCGGGCTGCTGGATTCAGAATGTCCCGAAGCTGACACGATGCCTTCCTTGTGGATCCACCCGATGGACAATTCCGTTATGTTGTTTGCTGATATGTTTGAGCAGAGATGGGTAAAAATCTTGAGGTAAATCAAACCGCTAAACGGAGAGCGGGGGGATGTCCGAGGGCGGCAAATTAATTCAACTTCCGAATTTTTAGCGGCTTTTGGCGGTGTATATTTCTGCGTTTTTGAAAAGCTGAAGAAACTTAAATGGCTTAAGGCAAAGTCAGGAGTTATTCCAAGCTGAAATGGGGTGCCGTTACCTTGATGAGGCGGCTGGTTACTTTGGTAATATTTACATGCGCCAATACTTTAGTCTTATTGTTCATTTGAGTTGTTGAATATGGTCCTTTGGGACCAGTTTCCGTGATTTAAATTCAAAAACGGTTCTGCTTGGGCGGAAATGATGCTGTTGTTGCTGCATGGCTTTGCCTTGTTTCAATGAGGAGGTTGGCAGATGTCTTTTTCATCACAGTCACGGCTCGATCGTCGCAATATGCTCAAATGGGGCGCCGGGCTGGGGGCTGTTGCGGCTGCATCTCTGAGCCCGTTCGGTTTGCTAGGGGGCACGCTTTCGGCAAGGGCCGAGGCGGAGGCTTTGACATTATGGGGAATTCCGGCCTCTCCGTCGGCCATTTTTGCCCGCGCGGTGGCGTCCGGTGATCTGGAAGCGCTTGCGCCGGGGACGCGCTTTGATGTCTGGAAAAGCACCGACCAGATGCGGGCGGGCATCGCATCGGGTGATTTCAAGCTGTTTGCCACCTCGAGCTATGCAGCGGCCAATTTCTTCAATCGCGGGGCGGGCACGGTGATGGTCAATGTGGTGACCTGGGGCGTGCTCTATGTGATGGCCCGCGAGGAGGGGATAGAAAGAATCGAGGATCTGGCAGGCAAGCATGTGTTGCTGTCGAACAAGAATGAAGCGCCGGATCTGCTTTTTCGTCTGGTGCTGAAATGGTCGGGGCTGGATCCGGAAAAGGATGTGCGCCTTGATTATGTCGGCTCTCCGGGCGAGGCGGTGCCGCTTTATCTGGCCGGGCGGGGCGATGTGGCGATTTTGCATGAACCGGCCTCAACGGCGGCGCTGTTCCGGGCAAAAAAGGCCGGACTGCCGCTTTACCGGTCCATTGATATCACCGAGGTTTATGGCAGGCATACCGGTCGAGGTCCCCGCATTCCACAGGTCGGACTTGCGGTCAATCCGGCCTTTCTTGAGGAAAAGCCCGAGATAGTGAGGGCGGTTCACGAGGCTTGCGTCAAGGCAGGGCAATGGACCAGAGACCATTGGCAGGAGGCGGGGGCACTGGCTGCGCAAAGCCTGCCGTTGCCAGCGCCGGTGATCGCCGCTTCGCTGCCTTTCGTGCATCTGGATGTGCAAAGCGCCAAGGAGGCGCGTGCTGACATAGAGCTCTATTTCGACCATCTCATGAGCCTTGATCCGGGCATCGTGGGGGGAGGCAAACCGGCCGCGGAATTCTATTGGGGGTGAGAGGTGAAGCAAACCCCACAAAGAGCGCCTTTGATCTTGCGGCCTGTCATCCTTTCTGCAGTGGGCATCGGCTTGCTGCTGGCCTTGTGGCAGCTTGGCCATCTGGCCTATGGTTCGCTGGTTCTGCCCGGACTTGGAGAAACCCTTGCCGCTCTCGCCAGCCTGATTGGGCGCGGGGAGGTCGCTGCGGCGCTCAAGGCGACCGCCTTCAATGCGCTGGCAGGCTGGTGCATCAGTGTGGTTGTTGGCGTGCTGGCTGGCGGGCTTGCCGGACGGTATGAGGATCTTCGGCATCTGTTGCAGCCGCTGGCGATCATTCTGATCGGCATTCCGGCCATCGCATGGGTGGTGCTGGCACTGTTGTGGTTCGGAGGCCGCTGGGCGGTTGTCTTCACGGTGTCCGTGGCAACGGCACCGATGATCTTTGCTGGTGCCGTGCAGGCGGTGCGCTCGCTTGATGATGATCTGGCGCGGATGGCGCGGGCTTTCAAGACGCCTCCCATGGCGATGCTAACGGATATCTATTTCCCGCATATGCTGGCCTATCTCTATCCGGCTCTGGCCACCACGCTGGCCATGTCATGGAAGGTTTCCATCATGGCGGAACTGCTTTCCGGATCTGTTGGCATCGGGGATGGCATCGCGGCGGCGCGGGCGCGGGTGGATACGGCGCAATTGCTGGCCTGGGTTCTGGTGGTGGTGGCGATCCTGCTGCTGCTGGATCAATTGCTGTTGCGTCTGGTGCGCGAGCGGATGCATGTCTGGCGCGGTGAGAAAGAGGGCGACAGCCATGGGTGATGTGCTGCTCGAAATGGCTGGCGTCGATTTCGCCTATGGGGAAAGGGCCGTGCTGGCATCTGTCGATATCACCTGCAAGAGGCAACAGGTATTGGCGCTTATGGGGCCGTCAGGCTGTGGCAAGACGACTTTGCTGTCTCTGGCGATGGGGCTGCTTGAGCCGGACTGCGGCGCGGTCGTTCGCCATACAGGCCGGGTCGCGGCGATGTTTCAGGATCCGCTGCTGCTGCCATGGCGTAACGCGCGGGATAATGTCGCCTTCGCGCTGAAGGGGCAGGAAATGTCTCGGCGGGCGAGAGAGGAAAAGGCGCTGGCGATGCTGGCGGCGGTGGGGCTGCCGCAAGACTGTCATCAGCAATTCCCCCATCAATTGTCCGGTGGCATGCGCCAGAGGGTTTCTCTGGCCCGCGCGCTGGTGGGCGAGCCGGAATTGCTGCTGCTGGATGAGCCCTTCCATGCCCTTGATCATGCTTTGGTGGGGCAGATGCTGACGCTGCTTGAGGCGCGGGTCAGAACAAGGGGAATGGGCATTCTGATGGTCACCCATGATGCGCGCGATGCGGCAATTCTGGCGGACAGGACAATGGTGTTGTCTTCCTCTCCGGCTCGCATCATGGCCAGTTTCGATAGGGCTGAAGAGGAGGCGGGCCAAGAGGCGCGCTCCGCATTCGTCGCCCGGTTAGAGCAGGCGCTCGTGACTGCGTCAAATGAGGCTGTTGAGCCCGCCAAACAGCATCAATAGAGCCAGCGCTGTGATGATCACCCTGAATATCTTGCGAAACAGGATCTCGTCCATGACATGGAGCAGTCTGGCGCCGGTGAGGGTGCCTAGATATCCCGAAAGGATCATGGCACAGATGAGGCCCAGCCAGTCGGTATAGACAAAGCCGATAAAGCCGAAGGCGATGATCTTGAGGCCATGCGACAGGGTCATGGCTGTCGCATGGGTGGCGACGACCCCCTGACGCTCACCAATTCTGCCCGAGATCAAGGCGGCTATCAGCGGCCCGGTGGCCCCGACAAACATGCCGATGATCGAGGCAATCACAGCGCCAATGCCCAGAAAACCGTTGCCGCTGGCAATCAGGCGCGGGGTGGGAAGCCATGTGATGGCCAGCACGAACAGGGCCAGAATGATCTTGAGCAAGGCATCGGGCAGGGCGACGACAATCTGGGAGCCGATCATGGTTCCGATTATGGCTCCGAGCAGGAAAAGCCTGATCAGACGCCAGTTGATATGGGGGCGCAGATGCCAGGCTCGCCCGGCATTTGACCCCATCTGCACCATACCATGCAGGGGAATGAGCGTGGTAACGGGAATGACCATGCCCAGAATGGCCAGCAGCGCTATACCGCCGCCAATGCCGAAGGCTGCGGTAAAGGCCGAGGTGAAAAAGCTGGCAATGATGAGGCCCCAGAGCGTGAGCTCGCCAAGTTGACTGTTGGCAAAGAAGGGCAGGGCTTCCAGCAAGGGCTATCGTCTCTTTTCGTTTCGTTTTGCAAAGGCAATCGATCAAAAAAGCCGGACCCTTCAAGGCTCCGGCTCCTTTTTATGTTCATCAGGCTGGCAGCAGCTCTTCGATCAGTTTTGCCCAGTAAGAGGCGCCGATGGGGATGACTTCATCGTTGAAATCATAATCGGGATGATGCAGCGGTGCGGAATCGCCATTGCCGATGAAGATGAAGGCTCCGGGGCGTTCTTGCAGCATGAAGGAAAAGTCTTCAGCGCCCATGGTGGCGACGAATTTGTCATTCACCTTGTCTGCTCCGGCGATGGATTTGGCCACCTTGACGGCGGTTTCTGTCTGGGCCGGATGGTTGACGGTAACCGGATAGTCGCGCTTGTAATCGAGCGTTGCCTTGGCGCCATAGATGGCTGCCGTGCCTTCGACGATTTCCTTGAGGCGCTTTTCGGCCATGATGCGGACCTCAGGGTCGAGGGTGCGCACGGTGCCTTCGATGAGGCCGGTCTGCGGGATCACATTGTCGGTAAAGCCCGCTTCCACATGGCAAAGGGAAACCACAATCGATTTCTGAGGATCGACATTGCGGCTGGCAATGGACTGGATGGCCTGAATGATGGCCGAGATGACCAGCACCGTATCGATGCATTCATGCGGTTTCGCGGCATGGCCACCCTTGCCCTCGACATTGATGTAAATGCGGTCGGCCGATGCCATCAGCGCGCCGGGGCAGATCTCGAAAGCGCCCAGCGGCACACCCGGCCAGTTATGCATGCCATAAACCTGTTCGATATTCCAGCGATCCATCAGGCCGTCTTCAACCATGGCCCGAGCGCCACCGCCACCTTCCTCGGCTGGCTGGAAGATCAGGACAACTTCGCCATCGAAATTGCGGGTTTCTTGGAGATATTTGGCCGCTGCCAGCAGCATCGAGGTATGGCCGTCATGGCCGCAGGCATGCATCTTGCCGTCGACTTTGGAAGCGTAGGGCTTGCCGGTGGTTTCCTTCAGCGGCAGGGCGTCCATGTCGGCGCGCAGGCCGATGGTGCGTCCGGACTTGTTGCTCTTGCCCTGAATAACAGCAACGACACCTGACTGGCCGACACCAGAGGTGATGTTGGTGATGCCAAAGGATTTCAATTCGGCGATGATGCGGGTCGTTGTCTTGTGAACGTCATATTGCAGTTCCGGATATTCGTGAAGGTCCTGGCGCACTTTCTTGATTTGGTTCTGAAATTCAGCAATTCGATTGATTATGGGCATTGGATTGACCTTTGGTTTTCCGGGACGATTTCTCAGCAGTCGGACAAGTGTGTATATTTTATTCCATAGCAAGACATGGCTTTATTCGCCGCCATGCAATGGAGAGCAGATTAGTCATATGGCTAGGGAGGGGCAAGATATTTTGTCGGCGAATAAGGGCTTCTCCGCACTCTTTGCTGGCCTGTCAAGGGAGCGATTTTTATGATTGGGATTGTGCGGCTTTGTCTCTCATCTCCCTTGTTCATGCCATGATCTTGGGTTAGAGAGGGGCAGGATCATTCATCACGCCATTGCCCGCTTTTGGAGTTTTCTTTCTTCATGATCGACCTTTCCGTCATCAGATCTCTGCGATTGCCTTCTTTTCAGGCGCGCCTGCGCTCGTTTTTTCTTGCCTGTCTTTGCCTGATGCTGAGTTTATCGCTCGGGCTGATTGCGTCCTTGCAGTTCGTCAGAGCAAGCGCGGCGACAGAAAGCCAGAAGGTCCTGCCGGAATTGAAGATCTCGCCCAATCCGATCTTGCTGATGGATGTGGAGAGCGGCAATGTGCTTTATCAGCGTGACGCCAACCGAAAATGGTATCCTGCTTCCCTGACCAAGCTGATGACAGCCTATGTGATTTTCAAGGCCATCGAGACCGGTGAGATTTCCGAGGATAGCGTGCTGACCGTTTCCAAGCATGCACTGTCCTATCCGCCTGCAAAGATGGGTTTTCCGGTCGGTACCCAGCTGACCGTGGGCAATGCCATCCGGATGATGATCGTGAAATCGGCCAATGACATTGCGGCAGCGCTTGCCGAGCGGGTTGGTGGCAGTGAGGCCGGATTTGCGGCCCGGATGAATGCTGAAGCGCAGCGTCTGGGTATGCATGCTTCCCATTTCGTCAATGCCAACGGCCTTTATGCTTCGGGCCATGTGTCTTCGGCGCGGGATATGGCGCTGATTGCGCGTCAGCTGCTGGTGGAATATCCGCAATATAGCTATCTGTTCCAGATTCCTGCCATTCGTCATGGCAAGACAGTGCTGCGTTCCTACAATACGCTGCTTGAGCGCTTTCGCGGAGCCAATGGCATGAAGACCGGTTTCGTTTGCGCCTCGGGCTATAATATCGTGGCGACGGCGCGCCGCAATGGCCGGCAGTTGCTGGCGGTTGTCATGGGGGCTCCAAATTCGCAGATTCGGGCAGAGACGGCTGCTTTCCTGCTGACGGAAGGGTTCCAGCGGCAGGATATGCGCGCAGGTGCCGGGGTGTCGATTGCTCAGGAAGCGGCCTTTGGTCCCATCAGTGCCGTTGCCGACATGAGCCCGGTGGTTTGCCCCAATGGGCAGGTCAAATGGAGCCCGCAGGTCAAATATAGCAGCAGCTATCTAGCCCCCCGTGTCAAGCTGATGGAGCCGGTGCGCGTCTATGCCGGTGTGCGTTCTGCCGAGCAGCCAGTCATTCTGCCCAGAAGTTTGGAGCAGCTTCCTCTCTATGCCCCGCGCCAGAAGGCTGGAATTCCAGTCAAGCAGCAAAAGGGGTCGAATGTCCGGCTGGCTGAATTGCCGCGCGCCAAACCCTGATATATCGCGGTTTCCTAGCGAGAAAAATTCAAGTGGCAGGGCAGGGTGTCGCGTGACGGGCCGCTCCCCATCAAGCCATCTTGCTGCCTTTTTCAATGATGAAAATCAGAGAGCTGTCAATCTGTGACTGCTCCATCAGCCGATGGCCCTTCTGTGTGCAGAAATGGGGAATGTCGATGGAGGCCATGGGATCGCTTGCGGTCACGCGCAGTCGGGCGCCTGCCTCAAGTTGAGCGAGTGCCTTTTGAGTATGCAGAACCGGCAGGGGGCATTTGAGACCGGTCAAATCCAGATCTCTCATCGATTTCCTTTCAGATTGGCCGACTTTTCTCAAGGCCGGGGGCGCGGGCATCCGGGGTGCCAGTTGGCAAGATTGTGCAAGGCCTCAAGCTTGTTTGGGTTAACCGGCGGAGCCGCTTACCGGTTGAGATTAACCAATAATTAACGATCCGATTTTTTCCGCGGCATTTTATGTATATACTAACCCTGATAGTTGAAAAGAATAAAACGCACTCTGTAATTATTACAATTTGGTCTCAGGCTTGGCTATTTTTTGCCTTTCAGCAACGGATTTGTGAAAGAATGACCTTTTCCAATTGGTTTCAACCCACGCACTTGAATCTTGCTTTGCAGGAGATCTAGCGTGATGCTGCAGAAAACGAGGGCCATTCAGGATTTGAACTGTTTGACTGATCGCTTTGACAATCCGTTTGTCGATGATGTTTTCCTGCGTGCCAGCGAAGGGCTTTTCACGAGGGGAGCGCTTCATTGCGTTGAGACCGATGGCTATCTGCTGCCCTACGAGTTGCTGCGCGATGCCGGTACTCTGGGGATTCCTGTCGCCCGCTTTCTTTCTCATGGCAGCAGCCCGATTGGCGGAGCCTTCTGGAATCCTGATGGTCGTCATGAACGCCAGGAAACAGCCTTTCACGCCGCACTGGATCAACTTGCCGATGCCGCCAGAGCCGATGTGTTGCTGTGGCCCTATTTCCCCTTGCAGGCACGAGAGTTGGGCTGGATCGACAGTTGGCTTTCGAAAAGATTGGGGCTGAGTTCCGATCGTTCCCAGATTGTGATGGCGAGGCAGCATAGCCGGGCTTTTCTGAATTGTTCCTCAGGCGCAGTTGGCGAAGAAGACGGCGGGCTTCATGTCAGCCGCAACAAGCGCAAAACGACCCAAAGGCAATGGCGCAGGCTGGCCGATTTGGGGGAGGTGACATTTGAAAGCACCCGCGATGGCTTGGGTCCTGATGACGCAATAGAAGCCTTTTTCCGTGTTGAGGCGTCCGGCTGGAAGGCCAGTGCAGGAACCGCTCTGGCTGTCGAGCCCGGCCTTAGTGCGTTCGCCCGGACCGTATTTCCGCAAATGATTGCAAGAGAGCGGGCCCAGATTGATCTGATGATGCTCAACGGGCATTGCATTTCCGGGCTGGTGTCATTCCGTTCCGGGCGTGGCCTGTTCACGTGGAAAACCGGCATGGATGACGTCTATCGGCGCTATTCTCCCGGTGTCCAGATCCTGCTGGAAGCCAGTCATCAGGCGATTTCCGATCCTGATATCGATTATATCGACAGTCTGGCCGATAGCGGGCATATGGTTGCCGAGCATATTTGGGCCGGGCGTCGGTCTCTGGCGTTGCTGTTCATTCCGCTCAGCACATTCGGCATGGTTGCCTCACATGGTTTGCGAGGGGCTTATGTCGCCAGAGACAGCGCACGCTATTGGGCGAAAAGGGCACTTGGGCGCGTTTGAGGCTGCATGCCTGCTGGTGTGGGCTGATCCGGCGTGTCATCCGGCTTGGCCAGAATGAGCGACCAGAAGACCTTGTATTTCGCATCGCCGCGATATTGGGTGGCAATGCCCATCTGGGTCATGCCTGGCTTGAGCATATTCTCGTTGTGGCGACTTGAATCGCGCCAGCCAGAGAAGGCTTCCGCAAGGGAATAATAGCCTGCGCCGATATTCTCCGTTGCCAGCACCGGCTGATAGCCTGTGCGTTCAAGGCGCTTGATCAGGGTCAGTTCCGGGGTCAGGGCATGGCTGACCTTGACGGCCTTTGCCATGGCATCCGCCTCTTCCTGCGCCGCTGCATTGAGCTTGTCGCTCAGGGTCAGTGTCGAGAGGCCGTTTTTCTGCCGATAGGCATTGAGTATCGTAAGCGCTTCCTGAGGATCAACGCTGACACCCCCCTGGCCAAGATTGGTATACATGGCCGGAGAACTCATGTCCGGTCCCTGTGAGCAGCTTGAAAGCAGCAGTGTCAGCATGGCTGCCACTACTGGATAGATCTTAGTTTTCGGCAGCATCGCCATCCCCGTCTGCAAAGTCAGTTGCGGCGACATCCTCTATATCAATTTCGTCTGCTTTAGGGCGGGCTTTTCTTTTCCTAGGCTTTTTTTGCAGCTCGGTTGTTGCCTCTTTGAGCTCTTCGGGCATCGTCACCGAGCGGACATGGATATCCTGCTGCGGGAAGGGGATTTCGATCTTGGCCTCCTTCATAGCACGGAAGATGGCAAAGCGCAGATCGCTTTTTGCGGTCATGGAATTGTTGACATCCTGAACGAAGCAGCGCAGCTCGAAATCAAGCGAGGAGGCGCCGAAATCCATGAAATAAACGACAGGAGAGGGATAGCTGGTGACATAGCCATTGGCTTCTGCCACTTCGAGCAGGATCTCGCGTACGCGCTCCGGATCGGCATCATAGGACACCCCGATCGGTACGATGATGCGGCCCATCGAGCCATTATGCATCCAGTTCATGACGCGGTTGGAGATCAGTTCGGAGTTGGGGACCACCACAGTTGCCCGATCAAAGGTTTCGATCTTGGTGGCGCGAACGGAGATTTTCTTGATATAGCCCTGATCGGCACCAACAACGACCCAGTCGCCGGTCTTGATGGGGCGTTCCACCAGCAGGATCAGACCGGAGACGAAATTGTTGACGATGCTCTGAAGGCCGAAGCCGATACCAACAGAGAGCGCACCGGCTACCAGTGCAATGTTTGAAAGATCCAGTCCCATATAGGAGAAGGCGATCATGGCGGCCATGATCACTCCCAGATAGCCAAGACTTGTCTGGATCGAGCTTTTGAGGCCGCTGTCGAGATTGGTGGCGGGCAGCCAGCGTGTCTCGATCCAGCGTTCGACGCTCTTGAGCAGCACGATGGCAATGACAAAGACAACCAGCGCACCCAGAATGTTGATTGGCGAAATCGTCAGATCACCGAGCTTGACGCTGAAAATGGCATTTTTCAGGGATGTCAGGAAGTCTGTGGACTCCACTCCCCATGGAGTGAAGATCAGTAATGCGGCGCTGATATAGAGAAAGACCCGCAAGATACCATTGAGCAACACGCCCAGCTGATTGACAGCCCCGGAGGAAACCCCCATCGCTTTTGAAATGCGTTGTTTGGGGCCTTCGGTCGAGCTTAGATATTCGACCAGGAAATTGTCGATCAGGGCGGAGAAAATGCCCAACAGGCCCATAATGATGAACAGGCGTCCGAGCTGTTCGGCAACAAAGGCCCCCAGCGAGACATAGCCCAGTATCGGGGCGGCGGCGATGATCAGGCAGATCAGCCAGACAAGCGGCTGCAGGAAGCGAATGAAACGCGGCAGGGAAAAGCCATTCTGTTTTTCCTCCTCGAAATCCAGAACGCCTGTCTGGTCTGGCTGTGCGGCAATCAGCATGCGCAGGCCAAGGGAGACAATCACGGCGACGAGAACGGATGCGGCCCCATTGATGAAGATTGTCGTCTCAAGCGGAGCAAAGAGAATCTCGTCCACTTCATCAAACATGGTTTCGACCATGAAGGTGATGATGAGCGCCAGTGCGATGCTGAACAGGCGGGTTGCATCGCCGGTTTCCAGATTGAGCAGCCGATAGGCCGGGCGTCCGGGAGCCAGCAGCACACGCGCCAGACCATAAGAAAGAGAGCCGGAGAATAACACGAAGGACAGGTGATCAAGCAGCAGCTCTATGCGTATCGGCAACAGATTGGCATTGCTCAGAATGAGCGTGATCGCCCAGAGCACCGCAACGGGAAAGATGGTGTAGACCAAAATCGCCCAGCTTGCGAAATAGCTGCGTTGCAGCGCGGTGGGTGCTTCCAGACTGGCAAGGCGCGACAGACCGGTAAATAGCAGGATGCGCAATGGGCCGAAGATCAGCAGGAAGACAAAGGTCAATGTCGCCAGAATCTGCCAGATCTGATCGGCCGCCTTGGTGATCAGATAGCTCATCCAGTCAACCATCAGGGTGACCGTTACCTGCCATGTGGTGACAAGTCCGGACAGTCCCTTGACCCATAATGTGGGGTCGAGAATGGAATTGCTGCGTGCCAGCAACTGGTTGGTGAAACGCTCCTGCCGAGCCACCGTGATGCGGTTGCTCAATTGCTCGGTGCGGACCAGCGTCGAACTGGTAAGCTTCAACTGGGCGTCAAGTTCGGAAATCTGCGCTTCCAGCTCCTGTCGCCTCTTGGACAATTCCTCGGTTTCGCTGTTGGCCTCGGTTCCTTCCTTTTCTTCTGCCGGTTTGAGCGCATCGAAGCGGGCGCTGGTTTCCTGCAGCTGTGGTTGCAGCTGGGTTTGCTGGGCGGTCGCTTGTGTCTTGATATCGGAGAGCTCTGTTCTGAGATTGGCATAGGCCGCATCCGAAAGCGCGTCCCGGGACAGGGTTGCTTCCACCTGATCGAGGCGGGCAATCAGCGAGTCCGTTACTTTCGCACCTGTCGGGGCAGGATCCTGAGCGCCAGCCAGTGACAAGCCTCCAAGCAGCAGGCAAAGAGCCAGATTCATCATGATCAGAAGGCGACGAACGGGCGTGATATGGGGCACGGGATGATCCTCTTGCGAAAGGGAAGCGGGCATGGAACTCAAGCTATATGATATTATTCGGGTCTACTGGAATTCGAGGGTGAACTCAATCGCTTCCATGGGCGCAATCGGTTCTATTACACATGTGTAGCAATTGAGGCCTTGTACAGTTATGGGCTGGTGTCTTGACCGGCCCGGCAGTAGGCTTTGCTGCAGAACGCTTTTCAATATGAGGTTGAGATACAAACATGACGTTGGAATTTGATCTGGATAATCCGGAATTTCCCGAGGCGCTCGAAAAGGAAACCATGAAAAGCGGGGGCTATCCTTACAAGGACAAGCTCAAGCGCAGCAAATATGACGAGGAACTCGAAGCGCTGCAAATCGAGCTGGTCAAGGCGCAGGAATGGGTCAGGGAAACGGGCGAGCGTGTCGTCTGCGTGTTTGAAGGGCGTGATGCTGCTGGCAAGGGGGGCTGCATCAAGGTGATCACGCAATATACCAATCCGCGCAATGTCCGTTCCGTGGCGCTTTCCAAGCCAAGCGACGTGGAGCGCGGGCAATGGTATTTCCAGCGTTATGCCCAGCAGTTGCCGACCAGAGGCGAAATCGTGCTGTTTGATCGCTCATGGTATAACCGGGCCGGGGTGGAGCCGGTGATGGGTTTCAGCACACCCGAGCAAACGGAGAAATTTCTGCTCGATGCGCCTCGCTTTGAAAAGATGGTGCGTGACAGCGGGACGCGCCTGTTCAAATTCTGGCTCAATATCGGTCGCGAGATGCAGCTCAAGCGGTTCCATGACCGTCGCCACAGTCCTCTCAAGCATTGGAAGCTTTCGCCTATCGATCTGGAGGCACTGGACAAGTGGGACGAATATACCGAAGCACGCAACAGGATGCTGAAGGCGACACACAAGGACCATTCGCCATGGATCGTTCTGCGCGCCAATGACAAGCGGCGAGCCCGGCTCAATATGTTGCGTTATCTGCTCAACGAGCTGCCTTATCCCAAAAAGGATCAGTCTCTGCTTGCACCGATCGATCCGAAAATCCTCGGTTTCGGCTATGATTACCTGAAAAAGGGGGACTGATCAGCAATCGCTGGCCTGAAGCATGACCATGAGGAAACATGACCATGAGATTGTGCGATGATATGGGCATAAGAAAAGCGGGTATCTCTACCCGCTTTCCCTGCTTGTGAGCATCCGTGATTGCCGATTATCTTGATCGGGAAAGGGCAATGACGTCAAACGGCCTGATCGTGATAGCCATTCTCAGTCTTTTTTCAGACACTCATACAGCTTGTCGGCATTGTATTTCATCAACTCGACATAGAGATCGGGGCCGAGCGCGAGATTGGTGCCAAGGGGGTCCATCTGGCCGATCTTGGTGTCGGAGCCTTCCACCAGCGTCCCGAGAATCTTGTCTGAGAATTGTGGTTCGGCCATGATGCAGACAACATTGAGCTCCTTGAGCTTGCTGCGAATTTCGCGAATGCGGGCAACGCCGGGGGCGACGCCGGGCTGCAGCATGACAGAGCCTGTCGCCGAAATTCCGAAGCGGTTCTCATAATAATGATAGGCGTCATGGAAGACGATATAGGGTCTGTCGCTGATGGCCTGAAGCTCTGGTTTGATGTCATCAATTGCAGCGCTGAGCGTCGCCTCAAATGCTTTTTCATTGGCCTGATAGCGCTCGGCGTTGGCGCCATCCAGCGCGACCAGCTTCTCGGTAATGGCTTTGGCCATGATGATGCCATTTTGTGGATCAAGCCAGATATGGGGATCGTGGCCGCCATGGTCGTGTTCATGCGCCTCGTGATCCTCATCGGCATCGTGATCATGTTCTTCGTCGTGATCATCTGAATGGGCTTCGTGGGCTTCATGATCATGATCATGATCTTCTTCATGCGCATCATGATCCCCTTCATGTTCTTCGTGATCATGAACATGTTTTTCCCAGTTGCCTCCCGTGCGGACGTCCAGCTCGGTCAGGCCATCAATTTCACTCAATGTCAGGATCTGGGCCTTCTCGGGCAGCGTTTCGATCGGTTTGGCAAGGCTGGGGCTGAGATGCTCGCCGATCCAGACCACAAGATCGGCCTCTTGCAGGGCTTTGGCGTCTGAGGGCTGCAATTTGGCTGAATGCGGCGAGGTTGCCTGATCAATGAGCAGGGCTGGTGTTCCAACACCTTTCATGATGGCTGCGGTGATTGAATAAACCGGCGCAATGGAGGTTGCTACCTTGGGGGCGGCCTCAGCCGAATGGATTGCGGCGGCTGTCAGAAAGAGCGCGGATGCGGCGGTCAATATGGAGAAATGGGCAGGTTTTTTCATGATCTGCAACGGTTGCCTTCTCGTGGACTTTTCATGGATATTCATGAAAATGAAATGTTATAACGTATCATCTATCTTTTTGTTTTTCGGGAGTCAAGCGCCTTGTTCAGATGGTAAATTTACGGTCTGTTGTATTGGTGAGTGGGATATAACCTAAAAGTTGATTTATAACCAATTATGGTCATATGTCTCCAATAAAGAATTGATTTTCCTATTTTTGAGATAAGTATTTCTATAGTGACAAAATTTTTTATTTACCAGTTATGTTTACCCAGGATTGATATTTATTAAATTGAATAAAATGAAAATTATCTAGAGGTCGCTCGGGAGGCGCTGGATTTGTTTGGGTTCGCTAAAGAGAAAATAATCTCGCAAAATGGTCAGAATGCGTTTGTCGAAGCAGACGAGAGTGATCAGGTGCAATTTGCACAAGGGGGCAATGGGGCTTTGCTGTCCAGTTCGGAAGAATGCGAAGGGCTCGCCAGCCTGATTGGCGATCTCGATGGTCTGGGACAGGAAATGGCCGACGTCGCCGGTGAAGTGGAAATGCTCAATCTGGAAACAGGAGCATGCTTCAAGTCCCTGTCGCAATTGGTCTCGGCCTCCGAGGAAGTGCAGGCTACCAATGACCATATTCTGGAATCCGCCAGCCGTTCCTATGAAATTGCCGAGCAGACCTCGAACGATGTCGGGCGCAGTCGGCAAATGTCCGAAAATACGCTGGAAAAGGTCGATGAGTTGATGCGGGCGATCACCGGTATCAGTGCCCAGCTGCAAGGGCTGCAGGAGGCTTTTTCCTCGGTGAGGGATGTCGCCAGCGCGATTGATGCCATTGCCCGGCAGACCAATCTGCTTGCGCTCAATGCAACCATCGAGGCGGCGCGCGCCGGAGAAGCGGGCAAGGGCTTTGCTGTGGTTGCCTCGGAAGTGAAGGCGCTTGCCGGACAGACCAGCAAGGCAACCGAAAAGATCGGCGCGACCCTGAGTGATCTGGACAGCGAAGCCGAAGCCCTGATTTCCCTCAGCGATGAAGCGACCAGCTATATGGGAGAAGTGGAAAGCAGTACCGCTTCGATGCAGGATGTCATTCAGGAGCTTGATCAGGCCTTCAACACCATCCGGGAGACGTCTGCTGCCATCAAGACGCAGGTGGCCGAGAATAACAGCTCGCTGTCCAGTTTGGTGGGTGACGTGGACGCCGTGCACAAGTCGTTCGATATCACCCAGTCCGGGCTCAACAAGGCCAGCAAACGGCTTCTGAAGGCCGTTGCGACCTCGGACAAGATGATCGCGGAATCCTCGCTGGCCGGTGTGGAAACGGAGAATACCTTCTGCATCCAGTCGGTGCAGCGACTGGCCGGGGAAATCGGCAAGGCCTTTGACGAAGAGATCAGGGCAGGGCGCATTTCCCTCAAGGATATGTTCGATTCCAGCTATACACCGATTGCCGGTTCCAATCCTGAGCAGGTGATGGCTCCCTTCACGGAAATGACCGATCGCGTCATGCCCCAGTTTCAGGAGCCGATCGTGGCCGAGCATGAAAGCGTGGTCTTTGTGGCAGCTGTCGACAAGAATGGCTATTTGCCGACCCATAACAAGGCCTTTTCCAAACCGCAGGGCAAAGACCCGGTCTGGAATGCTGCCAATTGCCGCAATCGTCGCATCTTCAATGACAGGGTCGGGCTTGCTGCCGGGCAGAATAAAGAGCCTTTCCTGTTGCAGACCTATCGCCGGGACATGGGCGGCGGCAATTATGTGCTGATGAAGGATGTGTCTGCGCCGATCTATGTCGACGGTCGCCATTGGGGTGGTCTGCGGCTTGCCTACAGGGTGAGCTGACAGGTGCCAGACATCTTCTAGGAAATACCGATATTTGGGAAATGCAGATATGAAGAGAGGGTGGTTGCGGCACCCTCTTTGCATTTCATCCTGCCTTTTGGTCTTTCTTTTGATCCTGATGGCAGCTCACATCTGCCAGACCAGTCTGGGCTAGTTGCGGGCTTCGGGCAGGGTTGACAGGGTGACGACTTCCTCACCGGCCTCGGCATTTCCGGCTTCAGTATCCCCTGCTTCGCTGCCATTCGCGCCAATAATCGGCTTGAAGGGTGAACTGATGGCAGAGCCCAGTTTGGAGAAGAAACTGTTGGAGGCTGGCGCGCCGGCATTCTGGGCAGGCTGGCTTTGCTGGGTGGCCTGAATTTCCGCATCTGCGGTTTGGACGCCCGATGTCTGGGACGCTGTCGCCTGCGATGCTGGTGCGCTCTTGAGCAGACCGGCCAGGAAGCCATCGGGATCTTTTCCCTCGGCAATACGATCCTTGCGCTGAAGAATATCCAGCTGGGCTTCGAGCATGGTGTCGGCTGCCTTGGCCTCTGCCTTCTGGTCTTCCGTTTCGAGTTTCTGGACTGCCTGACTGAAGCGGACATTCTCTTCTGTGCGCAGCTTTTGCAGGGAGGCGAGCAGGGTCGGATCGAGCGAATAGTCCGGGCATGGCCCGGTCGCATTGAAGCGGCCAGATCCTTCCGGATCAAAGACATAGGTGCGGTTGCAGACTTCCACCTTTGGCGGCACATGGGTAATCTGGAAATGGTCATAGCCATTTTTCAGATTCTGCCAGAAAGCGAAATTCTCGTTGTTGCGCACACGGGCCATATTTTCCGGTGTCATGCGGAAGGGGAAGGCGTGAACGGCAAAGGAGCGCTGACCGCCATCAAAGGCCTCGCGCCCCAGAGCGTAGATTTCAGCGATCTGTTCATCTTCCATGGCGTAGCAGCCCCGTGAGGAGCAGGATCCATGCACCATCAGATGTGCGCCGGTGCGGCCATAGGAGCGATCGAACTTGTTGGGATAGCCGATATTGAAGGACAGATAATAGCTGGAGCGCGGATTCATCTGGCCGGGCGTGATGTTATAGAAGCCTTCCGGGGCCTGACGGTCGCCTTCCTGCTTCTTGGGCCCGATTTCGCCTGAATAAGCGCAGATCGGATAGGTCTTGAGCAGGGCGTATGTGCCGTCCTTTGTCTGCTTCCAGGCCTCCAGAACAGACTCTTCCTTGAAAATGCGGATATAAAGGGGAGCGCTTTCAGTGGAGCCGATCTTCTGAATCTCGTGCTTGAGCTTGATCGGCAGGGGCTGGGAGGCCTTGCCATCTTCGATCAGTTCAGGATTGCAGGCGCTCAAGGCAAGGCTGCCCATCAGCGCCAGAAGCAAAACGACTTTATGGACCATAAAATTCTTGGTGTCCTCTTTTACGCAGAAGCCCTGATTCACCTTCACTTGCTCCATGCACTATCCTTCTGCCACGCAACCGGAATTTCTGCAAGGATTGACCCGTCACATAATCGGGAGCGGTCTGGTGTTCCCCTGCTTCTTTGCTGCCTGCTCGCTATCAGGATTGTCACTATTTAATAAAAGTTAGCCAAAACAGATTGATAGTTGGTTACTGCATGTTGAATCTGCAATCTGGCCAGAGTGTGGCGATTGCGTGTATGAATGGTTTTTGCGATCTTTGGTAGCGTTTTCGGTGCTGCCCGGATCTCTGTTTTGCCGATCTGTCGCGCAGTCTGATCGGGTACTCTCATTGGACATTGAAAAGGCGACAGGATTTTCCCGTCGCCTGATTGGTTGGCCATCGGCCTTGTCGGTGGTCCTGCGCTCTTGTTGCTAGAGCTTGGAGCCGATGGCGAGAAATTTCTCGCGCCGCAGCTTGCGGATTGCCGCCTTGTCCATGCCTTCAAATTCGGCAAGGCAATCGGCGATCATGTTGCCAGCCCGCTTGATGACCGTTTTCTTGTCCCGATGGGCGCCGCCGACAGGCTCGGTGATGATCCGGTCGATGATATCCATATCCATCAGATCCTGAGCGGTGATCTTCATGGTGGTGGCGGCATCTTCGGCGCGGGTGGAATCGCGCCAGAGGATGGATGCGGCTCCTTCAGGAGAGATCACGCTATAGATGGAATGTTCGAGCATCAGCACGCGGTTGGCTGTGGCAATTGCAATTGCGCCGCCTGAGCCGCCTTCCCCGATGATCGTGGCAACGCTTGGTGTGCCAAGTGCCAGACAGGCATCGGTGGAGCGGGCGATTGCCTCGGACTGGCCGCGCTCTTCTGCGCCAATGCCCGGATAGGCCCCGGCGGTATCAACGAAGGTGATCAGCGGCATGTTGAAGCGGTCGGCCAACTCCATGATGCGCACCGCCTTGCGATATCCTTCCGGACGCGCCATGCCGAAATTGTGGCGCAGGCGGCTTTCCGTGTCGCTGCCCTTTTCCTGCCCGATGATGGCAACGGGGCGGCCACGGAAGCGACCGAAGCCGGCCTGAATGGCCTCATCCTCGGCAAATTTGCGGTCGCCAGCCAGAGGGGTGAATTCCTCGATCAGATCGGAGACATAATCCTTGAAATGGGGACGGTCCGGGTGGCGGGCGATCTGGGTTTTGTGCCATGGGGTCAGATTGGCATAGAGATCCTTGAGGGCGTTTTCTGCCTTTTTCTGCAAACGTTTGATTTCGTCACCCACGTCAACTGCTTGGCCGGTCTTCTGCAAGACAAGCAATTCCTGCACTTTGCCTTCAAGGTCAGCTACGGGCTTCTCGAATTCCAGATAACTATGCATAACGGGTTTGATCCAACTTCTTTCCTATTGGTATCTGCGGCACCTCATTCTCCGGCATTGCCATGGAGCCCCGGCGCATTGGCGGGACGAGGTAGCACAGAGCAGCGCCATTTTCACGCCTTTTTCTTTATAGAGCCCTTTATAGAGCGGCGCGACTGAAATGTCGCGGCCACGTTGGCCTTTTTTCTGTCCGACTGTCAAGCAACAGACAGAATTACGAATGCGCTTTGCGCCATTAACAACAACTATGATTAAGACCGTGGCGGAATTAGGTTCTGCTGTGGGGTGATTGTTCAGTCCTGATCTTTTTTCGTCTTGAACTGGGCCGATAGCGGGTGGTGATTTTCAACCAGCTCGATCAGCCTTTCATCCATGATATGGGTGTAGATCTGGGTTGTCGAAATATCGCTATGGCCCAGAAGCTTCTGAACGGCGCGCAGGTTAGCCCCATTCTGCAACAGATGGCTGGCGAAGGCATGGCGCAGCACATGGGGGGAGACGGAAGCGGCGTTGAGGCCGACATCGGCTGCCATTGCCTTGAGTTCGCGTGCGAAAGCCTGCCGCGTGAAATGGCCCTCCTTGCTGGAAGAGGGAAAGAGCCATGGCTGGGCGCTGGAATTTCTCGGGGCACCCGTCGTCTTGAGCATGGCGCGATAGCTGCGCATGGCCTCCTTGGCCCTGTCTGACAGGGGGACCAGACGCTCCTTGTTGCCCTTGCCGATGACCGAGAGAAAATGCCCGTCCATATGCGCCGCCGAGGCGGGCAGGGTGACCAGTTCGGAGACGCGCAATCCCGTCGCGTAGAGTAATTCGAGCAGCACATAGAGGCGCATGGCGCGGATCTGGCGTTTCGGGGTTGGCCCGGCCAGCGAGGCGTTGAAGCGGGCCGCTTCGATCAGGCGGTCAACCTCCTGCACGGTCAGGATCTTCGGCAGCGGACGGGCGCGCTTGGGGGCCTTGAGCATGGTGGAGGGATCGTCGGGGCGGAAACCGTCGCGATAGAGAAAGCGGAATAATTGTCTTATGGATGAAATCTTGCGAGCAACACTGGAGGCGGCGAGATCCCTTTCGGCCAGATCGCCCAGATAGGCGCGCAGATTCTCGTCCAGACAGGCCTCAAAGCTGATATCCTGTGTGTTGAGATAGTCGCTCAGATCATCAAGATCGCGTTGATAGGCATCAAGAGTATTCTTTGAGGCGCCTTTTTCCGCGCTCATCGAATCCAGAAACAGATGAATGGCCTGATGGTTTGCCAGTGTCACGAATGCATCTCAGATAGTGGGGCTTTACCGGGAATGGTTTGGTCGGGTCGGGGAGTGGCCTGCTTGGTTAGCCTCGTCCGGCCGCTTCAATTGATGGTTTTTGCGGGAATGCGCACGACCATTTCGCGCTGTGTCGGTTCGACGAAATTGGCCAGCGCGAAGATCCCGCCAGCGACCAGTCCGCCCAGAACAAGAAGAAATACAAGCGCTTTGATCAGACTTGGCATGGAACAATCCTTGATTTCGGTTTCGGCAATGGTCTTGTGGTGACCAGACATCAATCTAGCATCAATAAACTGTTAATGTCATTTGTTTGACGTCTCTTTCCAATTCATTTTGGCTGAATTGGGGACGGTGCTGCTTTGAAAGCCTTGAAATTGAAATGGTTGCTTGACAGATTTGGCCTTTCCGGCGCAAACCTGAGCCGATCTTTAACGGGACAGGATGCACGGGCTCAGGGACACATATGGCGGAATCGAAGACAGCAGGTAATAATGAGCGGGGAGCGCGGATTCTGGAAGCCCTTGGTGGCCGCCCCATCGTGCTTGTCGGTCTTATGGGGGCTGGAAAGACGACCATTGGTCGGCGTCTTGCAAAGAAGCTGTCCATTCCCTTTCGTGATGCCGATCATGAAATCGAAGCCGCTGCCAACATGACCATTGCCGAAATTTTCGATCAGCATGGCGAGGCCCATTTTCGCGACGGTGAAAAGCGCGTGATTGCACGGTTGCTTGATGAAGGCGATCAGGTGATCGCGACCGGTGGTGGCGCGTGGATGAATGAAGAAACCCGCGAGCTTGTGGCCGAGCGGGGCGTATCGGTCTGGCTGAAAGCCGAATTCGATGTGCTGATGGAGCGCGTCCGGCGCCGGTCTCATCGGCCCTTGCTCAAGGATCCCGACCCTGAAGGGGTGATGCGGCGTCTGATGGATGAGCGTTATCCCGTTTATGCAACGGCGGATGTCATGGTGCTGTCCAAGGAAGCCCCGCATGATCGCATCGTTCTGTCGGTGATCGAGGCGCTGGAAGATTATGCCGGCATTTCTGCCGACAAGGATTGATCAGCCTGCCGCGCTCCCGCGAGCGCCTTGCATCCTTGCCATTGTCATGCATAGTCAAGACTGCATGCGGTTTTGGGCCTGTCGGGATATGATTATCGTTTTAGTCGATTGAGGAAGTGAAATGATGGATGGTGTTACGCATACGGTTCGTGTCGATCTTGACGAGCGCAGCTATGATATTCTGATCGGGCGGTCGATCCTTGGCGGTCTTGGCGAGGCTTTCAAGGCGCAGTTTCCCTCTTCTCGCGCCGTCATCATCACCGATGCCAATGTGGCGCGGTTGCATCTCGACACCGCAGAAGAATCCCTCAACAAGGCTGGCATCGAATATCATGTCATCGTCATGGAGCCGGGCGAGAAGAGCAAAAGCTATCAAGGCCTGATGAAAGCCTGCGATGCCGTGCTGGACAGCAGGCTTGAGCGCGGCGATATCGTGATCGCGCTTGGTGGCGGGGTCATTGGCGATCTGGCCGGTTTTGTCGCCGGTATCATCCGTCGTGGCATGCGTTTCATTCAGGTGCCCACAACGTTGCTCTCGCAGGTGGACAGCTCGGTTGGTGGCAAGACGGGGATCAATACCAGTCATGGCAAGAATCTGCTGGGCCTGTTCAATCAGCCGCATCTGGTGCTGGCCGATACGGCCGTTCTGGACACGCTGACACCACGCGATTTCAAGGCAGGTTATGCCGAAGTGGCCAAATATGGTCTGATCAACCAGCCTGATTTCTTTGAATGGCTGGAAGCCAACTGGCAGGGCATTTTTGATGGTGGCCCCGAGCGCGAGGAAGCGATTGCCCGCTCCTGTCAGGCCAAGGCCGATGTGGTGGCTGCCGACGAGAAAGAAGCCAACCAGCGTGCGCTGCTCAATCTCGGGCATACTTTCGGCCATGCGCTGGAAGGCATGGCGGAATATGATGCCGCAAGAATCGTGCATGGCGAAGGCGTGTCCATCGGCATGGTTCTGGCGCATAACTTTTCCGCTCGGCTGGGGCTTTGCGATCCGGCCGTGACAGAGCGTGTCATTGCCCACTTGCAGGCCGTGGGGTTGCCTACCCATATAAGGGATATTCCGGGACAATTGCCCAAGGTGGACCTGCTGATGGATTATATCGCGCAGGACAAGAAAGTGTCGCGGGGAAATCTGAATTTCATTCTGACGCGGGGCCTTGGGCAGTCCTTCGTTGAAAAGGGTGTTGATCCTGCCGCTGTGCGTGCTTTCCTTGAGGAGAAACTGGTCTGATGGCTACCGGGCTTTGGCTGACTGCTCTGGCTATTTTGATTTTGATTGTCATGTCGGGCTTCTTTTCCGGCTCGGAGACGGCGCTGACCGCGGCTTCGCGGGCGCGCATGCATCAGAAGGAAAAGAATGGCGAACCGGGGGCTGAGGCTGTCAATCAGCTGTTGCAGATCAAGGAGCGGATGATCGGCTCCCTGCTGCTGGGCAACAATATGGTCAATATTCTGGCCTCGGCGCTGGCTACCAGCCTGTTCATTCATCTGTTCGGGCAAACCGGTGTGGTCTATGCCACGCTGGTTATGACCGTCGTGGTGCTGGTTTTTGCCGAGGTGCTGCCAAAGACATGGGCCATTTCCGATCCGGACAGCTTTGCCTTGCGCGTTGGTCCCTATGTCCGTGTGATCACCAAGATCTTCGGGCCAGCCATGGCTGCTGTGGAATGGGTGGTCAACCGGATCATTGCCAATCTCGGCGTCGAGGCCAAGGGGAATGCCTTGCAGTCCGGTCAGGATGAGCTGCGCGGTGCGGTCGATCTGCTGCATATGGAAGGCAGTGTGGTCAAGGCGGACAGGGACCGGTTTGGCGGCCTTCTCGATCTGGCCGAACTGGATGTCTCGGACGTGATGGTCCATCGCACCAATGTCATGTCCATCAATCTCGATGACGGGCCGGAGTCCATTGTCGATCAGGTGCTCAGGAGCCAGTTTACCCGTATTCCGCTCTGGCAGGGCGAGCAGGACAATTTCATCGGCATATTGCATGCCAAGGATGTCTTGCGGGCGCTGGCCGAGGTGAGGGGCGAGGCCAAGGATCTGGACATCGTCGCCGTTGCTTCCGAGCCATGGTATGTGCCCGATACCACCAGCCTGAAAGCCCAGCTCAATGCCTTTCTCAAGCGCAAGAGCCATTTTGCTCTCGTGGTTGACGAATATGGCGAGGTGATGGGACTGGTGACGCTGGAGGATATCATCGAGGAGATCGTGGGGGACATTGCCGACGAGCATGATATCGACGTCAAGGGCGTTCGCAAGGAGCCGGACGGATCGGTGCTGGTGGACGGTTCTGTGCCCATACGAGACCTGAACCGGGCGCTCGACTGGAAATTGCCCGATGAGGAAGCCACGACAATCGCGGGACTGGTGATCCATGAAGCGCGGCAGATTCCCGAACCGGGGCAGGGCTTCACCTTCTATAATTTCCGTTTCCGGGTGTTGCGCAAGGAAAGGAACAGGATTACCTCGCTGCGGATCACCCCGGTTCAATAGCCGCCCGGTTTCGGGCGGTCCTCTTCAGGGCCTGATGGTTTCCAGAGCCAGCGCATGGATTGGACCTTCAAGCTCTTCTTTGATAGTATCATGCACCATTCTGTGGGCCTGAACCCGAGACAGACTGGCAAAGAGGGGACTTGCGATCCGGATCCTGAAATGGGTTTCACCTTCAGGTCTGGCATGTTCATGACCTATATGAAGGTCTGATTCATCAATCACCTCTAACATTGTGGGCTGAAGTTGATTGTTCAATTTTTTCTCTATGTTCTGCTTGACGGTCATGGCTGGGAATGGTGAACTGTTGCACTTCCTGATTTTGGGGTGATTTGGGTCTCTTTGTTATCTTACTGCAAATGGGATTGATATTTCCTTTTTGCAATAGACGTCGCATTCGGATTGCTCTTTTTGCAATGTGAGATCCTGTCATCCTCGACGCCGCTTTTGACAAGCCTTTATGCCTGTCATGGTAAAGCGCGTGTTGAAACCCGTAACTCGGAGTGTCCCGGCGCTGACTTTCCAGCGCAGCGGATCTCCTTGATCATACACTTTAGAAAACCGGAACTAGAAATAACCGGCGTCCGGAGACAAGCATAGATTCATGAACCTCGACTCGAAACTGTTCGACTCCATCCGTATCAAGCCTGATGCAGACCGTCGTAAAAAGCAACAGCAAGAAGAAACGTGCGAGTGGCCTGGGTGTGAAAAGAAGGGGGGCTGCAAGGCTCCCAAACGTGGCTCAGACGGCCGCGAATATCATAATTTCTGCGAAGCGCATGCCCGTGAGTTCAACAGGAACTACAATTATTTTACCGGCATGGATGATGCTTCGGCAGATGATGCCAAGGCCAGCACGGCAACGGGCGATCGCCCGACCTGGAAAATGGGTGTCAATGCCTGGGGCAATGCCACCGGGCAGGCGGGTGAAACCATGGGCAAGAGCTGGGAAACTTCCGGCTTTTCGGATGGTCGTGCCCAGCGCGCCGCCGAGCGGATGAAGCGCCGTTCGCGCCATCAGGGCCAGACCCGCAAGCTGCGGCCACTGGAGGCCAAGGCATTCGAGACACTGGGCCTGACCCTTCCGGCTTCGTCTGACGATGTCAAACGCGCCTATAAGCGGTTGCTGAAGGAAAACCATCCTGACCTCAACAAGGGGGATCGGGCTTGCGAGGAACGTCTACAGGATGTGATCGCGGCCTATAATACCCTGCGTGCAGGCGGCTATTGCTGATGACACGATTTTGGTCTGGCCCTTTCGGGCCGGACCGCCTCGATACCATCCGATCCGGATTGCCGTATGGCTCTTGACTGCGATGCCGATTGATGTCTTTTTGGCGCTGCAGACAGAAAGTGGCAATCTTTCCTTTCCTTTTCGGTCCTGTTTGCTTTAAGTTGCCCAACGAGCAGCTGGGCTTTTCCAGAAGGCCATTTCAGAGTTTGATCACACCCTTTCCAGTGATGCATAAGCGAGTTTAGGGCGGCCTCATCCAGAGCAGTGTTATGAATGATATGAGCAACGAGAATTCCAATTTGCCGGATACCGAAGTGTCTGTGCGCGAAGTATTTGGCATCGATATCGATTTGAAGGTTCCCGCTTTCAGTGAACGCAGCGATCATGTGCCCGATTTTGATCCGGACTATCTGTTTGACAGGGAAACCACTCTGGCAATCCTTGCCGGCTTTGCCCATAACCGGCGCGTGATGATTTCCGGTTATCACGGCACGGGCAAATCCTCCCATATCGAACAGGTGGCGGCTCGCCTCAACTGGCCTTGCGTGCGCGTCAATCTGGACAGCCATATCTCCCGTATCGATCTGATCGGCAAGGATGCGATCGTGCTCAAGGACGGCAAGCAGATCACCGAGTTCCGTGATGGCATCTTGCCATGGGCGCTGCAGAATAATGTGGCGCTGGTGTTTGACGAATATGATGCGGGGCGCCCTGATGTGATGTTCGTCATCCAGCGCGTGCTGGAAGTGGCCGGTCGTCTGACGCTTCTGGACCAGAATCGCGTGATCCGTCCGCATCCGGCCTTCCGCCTGTTTGCCACGGCCAACACGGTCGGGCTGGGGGATACCTCCGGTCTTTATCACGGCACGCAGCAGATCAACCAGGGCCAGATGGACCGCTGGTCGATTGTTACCACGCTCAACTATTTGCCGCATGACAATGAAGTCAATATCGTGCTGGCCAAGGTGAAGTCGCTGGCTGGCGAAGAGGGCAAGGATGTGGCCAACAAGATGGTGCGGGTCGCCGATCTGACGCGCAACGCCTTCATGAATGGCGATCTCTCCACCGTCATGAGCCCGCGCTCGGTGATCACATGGGCCGAGAATGCCGAAATCTTCGGCAATCTGGGTTTTGCCTTCCGGGTTACCTTCCTGAATAAGTGCGATGAACTGGAACAGCCGCTGGTGGCTGAATTCTATCAGCGTTGCTTCGGCGAGGAATTGCCTGAATCGTCCCTGAATGTGGCGGTGAGCTGATAGCTGCCGTCCGGGCATCGATCAAGTGGGAACAGGCGGGAATAATCAGCTATGTCGAGCAAGTCTTCATCCAAACTGGGTGGGTCGGTTGATCCAAATGAACGGTTCAAGCAATCGGTGAGCGGAACGCTCAGGGCGATTGCCGGTCCGGTCGAACTGGATGTGCATTTTTCCGCCGACCGACCGATGCTGATCAACGGGCAGGCGCGTCTGCCCGAGCCGCCCCGGGCGCTGACGCGGGAAAAGGCGGCCATTCTGCGCGGGCAGGCGGACAGCCTTGCCATGCGGGTTGCCTGTCATGATCCCCGCATCCATGCCAAGCTCGCCCCTGATGGCGCGCGGGCAAGAGTTGTTTTCGATGCGGTCGAGCAGGCGCGCGTCGAGGCGATCGGCTCACAGCGCATGGCAGGTCTTGCCCAGAATGTCTCGGCGATGCTGGAAGATCGTTATAGCCGCTTTGTTACGGGCGATTCTTCCCGTTTTGAAGAAGCGCCGCTGGATCATGTTCTTTCCCTGCTGGTGCGCGAAAAGCTGACCGGAACCCCCATTCCCGCCTCGGCCCATCATCTGGTGGAACAGTGGCGCGGCTGGGTGGAAGAAACCGCCGGCGACAGTCTGGACAGTCTTGGCGAGGATCTGCTTGATCAGGCCAAATTCGCCCGCCATTTGCGTCGGGTGCTGGCTGACCTCGATGTTGCCGATGATATTGGCGGAGAAGCCGAAGACAGCGAAGAGAATGCCGACGACACCGAAAATGGCTCTGAGGAAGATGCTGAAAGCAGCAACAAGTCTGACGATGCCGAGAGTGGCGAGCAGGAAGACCAGCAGCAGCAGGAAGCCGGGTCTGATGATGTGGAAGGCGGGCAATCGGAGTCCGATGAGCAGACCAGTCAGGATCTCGATGATTTCGAGGATCTGAATGGCGATGACTTCGGCGATGCCATCAGGCCGCCCGAGCATGGCAAGAATGAACCGGATACGGGCTATAAGGTTTTCTCGCGCGCTTTTGACGAAGTCATTCATGCCGAGGAACTGTGCGAGCAGGCAGAGCTGGACCGGCTGCGCGGGCATCTGGACAAGCAGTTGCAGAATATGCATCAGGTCGTTGCCCGGCTTGCCAACCGCTTGCAGCGCCGCCTGCTGGCCCAGCAGAATCGCGGTTGGGATTTCGATCTCGAAGAGGGATTGCTGGATACCGCAAGGCTTACCCGCGTGGTCACCGATCCGATGCGTCCGCTGTCCTTCAAATGGGAGCAGGATACCGAGTTTCGCGATACTGTGGTGACGCTGTTGCTCGACAATTCGGGGTCCATGCGCGGGCGTCCCATTTCCATTGCTGCCGTTTGTGCCGACATTCTGGCCCGGACTCTGGAGCGATGCAATGTCAAGGTCGAGATTCTCGGCTTTACCACCAAAGCCTGGAAGGGCGGACAGTCGCGCGAGGCGTGGCTGAAGGCCGACAAGCCTGCCAATCCGGGACGTCTTAATGATCTCAGGCACATCATTTACAAATCGGCGGACAGCCCGTGGCGGCGGTCGCGGCGCAATCTTGGTCTGATGATGCGCGAGGGATTGCTCAAGGAGAATATAGACGGCGAGGCGCTGGATTGGGCACATAAGCGGCTGTTGATGCGTCCGGAGCAACGCAAGATCCTGATGATGATTTCCGATGGAGCGCCGGTGGATGATTCGACCCTGTCGGTCAATGCGGGCACCTATCTGGAAAAGCATCTGCGCGAAGTGATCGAGGAAATCGAGACGCGGTCACCGGTCAATCTGCTGGCCATCGGTATTGGTCATGATGTGACGCGCTATTATAAACGGGCGCTGACGATCATTGATGCCGAAGAGCTTGGTGGTGCCATGACCGAGAAGCTGGCCGAGCTGTTTGACGAGAATGCCGCCAGAGAAACACATGCCCCTTCGCGACGTTTGCGGAGACGGTAGCGGCATGCGGTTTGTAAGAATCGGATTTTTCAGAATGGGCAGGCTGTTTGCGACAGCCTGCTTTTGTTTTTTGGCGCTGCTGGTCGCCGCTTTCTTTCTGACCAGTCGTGCCTCTCCGCTTGCTGCCTTGCCCAAGGCCGCACCGCGCGCCTTGGCCATTGATGTGGTGGCCCAGCAGCTTGCACCGCTGGGTGGCCGATCGGCGTCCGAACGGCAAAGCTATGGCAAGCTGGAATGGATCGGCGGGCTGAAGCTTTCCAGCGATGAGCCCGCCTTTGGTGGCTTTTCCGGGCTTGCCTTTGTTGATCGGGAACATTTTGTTGCCATCAGTGACAGGGGAAGCATGCTTTCTGCAAAGCTGGCGCTCAAGGACGGGCGTCCTGTCGCCATCACGGATGCTTCCATGCGGATGCTGCCCGGCATCGGGGCGGAATTGCCGCAATGGCGCAGGGATTCCGAAGGGCTGGCGCTCAAGGATGGGCAAGCCTTTGTCAGCTTTGAGGGCGATACCCGCGTGACCCGCTACAGCATGCAGGGGAACGCCCTGTTGCGCCTTGAGGGGCGCTTGCCGCTGAATGCCGAGATTGATGCTGCCAATCAGGCCAATCGGGGGCTGGAGGCAATCGCAACCATTCCCAATAGCAGTCCTTATGCCGGGGGATTTATTCTGCTTTCGGAAAAGCCGCAGGATGGCAAGATTGTTGGCTGGATTGTCGGCAGCGGTGCGCCCAAGCGCTTCAGCCTGCCGCAGTCGGGTGAGCTATTGGCAAGTGATGCAGCTTTCACGCAGCAAGGGGATCTGATCATTCTCGAGAGGAATTTCTCGCTTCTGGGCGGGCTGGTCGTCCAGCTGAGGCAGATAGATGCGAAGGATTTCCGGGCGGGGGACATGACCCGCAGCGATCTTCTGTTCCGTGCCAATTTGGGCGATGGAATCGACAATATGGAAGCCCTCGACATTCAACCGATGGGAGAGGGCGATAGCCTTGTTACGCTCATGTCCGACGACAATTTCAATTTCATTCAGGACACCATATTGCTGCAATTCCGCCTGCCTGCGCAGCCTTAGGGCTTTTAGGCTATCAGGTCTTTCTTGAGCGAAAAAAGATTGGGAAGCGGGCTAGACCGGTTTGATTGTCATTCATCCGTTATCATCTTGCCGATGGCTTGATGGCTTGATGGCTTGATGGCTTGATGGCGGGGACTGGTAGGGTTTTGGGCTTGCCTTCTGGCTGGCCTCTCAGGCAGCAACCGTCAGGGCGTCCTGACGGCTGAGCAGCAGCCGATATGGGGCCAGCATCAGCAGTGCGACAAACATCTTGCAGGAATAGTCCACGATGGCCCAGCTGACCCAGCGCGGCGCATCGATGATGCCAAGGCTGAGAAGCGAAGAGGCTTCGGTGGGGAACATGTCAGGCGCCATGCCAAAGCCTGTATCCAGAAAGGCGAAAGAGGCAGCAAAGCTGATGCCGAAGAAAACCACCGTATCGAGCACCGAGCCGAAGAAGGAAGATGCCAGAGGGGCCTTCCACCAGCTGTTGCGACGCAGACGGTTGAAAATGGTGATATCCAGCAGCTGGGCAACCAGAAAGGCCGAGCCTGAGGCAATCGCGATGCGCGGAGTGGCCAGCCAGATGGAAATCAGAACGGCAATGGCAAAACCGGCGGCAACGACGATGCGGGCGTTTTTCGGGCCGCATTTGCGGTTGGTCAGGTCCGTTACCAGAAAAGCCATTGGATAGGTGAAGGCTCCCCATGTGAGGAGATCCTGCAGGCCGAATGGTTCGAACGGGAATTGGACGAGATAATTGGACGCCGCAACGACGCCCACCATGGCCAGAACGGACAGGCCAAGATTTTTTCGAGTAGCAACCATATGTCACCCTCCTTGATGTTGGCCGCGAATGGGAGAAGCCCAAAGCAGCGTGAATATGAAAACAGCGCCAAAAGAGGCGCTGCTTCTTAACGATCAAGCCAGATTATCGAAATAATCCGATACTGCATCAAGATGCAGGTACCTGTGCTTTTTCAATCTTCTTTTTGATCAGCAGCGCATTGGCCGACAGATCTGCTTCTTTGGCTTTGGCCAGGAAAGCGTCAAGGCCGCCACGATGTTCAACAGAACGCAAAGCGTGAGCGCTGACGCGCATCTTGAAACCAGTGCCGAGGGTTTCGCTCAGCAGAGTCACATTCACCAGGTTTGGCAGAAAGCGACGGCGGGTTCTGTTTTTTGCGTGGCTGACATTGTTACCGGACTGAACGCCTTTACCGGTCAGTTCACAGCGACGTGCCATGGAAAATCCCTCACAAATTAGTAGGACGCCAATGGCGCCCGCTCATTTTCTGTTCTGTGTTCCGCCGCTCCGCAGACTGCATTGAGACGGAAAGTCGCCCCGGTATAGTGATCCTTGCGTCGCTCGTCAAGCATTTCCGGGTGCTTTCGCATGTTCTTTTCAAGATTCTGACTTATTTCCCGAATAATCCCGGAACTGCTGATGTTTTTCAATGGGTATCTGCTCGCATTTTTACCCCGGCATGTTGAAGAGCGTGCATAAGAAAAGCGGCATTGGTTGTAAATTTGCCGCAATCTTCTGTCTCTTGCGCAGTCTGGTGAAGCTGATCGCAATTTGTTAACCATATTCAGTGAGAGTGTGGAGACTGTGTGTGCCATGAAGGCTTGCGGAGATCGCCGGGGAAATTCCCCCGACAAATCCGTGGCATTTTGGGCAGATGCATCCTGCCTGTCGAGACCGGGCCTTTTTGCTGCCTGATCTGAATTGGTCAATTTGGCCGCCTTGTTCGACCGGGCAAGCGTGCTTTAGATGAAGGGTGTTGGGGAAGACCATGCTTGAGTGGAAACGCATGACCTCAGAAAATGGTATTTGTCCGCTGCGGGGTAGAAAATGGGTCTCATCCATGCGCGCTGCCGTTATTGTCGGGGCGATGCTCGGATTGAACAGCCTTGCGCCTGAGGCGCAGGCAACCGATATCGATGCCAGCTTTTCCATTTCGATAGCAGGAATTCCCGTCGGTAGCGGGTCGGTTGATGCTTCGGTCAAGGGCCATAATTATTCCATTGATGCCTTTGCCAAAACCTCCGGAATTTCCCGTCTTTTCATCGACAGCAAGGGGCGCGCGGTCAGCAAGGGGTCTTTCAGCGGCGACCGGATGCTGCCGACCATGTATGCGCTCAATTCCCGGGAAGACAAGATTCACAATGTGGTGCAGATCGCCATGCGGTCGGGCAATGTCAGCGAGTTTTCCGCCTCGCCGCCACTCTCCCGGCATTCTGATCGCATCCCTCTGCAACGGGTTCACACGCGCGGTATCGTTGATCCACTCAGTGGCCTGTTGATGTCTGTGCGCTCGAACGAAGACAGGGTGGGCAAGGCCGTTTGTGATCGCACCGTTCGCATGTTTGACGGGCGTTGGCGCTATAATATCGAGCTTTTCTACAAGGAAACCAAGGAGATCCGGTCTTCCCTGAAGAATGCCTATAATGGACCCGCAACGGTCTGCGGGGCGCGAATCCGATTTGTTGCCGGGCATCGTCCCAACAAGAAGAGCACCAAATATATGGAAGACAACAAGGATCTGGAGGCCTGGTTCATTCCGGTTGGTGATGAGCCTGTTGTTGCTGTTTATCGGCTTCAGATCGGCACCATGGTCGGTCGCATGGTGCTCAATGCTCGGGAAGTCTCCATTCAGTAGAGTCTGGAAATAGATTCTGGCAGGTGTCGGCGACAACAGACACAGGACCGAGAATTCATGACAAGGGGCCAATGGCCCCTTTTTTATTGCCTTGTTCCTATGGGCAGGCTTGGGGCTTCCTGCCTCTCTGTCTCCCTTTCTGCTCTCCTCTCTCCTGTTCTCGTTTTATGACTGTCCGGCTCGGGCGAATCCCGCTCTTGGCCCTCTTGCTTTGTTGCTCAATTGCAAAATGCAAGCGCGCGTCCACTCTTGTGGCCAATTCTGTATCAAATCGGGAAATTGTCTTAACGGCTTTGCTTGATGCCAAACGTGGGCCCGGTTTTGCCGGTTGGAGGGGGACTAGATATGGTGCGCCAGCTCGGTATTTTCATATATTTAGACAGAACAAAATAAAAACATCGTTCCATCAGCGATTCGTGCTGACTTTGTTCTGTCTGCGTTCAAAAGGTTAATGCGGGGCGTCTTGTGGTGGCCCCAAAGTTAACTCCTTTACAAAGGGCGGTTTGTTTCATTTTGGGGCGTCTTGTTTAAAATTTTAACGCTTTTCATTCTGGCCTTCTGGTACCCGGTTTCTTGCAATATTTGGCTTTTGCAATATCTTGTATCTGTCATCATGTCGTTATCTATATCTTGCAAGAACAAAGGCGAAACCTGAGTAAGTCAGCGATTCGGCCATGATTCGTTCCAGACTCGTTCTATTGGTTAATTTGTCTCTGGCTCTCGTAAATTTTGTCCATAAGCGATTCTACAGCCTGTTGGGCGCTTCTGCCGTTGCACATGGGGTATAATTGTTGCAATGATAGGGCGCGTCAGCTCTTGGCCCATGCTTTGTTGTTGCTATCGGGCTCTGGGGTGACTATCTGATTTACAGACGAGCGTGCGGTGTTCCGATTGGGAGCCCTATTGCTTTTATGATGACAATGACTGAGCCGACTTTTGTTCCGATTGGCTCAGAGCTAGATCAATGCCAGGCCCATGAGCAAGAAAACTGATAGCGATTCCCCCTTTGCTTCACTGGCTGAATTCGGGCAATCCCTGAAAAAAGAGCGTGACAGAAAGGCCGAAGCAGAGAAGGCAAGCCGCGCTGCTGCGAACAGGCGGGCGGAATTGGCCGATCCGGCCAGAGGCTTTTCCGGCATAGAGGCCGAGCTTATGCGCCATGCCCAATCGCAGGGAACGGCGCTGGGGCGGCGCGGCAAGGCAGGCTCTGATGGCGACGCCTTGCGGCAGATGGAAGAAAAGGCAAAGGCAGCCGACAAGGCCGAGGCTCGCAGCCATTCTCCCGCCAGTGTTCCTGCCAGCTCGCCTGCCAGTCCTCCTGTCAGTCAGGGAATTTCTGCTGCTGTTCGGTCCGAGATTGCCTCGCCTTTGTCGCCTGCATCTTCCCCAGAGAGAGTAAAAGCTGATTCTCTGGCCACAAGAGCGCCCGGCTGGGGTAACGAGTTTGGTGGAAAACCCGCCACAGGCGGTGCGCAAGGCCGTGTGACGGCCGTTCTGGGGCCGACCAACACCGGCAAGACCTATATGGCCATCGAGCGCATGGTTGCCCATTCCTCCGGCATTATCGGCCTTCCCTTGCGCCTGTTGGCGCGCGAGGTCTATGGCAAGCTGGTGGCCAAGGTCGGCAAGGATCTCGTCGCGCTGCACACCGGTGAAGAGCGTATCGTACCGGACGGGGCGCGCTATCATGTCTGCACGGTCGAGGCGATGCCCGCCGAGGCCGATGTGGCCTTCGTTGCGATTGACGAAGTGCAGTTGGCGTCAGATTTTGAGCGTGGTCATGTCTTCACAGATCGCTTGCTGCATTTGCGCGGGCGGGAAGAAACGCTGCTGCTGGGCGCAGAGACCATGAAGCCGATGATCGAGATGCTGCTGCCGCATGCGACGATCATCACCCGGCCTCGCTTGTCCCAGCTCTGCTATATCGGCCAGAAAAAGCTCTCCCGCTTGCCGCGGCGGTCTGCGGTGGTCACCTTTTCGGTCAATGATGTCTATGCCATCGCCGAGCTTGTCCGACGCCAGCGGGGCGGGGCGGCTGTCGTGATGGGAAGCCTCAGTCCGCGCACGCGCAATGCGCAGGTGGAGCTTTTCCAGAATGGGGATGTGGATCATCTGATAGCGACCGATGCCATCGGCATGGGGCTCAATCTCGATCTGGATCATATCGCCTTTGCGGCGGAGAAGAAATTTGACGGTTTCCAGCATCGACGGCTGACCGCGCCGGAACTGGCCCAGATTGCCGGCCGGGCCGGGCGGCACACCCGTGATGGCACCTTCGGGGTCACAGGCCGGGTGGCTCCCTTCGAGGATGATCTGGTCGAGCAACTGGAAATGCATGTCTTTCAGCCGATCAAGATGCTGCAATGGCGCAGTCGGCAGCTTGACTTTGCCAGCTATGGCGATCTGATTGCCTCGCTGGAGCAGGCGCCCGGTCTGCCGGGTTTGACGCGCGCCCTTCCTGCGAGCGATTTGCAGGCGCTTGAACTTTTATACAAGAATAGGGATATCCGACGCCGTGTGCATGAGAGTGAACAGCTCAAATTGCTGTGGGATGTTTGTCAGGTGCCGGACTATCGCAAAATTGCACCTACCAATCATGCCGAATTGATTGGTATGCTGTTCCAGCAGCTGGAAGAGCGAGGCACTTTGTCTCAGGATTGGCTTGCTGCACAAATTTCATATGCGGATAGAATTGATGGCGATATTGACACACTCGCCAATAGAATTGCACATATCCGCACTTGGACCTTTGTTGCTAACAAAAAGGGGTGGCTAGATGATCCCCTTTTGTGGCAAGAGAAGACCAGAGCCGTGGAGGATCGTCTGTCAGACGCCCTGCATGAGCGACTTACCAAGCGCTTCCTGGATAGGCGCACTAGTGTATTGATGAAACGTCTGAGAGAAAAAGCAATGCTCGAAGCGGAAATTACTCCTGCCGGTGACGTGATGGTGGAAGGCCAGCATGTTGGTCAATTGCATGGATTTCGCTTTGCGCCCGATGTGAGTGCCGAAGGCAACGATGCCAAAGCCATTCATGCCGCTGCGCAGAAGGTCCTGTCTGTGGAATTCGAAAACAGATCGGAAAAAATAGCCGGAGCGGCCAATGATCAGTTTCTGCTGTCTGGGGACGGCATGCTGCGTTGGCAGGGTGCTCCGATTGCCAAGCTGGTGGCTGGCGATACGGTGTTGAAACCGAGGCTGACGGTGCTGGCCGATGAAGGTCTGAGCGGTGCGGCGCTGGAGAATGTGCAGTCCCGTATTAACCTGTGGCTCACCAATCATATCAGCCTGCTGCTGCAGCCGCTCGTTGAGCTTTCCGGCACCGAGGAACTTGATGGAATTGCTAAGGGTTTGGCGTTCCAACTCGTTGAAAATCTTGGCATTCTGGATCGTCGGACGGTTGCGGAAGATGTCCGTTCGCTGGATCAGGATGCGCGCGCTTCCCTGCGCAAGTTCGGGGTTCGCTTCGGGGCATATCATATCTATGTTCCGGCGCTGCTCAAGCCCGCTCCCAGCACGCTGCTGGTCATGATGTGGGCGCTGCATAATGGCGGCATCGAGCAGGAAGGTGTGGTCGAGGTGCCATCGCTGTCGGCATCGGGGCGCACGTCCATTCCGGTCAATGAAGATGTCTCTGTGGCGCTCTACAAGACTGTTGGTTTTGGCGTCTATGGCAAGCGGGCTGTGCGCATCGATATTCTCGAGCGTCTGGCTGATCTTATCCGTCCGCTGCTCAGCTGGCGTCCGACGGAAGAAACGCCGGAAGCACCTGAAGGCGTGATGGACCGGGGCTTCACGGTTACGGTTGCGATGACCTCGCTGCTGGGATGCGCAGGGGAAGATTTCTCCACTATTCTCAAGTCTCTGGGCTATCGCGTCGAGAGACGCAAAATCGAGCCGAAAGAGGCTGTGGGGGATGCCTCTGCAGAGGCTTCGGAAGGTGAAGCTGCTGCTGAAAATGCTTCAGAATCAGTTCCGGCCGAGGGCGAAGAGGCTGCTGAAGCCGTCGCCGAGGTCAGTTCTCCACAGGATAGTACACCTGTATCTGAGGGCACAGAAGCAGCTGTTACGGATGCAGATGCGAGTGCTGAAGCGGCTGAGGAAGAAGAGAAATGGCTCGAGATCTGGCGTCCGGGCGGACGCGGTGATCGTCGTCCGAATCGCTCCGGGCATCGACCCAGAACAGGCGCGAAATCCGGTCCGCGTGATGGTCAGAGAGATGGCCAGAAGGACGGTCAGAAGGATTTCCGCAAAGGTGGCAAACGCAATGGTCCGCGCTCTGAGGGCGGCTTCAAGGGTGGCAACCGCTCTGGTGGTGGCGACAAGGGGCGTGGCAAGCGTCCTGATCAGGCTCCGCGCAAACCCGAGAAGGTGGCAGATCCCGATTCGCCATTTGCAGCTTTGGCCGCTCTGAAAGCGAATCTGGACAACAAGAAATAGGCCTGTTTCAAAGGGACAGACTGTTGATCTGATCAATGGCATGCCGCAAGGTCGCAATAGAGGCGGCCCGGTGGCATGCCTTTTTATTTGGTGTGCGATGAGCGAGGAAAGTTCAAAACTGCGTATCGACAAGTGGCTCTGGTTCGCGCGGGTCGCCAAGACAAGAAGTCTGGCCGCGAAACTGGTGACCGCTGGCAATGTGCGCGTGAACAAGGACAAGGTCTCCGCAGCCAGTCGTCAGGTCAAGCCCGGCGATGTCCTCACGATTGCCAAGGCAGGCCATATCCGCATTCTCGAAGTTGTGGCCCTTGGAAGCCGCAGAGGACCGGCGCCGGAAGCCCAATTGCTTTACAAGGATCTCAGTCCTGCGCCGGAAGCGCGGTCCGACGGGCCACAGACCGGGATTGAACATGAAGCGCATACGGGGCGTCCAACGAAGAGAGACCGCCGCCAGTTGATGCGCCTGAAACAGGGCCCGTTTGAGTAGGTTTTCCAGTAAGCTTTTAGGAAAGCGGGTGGTTTTTCACGGGAAATTGTCCATTTTTCACGGAAGATGGCTATAGGCTGAAATGCGGACTTGTGAATGCATCTTTCATTTGTAAAAGTGGCAAGCGATTTGATACTTTCCACTCCCGGGTCGGGATAGGGTCCGGTCGGGCCTTGAGGCTGTGGGCGTCGAATCCGGGCGCTGCATCGGTGGCGCAATTTATCCTCGGTTATTGCTTGAACGCCGGGCGCAAAAGCGATAGCTAGAACATAACTCGAATGGGAGTGGTGTTACCTATTTATCTGAAGGGCGATGCTTCTAGCTTGCCATCAATGGAGATGGCGGTTGGCAGGAAGCAGGCGAACAGATGGATAATCCTCCCGTGATAGACCATTTTTAGCGAATGCAGAGACCAAGCTGCATCCTGTGCGGAGTTTGTGATGACTTACGTCGTGACCGATAATTGCGTCAAATGCAAATATACAGATTGCGTGGAAGTGTGCCCGGTTGACTGCTTCTATGAAGGTGAGAATTTTCTGGTGATCAACCCCGATGAATGCATCGATTGCGGCGTTTGTGAACCGGAATGTCCTGCCGAGGCGATCAAGCCAGATACCGAGCCGGGGCTTGAGCAATGGCTCGAGATCAACGCCAAATTTTGCGAAGTCTGGCCCAATATCACCGTTCAGAAAGAACCGATGGAAGATGCCAAGAAGTGGGATGGCGTTGAAAACAAGTTGCAATATCTCTCGGAAAATCCCGGTGAAGGGGATTGAGAATGGTAGTTATGCAATATTAGAATAGCAAAGCCGGGCGCCAATTGCTGAGCGACCGGCTTTTTTGTTCGTCATAAAACAGACAAATTGGCTGATTGAAAAGAGCAGAAATCTGCGCTTTTACCAGTGTCTATAAGGCTTTGGGAGTGTGGAAGGAGACGCGATTGCAAATTTGATCACAATCAAAGTTTGGAAAATATGCAAAAATGTGATATCCTCCCTCAATCAGCTGATAAAGGAAGGTATATGGCTCCTGCTTCAGGAGTTTTTTTATGCGTATTTTGAGCGAGATGCAATGTGAAAGTACGCAATCCACATACGTGTGCCTATCTCATTTAGAAGCGAAAAAACAATGCCGGAACGAGCCTCTATTATCAGACGGGCTCAAAACCGGTTTTATCTGAAAGTATGCAGACAAAGAGGGAGCACCCTCTTTTGTTTTTGGAAAATCCAGCGGGCAGGGTGTCCGCTCGGAATATGTGACGCGGGAGTTTCAAGCGTATGGCAATCAAAAAAGCCACCCAACGTCAGGGCTTTAAAATCAACGAATATATTGTTTATCCGGCACATGGTGTAGGTCAAATCGTCAATATCGAGGAACAGGAAGTTGCTGGCCTCTCTCTCGAGCTGTTCGTTATCAATTTTGAGCAGGACAAAATGACCTTGCGGGTTCCAACGGGCAAGATCGCCTCGGTTGGCATGCGCAAATTGTCGGATGAAGAATCCGTTGAAAAAGCATTGACGACGGTAACAGGGCGCGCTCGTATCAAGCGCACCATGTGGAGTCGCCGCGCGCAGGAATATGAAGCAAAAATCAACTCGGGTGATTTGCATTCCATCGCAGAAGTCGTGCGCGATCTTTATCGTTCTGATACTCAGCCAGAGCAGTCATATTCTGAACGTCAGCTTTATGAAGCTGCCATCGATCGGATGGCTCGTGAAGTGGCCGCTATTCGCAAGCTGTCCACCACCGAAGCCGTGCATCTGATCGAGAAGAATCTCTCCAAGGGGCCACGTCGTGGCGCCAGCAAGAGCGAAGAGGAAGTTGCCGCATAATGATGCGTCTGACGCATCATCTGAGGTGACTTCATGGTTTGATAAATCCCGGAAGCGGACCCCGCTTCCGGGATTTTTTATTGAGGGCATTGTCTTTTGCAGACCGCGGGACGCCAGCCGGTGTCCGGTCAGGGGCATGAGGCATCATGCCCGGGCAGCCGGATATCAGTTCATCGGCGTGACAAGCTTGATCTTCTGATCGCGTTGGAGCTGCTGGTCCGGCTTGATATCGTTGAGAATGCGGAAGAGCTCAAGTCGTTCGTCAGTGCCGACCATGCGTCTGGCCATTGATTCCACAGTGTCGCCATAGCCTGTGGTCACGACGGTGATTCTGAGGGGTTTGTAGGCTCTTGCCTGATCTGCACTCAGAGTCTGGAAACTGTTGACCGTCTCGGCAATGGCGCTTTCAAAATCGGCATTGGGAGTGGTGGTGGCGAAGACGAAGCGATAAGTCGCGGTGTTGACGCGAATGAGCGCAATGCGGAATGTCCAGCCCTTGGCTTCTGCCGCGGCGAGCACGGCGGGGTGACCATTGATGACCTGTTCGCGAATCGAACCGGTGATCAGACCGGTGACCCAGCCGGAAGCGAGATAGCGGGTGAGGGGCACATCCGGGCTGACATTGACGCCGTCAAATCGCATCGCGGAGCTGTCCTGCGCAACCGCCAGAACCGCCTTGGAGGTGTTTTCGAGGCGATAGCCATCAGGTGGGCTGAAGCGTATGCGCAGATTCGGGTGGATATAGGTGTGTCCCCTTACGAAGCCCTCGTCCGGGGAATCGCCAAACAGGATGCCGTCGATGGCTTCCAGATAGTCCTCTCGCTCGCGGGTTCCGATATCGGGTCCGCCATAGCGTCTGGCTGCGAAAATGGCCGCCTTGATGCGCTCGGGAGTGGCCGGATGGCTCGAGAGAAAATTGGATTTGCTTCCCTCTTCGGGGCGACCGGTCAAATATTGCGCGTAGTCACCCATGGTTTGCAGGAAGCGGCTTGCTGCAAATGGGTCGAGGCCGGAAAGATAGGCCGTTTCAATGCCGATCTTGTCGGCTTCCAGCTCCTGCACCTGGCTGAAGCTTGCCAATGTCACCAGCTGGCGCGCCTTGATGGTTTCGCCCTTTGTCCGCTCGCTGACCATCTTGTCCATGACTTTGGAAACCAGCTCGGTCTTTTGCCGCTCTTCCGCTCTGGCGAGGGCATGGCGCGAGGTTACATGGGCCATTTCATGGGCCAATACGGCCGCCAGCTCGGCCTTGTCATTGGCCAACGCAATCAGGCCACGGGTGACATAGAGATAGCCACCGGGCAGGGCAAAGGCATTGACTGTTGGCGAATTCAGGATGGTGACGCGATAGGGGCGACTGGGTTCGCTGGAACTGGCGACCAGACGGCCAACCAGCTCTGACACCATTTCTTCGAGCTTGCGATTCTCATAGGCACCGCCATAGGCCTTGATGATTTTGGGATGTTCCTTGGCGCCGATTGCGCGTTCCACGCTGTCAGTGGGGGAGAGACCCGCCGGAGCAACGCCGGATATGGTCGGCTCTTCGGAGCCGATCATCAGGCTTTTGCAGCCAGCAAGAAGCATGAAGGAGAGGCAAACTACTCCTGCCGTCTTCATTATTCCGTGGCGTTGTGTGCTCACTCTTGCGTCCCCATGCGTGCCTTGGCTTCTGTCTGCCCGATTATTCCCATTTGCCGCAAATGCGGCCATCGTCTTATTCTTTTTTGGAATGCTTGCCTCAGCTTGGTCTATTGCTTCACTTGGCAATTATCTCCCACATATTGCAGCTGATAGGCATGTTGGACAGGAATCAATGGCCCCCCACGATCTTCTACCCAGCCACGAACATATATGGGCTTGTTCTGCAAATCATCCAGTATTTTATTTTTGGCTTCCCAGTTTTGAAGGGCCTTTTTATTCAGAGAAATGGTGAAATCTTCATACCAGTTGTCGCCAAAATTCAGATAGCTCGTTCCATCCGCGTTGCGATGCACCGACAGGACGTTATCCGAAATTATCTGGTAGGTGGATACAATGGCAGAAAGGTGGAGCGCATCCGCTTTTTTTACATGATAGCCAGATAATTTCCACAAGCCAGTTCTGGCGGACCTTGCTTCACTCTCCAATGTCAGCAGGTGACAGGCGCAGGCATCTGTCAGATTGTCGAGAGAAACCCGGGCCAACCCAGCCGAGATGAGAGCCTCTTGCAAAAGATGCGGATTGTTCCCCTCTTCGCCTTTTTCCTTTAGGGCGATGAAGGCCTCCTTTCGGCCATAGCGGTCCGGCTTTGCATCGGCTGCATGGAAGGCCAATGGCGCTTCCCTGTTGATGAAGGCCTTGATCAGTCTTTCCCTCTCCCTTTGCAGTTTTTTGCTTGTCAGCTGTTCTGCCACCAGAGCTGCCAATCGGTAAGAAGGACCATCTGGTTGTTTGATGCCGATCGGGGTGTCGTAATCTGCGTTTACGGACAGCTCTGTCTCTGCCATGCCTGCAAGGCAGGGGTTGGGGTCAGCAGAGATGTCTGCACTCCATGCAGGATGGACGAGCAACAGCAGGCTGGCTGTCAGGGCAGGAGGGTTGATATGCACTGGAACGACTTGTTCTAAAAATGATTGAATCGAAACGGACAATTGCCAAATTGCGAGTATGGCAGGTTGATCTGGGTTTGTTGAAATGATACAGAGCGACAGCGTTTTTAAAATGCCGGTCAAGGCTGTGCCTGAACTGAACTGGATTATAGCAAATTCTTCAGGGCAACATAAGTCTGGTGCGCTGCCATTGCGAATATGTCAGTCGCCAAAGGACAGATGACGCAGCTGGCCGATCATATGAAAACGGGCCCCGTAGCTCAGCAGGATAGAGCAACCGCCTCCTAAGCGGTAGGTCGTGCGTTCGAATCGCGCCGGGGTCACCATTTCCCATTTTCCTCAATAAAATCAATATTTCAATTGGTTGTGGCGCAAGGCTATTGAGAGCATGCCGTTTTGGCATCCTTGATCAACTCGATGCCTTCAAAAGCTTCGGATTTCAGATTGGATCGGAGATGAATTTTCCCTGTCTTGAGGTAACTGTCTTCTTGCTTGGAGTTTTTGAGCTTTTTGGTCAGCTTTATTGAGGAATTCTCATCCGTTGAGATTGAGAAAATTGTTTCATAAAATTTTTCGCGCGCGGTATTGAAATTATATTCAGGAGAAGATGGCGTGTCCGATATTTCCGCTATATTCTTAAGGTTTATCTTATATTCCCAGTCTTTCTCCGTTTCTTTGCTTTCATATCCCTTCATTGCCTCAATCTTCCAATGCGTATTGATCTCTATATTGCAGGGGTAAGATTTATTGGGAATGGCTGCTTTGGTTGTTGTGTGATAAAGCCCTCTGAGGTCTTGCTTTTCATATCCGACATAAAAGGAAAATTGTCGTCCATTGATCGCTTCGAGAAGCCTTTCTACGGCTTCCAGCCTGGCTTCGGCCTTATCTGCTCTGGGGTAGCTGCCGCTATCGTAAAGGCCGGTATCGGTTTCAAAATAGCCCTTCATCGTGACTTCATTTTGTGTCCCGTCGACGACTGCATCGCCACAGATTTTTGCATATCCGGTAATTTTGGCATGTTTCCCCATAACTTGCGCATCGCCGCAAATGATGGAGCGCCCCAGAATTCTTGCCCTGTTTGTGACGGTGGCAAAGCCGCAAACAGCGGCATTCTTGCCGACCCAAATGTCATCAGAGATTTCAGCGTCATAGGAGATGAAACCGCCTTCTACCGGGTTTTTGGAATGGCGGTTGTTGGTGTAATAATAGCCTTCTTCCTGAGGGCACCGTTCCGAATAGTCTGCATGGGCTGTCAATGGAGTGGCAATGGTGAGAATGAAAGCAAAAGGCACATAAAAACTGGAATTCATTAAAGACGCTTTCCCTTTAAAAAGAGGCAAGGATTTTTACCCCCCACAAGAGAACGCAGCTTCGATCAAAAGGCAAGACGCACCTTGGAGTTCCCAATAAGTATGCGCCTTTTAACCCTCTTTTACCGAACCTCCGGTTTTGGCTTTTTATTGCAAATCCCTCATTGGTTGAATTTGTTTCAGGCAACAGCCGGTTGGAAGTATGACCGGCTGGGGTGACACTCAGAAAATAGGTGCAAGTTACAGATTGTGTAAAAAGCGATGTGATTGGCGGTGGGCAGGAATGTCAAACGCTGGAACGTGTTTTGCCTGTCCGCCCCACAGGGTGGACAGGCGAGAAATTGCGCTTCTCCGCCTAGCTGCGAGGCGGCCGTGGGACGCGGTCAGCCAGAGCGACGAGCCTGATTTTGCTGTCGCTAGATGGAATGGCGGCTATATCGGCATCGCTGATGGCAGCTTTCAGATTGATTGTATAGGGCTTTGCGCCGAGGCTGGAGAGATCCCGCGCAAAGCGGTCAAGATTTTGCTCCCGCCATTCAGCCGAATTTTCATAATGGCTTAGCTCCAGATGTTTTAGAATATCGGGATAGCTCATTTCCTGCCCATCTGCTGGCTGCCCCTTCTCGTATATCTCATGCACAGAGACCAGTTCCCGGGCGAGGGCGGGAAGGATCGATATGGCGCGATTATATCTGTGCTGGTCGAATGAGAAGCGGGTCAGCAGGGTTTGTCCGGCCTGCTGACCGTAAGAGGTCAGCTTCCTGACCGTGTCTTTGTCCATATTGAGATGCATCCCGCCTTCGGTGCTGTCGTCCAGACGTATGGAAACGATGCGTTCTGCGTAGCCGGGCAGGAGCGACTGCATGCTGTCCTGCCAGTCCTTGGCTGTATTGAATATTGCGGAGAGGAAACCTGATATTCCCTCAACCTGCCGGATCGGCTGGCTGGTGCTTTGTCTTCCTTTCGTCGGCAAGTCGATGCGTTCGTCTTTGTGATGCGGCTCCAGAGAGGTCAAAGAGATGCCGAAAGTTGGACGGCTTGGCAGCATCGCATCGAAGAAATGGATCGGGAAGTTTGACGAAATGCCGCCATCTGAAAAGAGGCAACGTTGCATCGGGGCGCCTTCGTCTGTCCGACGGGCATAGTCTACTCGCCAGAGGGGTACGGCGCGGATAAGCCCCGGAAAGCTCAGGCTCATGCGGGCGACCAGCAGCACCGGGAAATCATCGCCGACCGGCAGCTTGTACAGGTCTTTGGGGACATCGGCGTCCGTGACCTCATATTGGCTTTTTCCTCCCTTTTCGCAGAGATAGTCGACAATATAGTCGGGAAACAGCTTCTCGAATTCCTTCCTGCTGAAGAAATGAATGCTGCTTTGCATGGGCAGTCGATATGGTCTCGCAGAGGAGAGATCGGTTGTCATGGCCGATATGACGATGCCCTTTTCTCTCAGAGCGCCTACCGTCAGAAGACCGGTCGGAGGGGCGCCTTTTTTATAGAGACCGGCGATGGTGTCGATCCTGTTTGCGATCCAGTCGGAAAATCCCGGAGAGTCCTTGCCAGAGACGGTTTTGCCAGAGCAGATGCCGAAATCATTTGCCGGGAGCTCCTTGATGATCAGACGATAGAAGCGCATCAGGATGAGACTTGCGGCGATGAGAATGAAGAGAAGGAAACCGAGTATGCCAAGGGCGACATTGCCTAGCAGAAAGGCCGAGAACAGGATGATCGCGCCAATGGCCCCGGCGATCATGACTTCGGTGAGGCAGGCTGTGAGAGCGGCGCGGATCATTGCCAGCAATTTTCCCATCCGGGTTTTTGCTTCCAGATTGGCCATCAATACCGCATAGAGCGGCTGCAGTGAGGGCGTGGGCTGGAACAGATCCTGCAATATGCATCCTATTTCTTCGGCAACCGACTCGATCTCCTCAAATCCTGCCATGCTTTTATCACTTTGTCGGCGATATTCCGCCGCTGCGGCGAAGACGGCGCCGATTGCTCCGGCAGAGGTGCCGCCGATATTGCGCAATCTATATTGTTTTGCCAATTCTGATATGGCGAATGGGTATACGACGCCGGAGGTGATGCCGCCCTTCATGATCAAGTCACATTCTTTCATCGGATCTCTCCAGATTGATGGAATTGACGAAAATTGTTGAATTGCAGATCTTGTGCGCTCCGAATCTTTGCTTGCCGGATATCGCTTTGGGGGAGGCTCTGGTGTTGTTATTGATGTTGGTTGTATTCTATCAGAAGTTTTACTGATCATCACCAAGGCAATTGGTTGATTGTTTTGCGCCCATCTCTCCGGTTGCTTTGGAGGGGACGTTTATGCCTGTAGCGAAGGGATGCCGACTGTTGAAAGGGCGGCCTTTGTTCGTTTGGGCTTTCAGTTGGAGCGTTTCTGACATAGTAATGGATCGTCTGGCTCAAAATTTATGCCGATGCAGTGGCATGGTGTTGGGATTTCATATTCATTTCATTCAATGGTCAGAGATGGTGTGCCGTTTGGATTGCTGTGGGCAGGCTGGAATGGCTGCCCTTGATGGCAGATCTTGTTGCATTTCCACGAAAGCAGGTTTGAATGCGTCATTTGCGGTTCGTTGATCCCTTTTTCGGTTGGGTCGTGGTTGCTGTCATTGTGCTTCAGGCCCTGTTGGAATGGACCGGCATGGAGTGGGTGCATTTGCCTTTGGCCATATGCCTTTGCTTCATGGTCGTGATGATGGCCGCCAGCGCGACAAGGGGCGGCAGGATTTTTCTTCTGGTTTGTGCCGCTTTGACCGCATCTCTGGTGCTGTTCAATGACAATTGGTCCGAAGCGCTTCTGGCTGCCGTGGTCAAAACCGGCTTTCTCGCTTCCTTCTTCAGTGCGCTTGCGGTTTTGCGCGAGGCGGCGTCTTCTTCCCCGGCGATGGCGAAAGCGGGACAGTTTCTTGCGGCCCAGCCGCCGGGGCGACGCTATATATCCCTTTCGTTTGGTACCCAGATCTATGCCTTGTTGCTCAATTTCGGCTCGATCCAACTGTTGGGCAGTCTGGCGCTGGCGAGCGGCAAGGATGAGCCGGACGAAGAGGTCCGGCAGATCCGCACGCGCCGCATGCTGCTGGCCATTCAGCGCGGCTTCATTTCGGCTCTGCCATGGTCGCCGATGGCCTTCTCCACGGCGATGGCTGTTGCGACCATTCCCGGCATCAGCTGGATTACGGTTGCCCTGCCGGGATTGGTGACAGCCGCCATCCTGCTGAGCACGGGGTGGGCGCTGGATACCCTGTTCAAGCCAAGGCTGTCGCGCGCGGGGCCAGCGCCAAAGCGGGTCAGTTCACAGCATCGCTGGACCGTCCTGCTGCCGCTTGCCGCCTTGCTGGTGATTATTTTGTTGCCGGTGCTTGCGCTGGAGATGCTGCTCGGGATCCGGGTTGTCGGAATCGTGCTGGTGGTGGTGCCTCTGCTCTCGATCGGCTGGCTTTATATCCAGTTCCGGGATGCTGGCATCGTTCGGTTGCGTATGGTCAATTATGTTCAGAAGGAGCTGCCAGCCTTTCGTTCCGATCTGCTTTTGCTGATGAGCGCGGGCTATATCGGGGTGGTCGGTTCGTCGGTGCTTGTGCCGCTCATGGCGCGGGCGGGCATTGATCTGACGGTTTTGCCGCCGTGGCTTCTGCTGATCGCTCTTTTGTGGATCATGCCGGTTATGGGGCAGTTGGGGGGCAATCCGATCCTGACCCTTGCGCTGGTCGCGCCCCTGTTGCCGGATGCGGCGCTGTTCGGGCTGGAGCCTTCTTGCTTTGCTGTCGCCATGCTGAGTGGCTGGGCTCTGACCGGACTGACCTCACCCTTCACCGCAACCAACATTATGATCGGCCGCTTTGGCGGTATTCCGATCACTGATGTTGGCCGGGTCTGGAACCGGTCCTATTTTCTTGTCTCTGTTTCGCTTTTGATGGTCTGGGTGCTGGTTTACGCCTACTGGATCGCCTGATGGCGATGTGAGGTATCTTGCCGGGCGCTTGATGCATAAAGCCACGCTGATTGCGGATCAGCGTGGCTCTTGCCTTGCGGTCATGCGGGTGACCATCAAGGTTCTGTTTCAGGTCATCCGGTATCCGTTCATTCTGCCGGTTCTGCCCCCTCGGAGACATCGCCGGTTGGCCGCACCATGATCAGGAATGCGATCAGGGAGATGGCTGCAACGATGACGGCTACGATATTGGAAATATCAGGCGGCAGATTGAAGCCGATCTTGGCCTGCAGGATGAAGGCGGTGTCAACTGCGGTCATGAAGACGGCAGGCACCGTGGCGATCCAGTGCAGTTTGCCTTTGCGGGCGAGCCAGATGGCTGCGCTCCAGAGAACCAGCATCGACAGGGTCTGGTTTGACCAGCCGAAATAGCGCCAGATGATGTTGAAGTCGACCAGACTGATGGCAAAGGCCACTGCGAACAGCGGAATGGCGATCAGCAGGCGTTTCCTGATCTGGGTCTGATCGAGCTTCAGGGTCTCTGCCAGAATCAGGCGTGTCGAGCGGAAGGCGGTGTCACCACTGGTGATCGGCAGGACAACCACGCCAAGAACGGCAAGGAAGCCACCAAATACACCGAGAAGCTCGGTTGAAACCTGATTGACGACGCCGGCAGGAGACTGGGCAGCGATAACGGCATTGAGCGCTTCGGGGCTGTCATAGAAGGACATGCCTGCGGTGGCCCATACCAGACCGATGATGCCTTCTGCGATCATGGCGCCATAGAATACCACGCGGCCATTCTTCTCATTGCGCATGCAGCGGGCCATCAGCGGCGACTGGGTCGAGTGGAAGCCACTCAAAGCGCCACAGCTCAGCGTGATGAAGAGCAGCGGGAAGAGGGGCAGCTCGCCCGGATGGACATTGGTGGTGAAGTCCATGTTCGGCAGGAATTCATAGCCATGATAGATGAGGCCGAAGGTGATGCCGATGGTCATGAACATCAGCAATGCGCCGAAGATCGGATAGAGCCGACCGATGACCTTGTCGATTGGCAGGACTGTTGCGATGAAATAATAAACGAAGATGCAGGCGACCAGCAGCTGCACATTGAAGCCGGTCATGTTGCCGAGCAATTTGGCCGGGCCGAGAATGAAGACCACGCCAACCAGCAGCAAGAGGATGACCGAGAAGACGCGCAGGGTCTGGCGCGCAAACTGGCCCATTTCGTCGCCAACCACTTCCGGAATCGACTTGCCGCCACTGCGAACGGAAAGCATGCCGGAGAAATAGTCGTGAACGCCACCGGCAAAGATTGAGCCGATCACGATCCATAGCAGGGCCTGTGGTCCATAGAGCGCGCCAAGAATCGGGCCGAAGATCGGGCCCAGGCCTGCAATATCGAGCAACTGGATGAAGAAGACCTTCCAGGTGGGCATGTTGATATAGTCAACGCCGTCTTCCTTGGTCCAGCAGGGGGTTTTTCTGTCTGGCTGAATGCCGAAGATCTTCTCGACAAATACCCCATAAGTGAAATAGCCCAGGATGAGTATCCCGACGCATAGCAAGAAATAAAGCATACCGTTCCTCCTTAACCGGGGTGGTTCCAACGCGGAACCACAAATGCTTTCCCCGGCGGGAGGCTAGTTAATAAAGTGTAAAGCACCAAGGGAAAGCGACTGGGAGGGCGTTTCGGGCGGCTGAAATGCATTGAGCCGGAGTTGGGCTGCATTGGCGGCTTGGGCCGGAATGGCGAATCGTGCGGCCCTGATAGACGGGCATGACGGCTCAGGAGGCTTTAGGCAGCAGTTCCCTGCGGTTTGGAATCGAGAAGCTGATATGGGTTCCCTTGTTGCGGGTGGTTGATATCTGCATGCTGTGTTCTGGACCGTAAATATGTTCCAGCCGCAGGTTGGAATTGCGCAGACCTATGCCTTCGGAATGAGATTCGATCTGTCGCTTTTCGAGCAGCGAGCAAAGGATATTGTCCGGAATGCCTGTGCCGTCGTCATAGACTGCAACATGCAGTTGATTGTGACTGGAATGGATCTTGAGGCCGACGATTCCAGCCCCGGAACGCTCCTTGAGGCCATGCTTGACGGCATTTTCCACCAGTGGCTGGATGATCAGGGAGGGGATGGGCCAGTCCTGACAGCCGTCCTCAATATCCAGCCGGACCTGAATTCTTTCGCCAAAGCGCGCCTTTTCGATGGCCAGATAGGAATTGATCTGGTCCAGTTCATCGGACAGGCGAATGAAGCCGCGGCTTGAATCGAGATTTTTCCGCATATAGAGAGAGAGGTCCAGAATCAGGTCGCGCGCCCTGTCCGGGGCCGTGCGGCAGAAAGAGGCTATGGTATTGAGCGAATTGAACAGGAAGTGCGGATTGATCTGTGCCTGAAGATGGCGGATTTCGGCATGGGCCAAGAGGCGGTCCTTGACCTGAATATCCTGCAATTCAAGCTGAATGGAAAAGAGGTCTGTGAGCCCCTTGGCCAGTTCAAACAATACCGAGTTCAGCTCATGATGGGCCGAGCCGTAGAATTTGAGGGTGCCGACGATTTCCTCATTCTTCTTGAGCGGCACGATGATGGCCGAGGTGAAGGGGCAATGGGGATCGCTGCAGCCGATGAGGCGCGGTTCCTTGAGGAAGATGGCCTCTCCCGTCTTGATGACGCGGAAGGTGGCCTTGGTGACAAAGGGCGCGCCGGGCAGATGGTGGTCGGCACCTTCACCGGCATGGGCGAGGACCGAGCTGGCGTCGGTTACCGATACGGCTGCCACGGGCAGTCTTTCCAGAATGATGCTGGCCATGGCCTGCGCGCTGTCGCAACTGAGGCCGGAGCGTAGGTGGGCCACCGTGCTGTTTGCGATTTCGAAGATCTTCTGCGTGTGATCGGAGGCTTTTCTTTCGCGCAGTCCCTTGATTGAATTGAGGATATGGACGAACAGGACGGTGCCGAGGCCATTGCCGATGAGCATCGGCAGCATGATCACCCGCACAAGGGCGAGGGCATCGTCAAAGGGGCGCGATAGCAGCAGCACCATGCCCATATGCATGGTTTCTCCGATGATGGTGAGGAAAAAGGCGACGCTCCAGTCCATGGCGCGTTCCTTGAGGTGTCGTTGCAGCCATCCGGCCAGAAACCCCTCCAGAATCGTCGCAAGGCTACAGGCCAGAGCGGAAAAACCCCATGGATCGATGATGAAGCGGTGGCCGCCTGCCACCAGCCCGGCCCCAAGGCCGACCAGCGGGCCGCCGAACAGGCCGGCGGTGATGACCGCCATGGCCCTCAGATTGGCAAAAGAATTGAATATCTCGTTGCCGCCATAGGTGCCGAGAATGCCCAGAAGGCCGAAGAATATGATCAGAAACAGGCGGTTGAAGGACGAATCGCGGCGGAAGTTGATTTCCTGTACCGGCGAGACGGTCAGCAAAACAAATGCGCCCGCGACAAGCAGAGCCACCTGCTTGAGCAGAAACGCCATCAAAGCGACGATCGACATGAGACTTCAACTCCCCTCAAAGTTAAGTCACGCATTCAAACAGGCTGCCCGTTTCACCGGCTATAGGGCTATCCGGCTATATCCACCTTCCCCGGTCGGCGGCTGATCTTCCGGTCATTTCTTCCGGTCATAGGCCGAGGCGCAATTTGAAATCCTTGACGCGCGACCGGCTGACCGTCAATTCGCTTTTCTGCTGGTCATTCATGGTCAGGCTGTATTTGCCATTGAACCAGGGGCTGAATTCGGAAATGGCGTCCAGATTGACCAGCGTGGAGCGATGGGCCCGGAAGAAACCCGTATTGGCCAGATGTTCTTCCATTCTATCCATGCTGGCGATGCCATATACAGGCAGAATCGCGTCGTAGGTATGGGCGAAAACCCTGTTATCCTCGCAATCGCAATAGATGATGTCATCGGGATCCATCAGCCGGATGCGGCCATTGGTCAATACAGACACCTTGGTATAGGTGGGAGCGGGCTTGTCGATCATTTGCTTTTGTCTGCCCACCTGAGCCAACAGCATGTCCAGCTTCTGCTTGAGCGGATCCTCTGTTTCGGCATGCATCTTGCGGACGCGATCCAGCGTCGAGGCCAATCGCTCTTCTGAGACCGGTTTGAGGATGTAATCCATGGCGCTGGCTTCGAAGGCTTCGACCGCGTAGGAGTCATAAGCGGTTACAAAGACGAAAATGGGCGCTTTCTCAATGCGCGGCACCAGATTGCGGATGACATCAAAGCCGTTCTGGCCGGCCATCTGGATGTCGAGAAAGACCAGATCAGGCTCATGGGCAAGGCTGAGGTTGATGGCATCTTGTGCCGAGTCGGCTTCGGCAAGGATGTCGATGTCTTGCTGACGGGAGAGCAGGTAGCTCAACTCATCTCTTGCAGGCTTTTCATCATCAACAATTAAACATCTTATTTGCATGCTAAAACGAGGCCTGATCGACTTTCTGTCCCTGCGTGAATGACGCTTTCCCCTAAGCTTGGCAACGACGGTTTTGCTTCTCTTTTTAGATCTAGATCACCAAAAAGAAAAAGGATATATCGCTAATGGCCTAGGTATAATTTCAGATAATAATGATGATTGCGGAAAGTCTCAATGGTCATTCCAGATTGGTAATTCCGGTCTGTGCAGAAGCCATGCAGTTCGGCATATTTTTCTATCAGGCCAAACCGTTGCCAGCCTTGGTTCCGGGGCAGGGATTTGCTTAAATCTTTGCTAACAGAAGCCGGTTATTGTTGAAGCGATTTGGTGCTTTGACCCGTTGATTGTTGCTAGCCAGGGGAGGCTGATATTCGATCTTTTGTCGCTTCGTCATCCTTCATATCTGGTTTGTCGGCCCGTTCCGGAGAGGCCGGGCAGGGTTCGACGGATGAAACCGCGCTGGGCACTTTCGAGCATCTGATCATCTTCCTCTTGTGCCTTATCCTGACAGTCCTACCGCTGGTTCTTCATTTTGTCAGCCCGCTGCTGGCGGTTGCGGCGCAATTTGTCGTGGCGAGCGGGGTGGTGATTTTCTTTACGCCCTATGCTCCGCTGGTCGTCGTTTTTTCGCTGCTCTTCCAGAATTTCTTTATCTCGATCTTTTCCGGATATCTGCTGACGAAAGAAGACTATAATTTCGTGCGCGGATATAATTTCTATACCACGGCTGTCTTCTGGCTCTGGCTGTTCGGGCAATATGCGCTTTGCTGGCGCGATTATGGCCGACTGGTCAACCGGATCATGCTGGTCTGTCTGATCGGTTTTGCGTTGATCGGCTTCTATTTCCTGCTGGGGATGGCCAAGAGCCCGGCAGGTGCGATTGTCTATCTGCGCAATATCATAACGCCGCTGCTGGTTTTTCAGATCTTCTTTCTGGCAACGCTCAAGCGGCCGATCCCCCTACTGCCTTTCTTCACCATATTGACTGTCGTGGTGATCATTCTGGGCTATATCGAAATGTCGGATCGAAGATTGTGGCTGGATCTGACCAATGGCTGGACGCTGTGGGAATTTTCCAATCGTCAGGCGATGCTCAATCTGGCTGCCGACAAATCGGCTCAGGAAACCGGGAAATTCGTCACGGACATTCTGGATCTGATGAAGATCCAGTTTCTCAATACGCCGCTGCTGGGAGATTTCCGCCTCATCATCCTGCGCATGAGTGGTCCCAATGGTCATGCGATCAGCTATGCCTATGTGCTGATGTTTCTGGCCATTCTTATGGTGACCAACAAGCGCTGGTATCTGGCCCTTCTGATGGTGCCGCTATTGCTCATGGCGAGCGCCAAGGGCGCCCTGATCATGGGGTTGCTTTCCTTTTGCGCCCTGATGGCGCGCAAATTCTTCGGTGCGGTCTTCGCCATCTGGTCGCTGGCGGCCGTTCTGGCCATTTATATTATTCTTGGTGTCGTGACCGGGCTGAAAATCGGCGATTTCCATGTTTTGGGCTTCATGGGAGGGGTCTATAATTTCATAGACTATCCTTTTGGCAACGGGATCGGTGATGCTGGCAACATGCTGACCAATTTCAACGAGCTTGACTGGTCTGCCTATCAGCATGCGGGGCGAACGCCTGTCGCCATGGAAAGCGCTGTTGGGGTGCTGTTGCATCAAATGGGATTTGCGGCATTTGGCCTGCTTGCGGTTTATTTCTGGATTGCGCTGCAAACCTATCGCGTTTCCTTCATAAGCCGCGTCAATCTGCATTCGGTTGCATGCTTTATTTCCATGATTGCGCTGGTCAATGGGGTCTTTCAGGAAGAGGCGATCTTCTCTCCTCTTTCTCTTGGACTGATCATGGGGCTGAATGGTTATATTCTTGGCAAATTTGCCAAGTTTGGTCGTGAATTTTAAGTTTATTTCTCGATATATAATTATCTCTTCCTGCTATTGAAGTTTACTTGTTTTAAATGGTATTTGTTATTTCAGTTATTGTTGAGTAATATTGCGTTTCTTGCTCAATTTTTGTGTATTTGCGTTTATTATAAATTTTAACCTATACGTGTCGTAATATCTTCAAAGATAAACTGAGGGTTCGACATGCCGTTCTTTTTCAAAAATCTGACGCTTTCCGCGCGTATTGCCTTTCTTGCCCTGATTCCGCTTTGCGCCGTGATTGGTGTCGGGATCACTGATCTGCTGAAGGAAAGCAGGAAGGCTGCTATTGCGCAGTCTGTTGCCGATGTTGTGGCTTTGGCACCGCTGGTTTCCGACCTTGTGCATGAATTGCAGAAGGAGCGCGGGACCTCTGCTGGCTTCATCGGCTCGAAAGGGGCAAAGTTCGCTGACGCGATCGGTGGCAGACGCGCCGATACGGACAAGGCGCTTCAGGCTTTCCGGACCGGAATCCCCGATGCGGCAGGTGATCTTGACTTCCCCGGCTTCAGAGAACCGTTTGAGAAGGCAAAGCAGGAACTGGCCAGGCTGGAAAGCATCAGATCGGATGTCGACAGCTTTTCGCTAAGAGTGCCGGAGATGGCAGCCTATTATACGCCGCTCATTGCTGACCTGCTCAATATGGTGGAGAGCGTGGCTCTTGTTTCCAATGACGGGCGCATCGTGCGTCACATGGTGTCCTATATTGCGTTCCTTCAGGCAAAGGAGCGGGCAGGGATCGAGCGCGCCATGGGGGCAACCGGCTTCGGCACCGGGTATTTTGTCGAGCCGATCTATCGCAATTTCGTCGGTCTGGAGGCAATGCAGCGTGCGTTTCTTACCATGTTCAATCGCTTTGGCCATGAGCAGGCAAAGGAGCATTGGCAGCAAATTCTGAATGGTGAAGAGCAGGCGCTGGTCGATCATTTTCGCGCCGTTGCGAATAATTCTCCCTTTGGAGCCGACATCAGCGAGATCAGCGGGCCGCAGTGGTTTGAGGCCAGTACCCGAAGAATTGATCAGATGAAGATCATCGAGGACCGGATTGCCGCAGGCATAGTGTCTATGTCTTCGGAACTGGCCGGAGACGCCAAGCGGGAATTCTGGACGATTTTGACGCTTCTGTTTCTGTTGACGGCAGCGGTTATCGGGCTTTCCTATTTTGTTGCGCGCTCGATCACCAAACCGCTAAACCGCTTGGCGCGAAACATGACCCATCTTGCGCAGAATGATACCAATGTGAAGATCCTGGGGCAGGAGCGCAAAGACGAGATCGGCAGCATGGCGCGGGCAGTTGAGATTTTCCGTGACAATGCGATCGAGCGGTTGCGGCTTGAGCGCGGGCAGCAGTCCGAGCGTGCGCGTGAACGTACCCGGCAGCAGCAGCTGGAAGAACTGGTGGGCAATTTCAGAAATGTAATAGACCAGACGCTGAAGTCTGTTGATGGTCAGGCCGTTTCCATGAAGGGCTCGGCGCAGACCCTGTCCGGTGTTGCCAATCAGGCGAGCAATGAAGCCAATATGGCAGAGCGCGCCTCACAAGAGGCATCTGCCAACGTGCAGTCGATTGCCGGAGCAACAGATCATATGGTCTCTTCTGTCAGAGATGTGGCTGGGCGGGCGATGCATGCCAACGAGATGGTCAGCAGGGCAACCGAGATTGCTACGGCGACCAACCGGGAAGTCGGTTCGCTTGCGGAAGCGGCGGAGCGCATCGGAACCGTCGTTGGTCTCATTCGGGATATTGCAGATCAGACCAATCTGTTGGCGCTCAATGCGACCATCGAAGCGGCGCGCGCGGGCGAAATGGGGCGTGGCTTTGCCGTCGTGGCTTCCGAGGTGAAGGATCTGGCCAGCCAAACGTCCAAGGCGACTGAAGAAATCGGCAATCAGATCAGCGGAGTGCAACAACTGACCGAGAATGCGGTGCAGTCCATCGCCCGCATTACAGAGACGGTTGGAGAAATCAGCGCCATAACGGAATCGATCACTTCAGCGGTCGGAGAGCAGGAATCCTCTACCCAACAGATCGCCGGCTCCATTCAGAATGCCTCAACAGAAGTTGACGCGGCCAGAAGGAATGCACAAGGGGCGTCTGATATCATCGAGCAGACTGCTGGCGAAGCGCGCACGGTCGAGCAGGCGGCGGATCTTTTGACAAATGCCGCCAGTCAGCTCGGACAGGAAGTCGAGACCTTCCTGCAGAGCGTGGCGCGCGATGTGGAAGAGCGCCGGTCGGATCTGAAAGCCAAGATGATGCATCTGACCATATTGGCTGGAGACGGTCACCGCGCCAGCGCTGCAATCAAGGAGATCAGTGAGGAGGGGTGTCGCGTCGAGACGGCCATCCAGCTGGCCCTTGGTGAGATCGTGGAGCTTGAACTGGCAGATGGAGAGAAGATATCGGCAACCGTCGCCAGGCTGGAGAGCAATGCAGCCATCATGCGTTTTGCTCATGCGTG
>NZ_OY781091.1:4142500-4280000 GCF_963676275.1 uncultured Cohaesibacter sp. | reverse complement strand
ACGGATGGAGCCATCCTTGAAATACCACCCTTGTTGTCATGGCTGTCTAACCGCGGTCCGTTATCCGGATCCGGGACAGCGCATGGTGGGTAGTTTGACTGGGGCGGTCGCCTCCCAAAGAGTAACGGAGGCGCGCGATGGTTGGCTCAGACCGGTCGGAAATCGGTCGTTGAGTGCAATGGCATAAGCCAGCCTGACTGCGAGACTGACAAGTCGAGCAGAGACGAAAGTCGGTCATAGTGATCCGGTGGTCCCGCGTGGAAGGGCCATCGCTCAACGGATAAAAGGTACTCCGGGGATAACAGGCTGATGATGCCCAAGAGTCCATATCGACGGCATTGTTTGGCACCTCGATGTCGGCTCATCGCATCCTGGGGCTGGAGCAGGTCCCAAGGGTTTGGCTGTTCGCCAATTAAAGCGGTACGTGAGCTGGGTTCAGAACGTCGTGAGACAGTTCGGTCCCTATCTGCCGTGGGCGCAGGAGAATTGAAAGGAGCTGACCCTAGTACGAGAGGACCGGGTTGGACGCACCTCTGGTGGACCTGTTGTGGCGCCAGCCGCATTGCAGGGTAGCTATGTGCGGAAGGGATAACCGCTGAAAGCATCTAAGCGGGAAGCCCACCTTGAGACGAGTTCTCCCTATCAGAGCCGTGGAAGACCACCACGTTGATAGGCCGGGTGTGGAAGCGTGGCAACATGCGAAGCTTACCGGTACTAATAGCTCGATCGGCTTGATTACTCTCATTTGTCTATATTCATTCAAGACGTTCTTTGCTCCGCGCAAAAACGTCAACTAGCGGTAGGTGATTTGATAAAATCACCGTTAGCGTCCAAGACGCTCGGTGAAATCTAAAATCCCTTCGTAAAAACCAGCTTCTCTGTTTGTTATTCGCCGGCCCGGTGGTTATGGCGAGGACACCAAACCCGATCCCATCCCGAACTCGGCCGTTAATATCCTCTGCGCCAATGGTACTCCGTCTCAAGACGTGGGAGAGTAGGTCGCTGCCGGGCCTGCTAATAACAAACATATCTAAGATACCCCCGTACTGTGACCCAGTACGGGGGTTCTTGCGTTCAAAGGGGGGGCGTTTTAATTTAGGACGCCGTTCATTCCCTATTGTTGTTACTTGATCCAATGCTATAAATATTGGTGTAAATTCGATTTTTAATACAAGTGATTGATTCAAGGCCCGCTATGAAATTGATGATTCTCATGCGATGCTCCGCAAAGGCCTGCCATCCATTTTCTCAAATTAACAAAGACAATATCAGTTTCTTTCCCTCATATTATGGCGAGTTGGGAGAAGAGCCTAGCGCTGATACGCCGTATTTCCATCATTACAAGGGTGGTAAATGGTCCGGTATCTACGATTTCTTCGTGAATTTTCCGGAATTGCTTCGAGAATTTGATTATTTCTGGTTTGTAGATGACGATATTCTTGCCGATATCGAGGTTGTTTCTAAATTTTTCGAGATTGTCAGTGCTCATGGATTTGCTTTGGCGCAACCGGCATTGACTTCCCAGAGCTATTGGGCACATCGGATAACGCTTCAGAATGAGGGCTTCATCTTTCGCAATAGCAATCTGGTTGAGCTGATGATGCCTGTCATGAAACGTGACTTTCTTGAAAAGGTCTTGCCTTTGTTCAAAGGGCGGGATGCGGCGATGGGTGTTGATTTCATGTGGCATCAATTGACCGAAAATCCCCAAAGGGATGTTGCGATCATTGATGCGACACCCATGACGCATTCTCGTCCACGCCAGATGTTTCTCAAGAGTGCCATGAAGCAACAGGACCGCGATATCTATCGAGAAAGATCGGAAACCTGCAACGCTCTGTCGATCCGTCGTCAAATGCCGGTGGTTTTGGGCGGTCTGACTGTTGCAGGAAAATATTATAAGCGGGGGCCATCCCTTTTGCCAAAGTTGTTGATTGAATTAAGTAAGATCGCGAAAGAGGCAAGGAACCCGGCCCTTTCATTGCGTGATTATTTTAATCTTGTTGTGCAGCAGATATTTGGCAGAAGCAATAGACTGACGTTTGATCGCGATGCCTATCTTGAGATTGCAAAGAACAACCAAATTGATGGACTTTGAGCTGACGTTGGATTTTTGAGTCAGCTCGGAGGTTCTGTCCTCTTAAAGGATAAAGACGTTCCCTGAATGATCAGATGATGGAACTGAGGTTTGCCTTTTGGTTAAAAGGCGTTTAGATGTTGCCCATAGCCTTCCTTGAAGTGCCTTTATTGCCATTGGCGCTGGTCGGCAAATTGGATGGAATTTACGGTATGCTCAAGGATGCATTCATTGTCCAAGCCAGAGTGATTGGCGCGCTGATTTTGCGCGAAACCCGCGTTCGATATGGCCGCTCGAAACTTGGTTATCTTTGGGCATTCACCGGTCCTCTGGTCTGGGTGGTCGCCTTTACGGCGATGCATGAAGCAATCGATGCGGTGCCTGCTTACGGCGACAATATTGGTCTATTCATCGCGTTGGGAATTATTCCTTATCGGTTGTATCAGAGTCTGGCTACTCAGTGTGGCAACGCGATTACAGCCAATATCGCGCTTCTCAATTTCCCCATCGTCAAAGAGCTCGATACCATCATTGCTCGTGGTATTCTGGAAGTCGCGACCTTTTTCATTATTTTTATCGTCATCATATTGGGCCTCATTCTGTTCACTGGAGCACCTTTGCCCTACGACATTCCCAAGATGGCTGAGGCCTTTCTCGGGCTATGCCTGTTTGGCTTCGGGGTTGGGGTTGTCAATGCGGTTATCAGCGAGAAGCTTCCTTCCTGGATGAATATATTTAACATGTTCAGCCTGCCGATATTCTGGGTTTCCGGTATTTTCTTTTCTCTGGAATCAATTCCGGCAGTCATTCGGGATATTCTCCTTTGGAATCCGATCCTGCATGGCATCGAGGCCATGCGCATGGGCTATTACCAGAATTATCGCGGAAGCTATATTGATTTGCCTTATCTTTATGGGCTCGGGCTGTTTCTTGTTCTTGCCGGACTTGCGTCGGAAAGAGCGATACGGGTGAGAAGCTCATGATCAAATTTCAGAATGTTGAAAAGAAATACAAGCTCCCCGGCGGGGGCTACAAGGTTATCCTTGAGCATCTGAACATGACTTTCCCCAAGCGAAATATCGGGCTGATTGGGGCAAATGGTGCTGGCAAGTCTACTCTGCTGAAGATGATCTCCGGGGCTGAACTTCCCGATCGGGGGCGAATCAAGCGCGAGGTCGAGGTGTCTTTCCCTCTCGGTTTCTCGGGCAGCTTCAACGGCTCTCTGACGGGGCTGGAAAATACCCGCTTCGTGGCGCGCATATATGGCAAGGACACCGAGCAGGTGATCGATTATGTGCAGGATTTTGCCGAGTTGGGGTCTCATTTTTATGCTCCGGTCAAGACCTACTCCTCGGGTATGCGCGCCAGGCTTTCCTTTGGTGTGTCTCTGGCAATTGATTTTCAATGCTATCTGGTTGACGAAATCACGGCGGTTGGTGACCAGCGGTTCAAGCGCAAATCGAGGCGGGCCTTTCAGGATATTCTCGAAAGAGCGAATATCATCATGGTGTCTCACTCCGATGGGACATTGAAAGATTATTGTGACATGGGAATCATCGTGCGCGATGGTAAACTGACCGTATTTGATGATTTGGACGATGCGATTAAAGATCATACGGATTTTATGAAACGATAGGGATGCCCTGTTCAGAATTCATGATATTCGGATGCAGAAACAGATTTTAGCGGAAACAGGCGATTTAAACAGATGTCAGATGCCAATTTAAAAATCAGGGAAATGCGACCTCAGCAATTCAGAAGACTTGCTGTCAAATATTCGTCTTTCCTTTTCATCGCCATTCCGACTTTTTTCGCCATCATCTATTATGGACTGATTGCATCTGATCAATATGCGGTCGAAGTGCGCTTCTCTATCCGCGGTGTCAATGGAGTGGGATCAGCCGATCTTCTCGGGCTCGTGACGGGTACAACGAGCAGCAAATCGACCACCACAGATTCCTATATCCTGATGGATTATCTCGTCAGTCGTCCCTTTTTGGATGACATGAATGATCAGATCAATCTGGAGCATCTGTTTGACTCTTCCAAGGCGGACTTTCTGTCTTCATTTGACTCGGAACTGCCGATAGAAGATTTCATGGAATATTGGGAAAAGATGATTTCCATCTCCTATGATTCCACTTCGCAGATCATCGTTCTCGAATTTAGGGCCTTTACACCCGAAGATGCCACGCTGATCGCAAACACCGTAATGAAGCAGAGTGAGAAGCTTGTGAATGATCTGTCTGTACAGGAGCGCAAGGATGCGGTTTATCAGGCCGAGCACGAGCTTCAGGACAAACAGGCCTATCTGAAAGACATCCGCAACAAGATCAGGTCTTTCCGTGAAAAAGAACAGATCATCGATCCCAATGCCGTGGCTCAGGCCAAGGTTGAATCGCAAAGCCATCTGGAGCAGCAGATCATTCAGGCAAAGGCTGAACTCAAATCGAAAAGCCTGTTTCTGGATGAGGATGCACCTTCCCTGAAATCGCTGCGCAGCAGAATTGAGGCGCTCGAAAAGCAGGTCACTGAAGAGCGCGCTCTGATCGCGGAGGATTCAAGCGATGGTGCCATTTCAGCCTTGATGGAAGGCTATCGCGATTTGCTGATGGAGCAGGAATTTGCCGAAAAAGCCTATACGACTGCCCTGACTGCGGTGGAAACGGCGCAATTGGAAGCAAATCGGCGGCAGCGCTATCTGGTAACATTCGTTCAGCCCAAGCAACCCGAAACCGCTCTCTATCCGGAGCGCTTGCTGAATGTGTTCCTCACTTTCATTATTTCGGCAATTGTCTGGGCGATCGGTGTGCTTGTCGTATATGCCATCAGGGATCACGCAAGCTAAGACGAAATCTGCCATGCTACCTATCTTGACGCCGGATCAGGCTTTTGATCGATATGAAGCCGTGCGGGAGCGCTATCCTGCGCTGCCAGCTTTGGCCAAAGACAGCCAGACAGCCGTCGCTATTGCCGACCTTGGGGTCCTGACGGATCAGTTCGAGGCTTTTGTCTTTGATGCTTTCGGGGTGCTCAATGTGGGGGAGACGCCCATTGCCGGAGCGTACGAACGCATCGAGCAGCTTCGCGCTGCGGGCAAGCGGGTGTTCGTGCTGACCAATGCTGCGTCTTACTGTTTCGGGCAGGTGGTGAGCAAATTCGAGCGGCTTGGTTTTCGCTTCAGGCAAGAGGAACTGATATCCTCGCGCGCGGTATGTGAAAGCCATATGGATGCTTTTGATCTCACCATATTGTGGGGTGTCGTGGCACCTTCGAGCTTTGAGGCCAGCGAACTGGCCTTGTCCTGCCGGGCCATGCTCGATGATGCCAGAGCCTATGACGAAGTTGACGCCTTTTTGCTGCTGTCCAGCGAAAGCTGGACGCTTGAGCGGCAGGCATTGCTGCTCGATAGTCTTTTGCGCAAAAGACGGCCGGTGGTCGTTGCCAATCCGGATATTGTGGCACCGAGAGAGACAGACATGTCGGTCGAGCCCGGTTTTTACGCCCATGACCTGATGGACAAGGTGGCAGGGCTTCGCGTGACTTTCCATGGCAAGCCCTTCGCTTCGGTTTATGACGAGGTCGAGAAGCGGCTGGGGTCGTCTGTTGCGCCGCACCGCATCGCGATGATGGGGGATAGCCTGCATACGGACATATGGGGCGCGCGGGTGCGCGGCTGGGGTTCGGTGCTGGTGACCGAACATGGCTTTTTGCGCGGCCAGGATCCTCTTGAGGCGATCAGAAAAAGCGGGATCTACCCGGATTTCATGACCCCTTCAATCTAGAATATCATCCGTTGCAGATGGTAGGATGGATGAGTCTCGCATCAAAAGGCCATGAAGACAGGGAATTGGGCGGCTGATGGCCAATCGGTATGACAATCGGATTCCGGAAGGATTGCCGCGTGCGATGTCGCAAGGAGCGCGCTCTGAAGAGGCGCGCCAGTGGGCAAGGGCGCTGGGTTTCTTTACCGCGATCGGTGCGCCTGCATATATCAGCTTTCTTTTTCCCATCGGGCTGTTGGGCCTGATCGGCATGATGCCTGTCGGTCTTGTTGCCTTGGCCTTGTTGGCGTTGCTGCTTCTGCTGGTTGGGGGAACTGTTCTCGGTTTCCATTTGCTCCGGCGCAGGCGGGCGGAGGCGCTTTATCGAAAAGGGGCCTTTCATCGCTTGCCCGCGCTCAAGCTGATGGCTCGGGCGCATTTCTCTTTCATGCTGGCGCAGGGGGCCCTTTGGGCTGGCCTGTCATGGTTGTTGGCCGTAGTGGTTCTATATGGCTTTGGTGCGACCATCTTCTCCTATCTCGTTGCGGGTGGCTTGCTGGGAGCGGGCTGTGCGCATCTGATCTGTGCGCTTGGCACTGGCACTGGTATTGGTACGGGCACTGGTATTGGCACGGGCGGCGGTATTTATCGGCTGATCTGTTGCCGACAAGGCGATCGAGACGGGCTTGATTGGCGCGTGATGGTGCGATACGGGCTGATGCCCAAGGTTCGTCTGGGCGTGGATCAGGCTCACGATTCCGAAGGCCTCTCCTCTCTGCTGGCGGTGATTGCGCAGGCTGACGTTCAGGCTCAAGGAGTCGCCTTGCGTTTCCCTGATTTTGGCCACTGGCCGGGCTTGTCCTTGACGCGGGAAACCCGCTTGCGCCTGCGTGCCAGTCTTGCGCTTTTTGCCCCGGGCGCAGTATCCGGCCTGCTGAGCGGTCTCTTTTTCCTTCTTGTCATCGGGTTGCAAATGCAAGCCTCGTCCGTTCAATCATGGAACTGGCTTGATTTTCCTGCCGCTTCAGGGGTTGAGGAGCGTCAGGAGAGCCACGAGCAGGGGCAGGCACCATCCAGCGCCAATGGCGATGAGGATATGGCAGGACAAGCCTCGGGCAGCGCAGGCGATGGGGCCGGTGGACAAGAGGCGGATATGGCCGGGACTGGAGGGGCATCAGCGCCCTCTGGTACAGGATCTTCGCCTGCGGACAAGGCAGAGGCGAGCGGGCAGCAACCCAGCTCTGAAGGCGCGACGCAGGAAGGTGAAACCAATACCCAGCCCCAGCCCCAGTCCCAGTCACAATCCCAATCTCAATCACAGTCCTCATCTTCTGGGCCTCAGTCGTCGAGTGATGCAGGCCAGTCTTCCGCAGAGGGCGATGGCACCAGTGCCCCCCAGACCAATGCTCCCCAGACCAATGCCCCTCAGGGCGATACCGAACAAGCGGATGCAGAAGCATCTGCGGCTGATGACGCGTCCGGGGCTGGAGAGATCAGCGGTCACGCCAGTGGGGTGACCGAGCCGCAAGCGCTGTCGGATCAGCCTGTAGCCTTTCCAGAGCCGAGCGGGGCGGTGGATCGCATTGAAATTGAAATCCAGTCGAGCCAGAGCAAGGCGGATAGTCCGGCCTCGGATGCAGCCGCGCAGTCTCTTTTGGAGGGGAAAGCCGGAACGGGGGGCGCAACCGTTAAGGGGGCGGGCGATGGGGCAACGAGCCTGTCGGGGGATCGCAGTGCAAAAGCGGTAAAGGCCGAGGAAATTCACGCACAAAGCGCGAATCGTGACACAAATATGCCAAGTCAGCCCCATATCCCGGAGCAGCAGCTGCCCCACTGGATGCGATCTCTTCTCAAGCAGCAATCACAATGAGGAAATCATGAGCCAATTACCCCCGGAGCAAGCCGCCCATTTCATGTTGCAGGTCAAGCGGAGCGTGCAGCGGGATATCATCGGGCAGGATGGCGTTGTTGATGGAATGATTGCCGCGCTGTTCACCGATGGCCATGTGCTGCTGGAAAGCAATCCCGGTCTTGGTAAGACCTCTCTGGCGGTGTCCTTTGCCAGAAGCCTCAAGATGGATGACGGGGCGGGCTATGGCCGCATCCAGTTCACCCCGGATCTTCTGCCTTCTGACATTACCGGCACCTTCATGCCCAACATGAGCGGTGTTGGTGATCCGTTCGTGTTTCAGCCCGGACCGATTTTCCGCCAGATCCTGCTGGCCGATGAAATCAACCGCGCCACGCCAAAGACGCAAGCCGCCATGCTGGAAGCGATGGCAGAGCGCAAGGTCACCGTTCTGGGAGAGACGCGCTCGCTGGTGGAAAGCAGGCTCTTGTCGCAAAATATGCAGCAGGCACGATTTGACACGCCCTTCATGGTGATCGGCACGCAAAATCCGATTGATCAGGAGGGCACCTATGAGCTTCCCGAAGCGCAGCTGGATCGCTTCCAGCTCAAGCTGCTGATGGCTCCTTCCGACAGCGACACGCTGGTGCAGATTGTCGAGCGGGTATCGGGCGGCATGCGACAGGGCAAGCAGGCGCGCGAAGGACTTGATATCGACGCCTATTCGGCCGATCAGTGCGGCTGGATGATCGACCAGACCAAGGCCTTGTTGCAGGAAACGGAAATGCCGCGCAAGATGATCGAGCATGCGGTCAATCTGGTGCAGGCAACCCATGGCGCGGTCAAGGCTGATGATCTGGTTGATATTCCCGCGCGGGCGCGCGAGCAGATCGTCCGCTTCGTTGATCGCTATTGCGAATGGCCGCTTGGCCCGCGCGCGGCCATCGCGCTTATTCAGGCCAGCAAGGCGAAGGCCTTTCTGCTGTCGGCGGAAAATGCCACCACCCAGATGCAGGCCATGGCCGCCAAGGCCCTTCATGACATGGCCCCGGCCGCCTTGCGCCATCGGTTAAAGCTCAAATATAGCTGGCAGCGTCTGGCCATGGAGGATTTCCCTTCTCTTGCCGCTATGAGGGACATGGAGAAAATACGCGATGGGCTGCTTTTGCATCTGCTGGCGCTGACCGCACCTCAGGCCGCCGGATATGGTGATTATTTCAAGCCTTGTCTGTTAGAAAAATGATCCCTTTACGCCCCAATCCGCTTGATCCTGCATTGCTTGAAGACATGCGTCTCAAGTTGCGTGCCAGCTTCGTGACGGCTGGCAGCGGCGCGATTCTGCGGCGCAAATTGGGGCAATCGCTGGACTATCGCGAGCATCGCCCCTATGCCTTCGGGGATGATGTCCGTCATATCGACTGGCGCGCCTCGTTGCGCCATGGTGGCAAGGATGACTTTCTGGTGCGCTCATTCGAGGCCGAGGAGCAATTCCAGTTGCTTGTGGTGATGGATGTCAGCGCCACCATGCGCGCCGGCATGGGGGAAGCCGAGCGGGTCAGCAAGATGGAGCTTGCGCTCTGGATCTGCGAAGCGCTGGGCCATTTGGCGATCAGAGAAGGCATTCGCATCGGGCTGGTGCCGCTGGGGGGCTTTTGGGGGCAAGAGCCGGTCGTCTTTGCGCAAGGGGGGCAGATCGACGAGCAATTTGCGCGCTTTGCCGAAAGGCTGTGGCTTTCTGATGCGCCTGATGCTGCAAGGGAGGTTCTGGTTGGCGAACAGCTGGCACGCCTCAAGCAGTCATCGGTCACCATCTTCATCACGGATTTCTATCGCACGGATGCAGCCAAGCTGGCCTTTGAGGAAGCCGTGCAACAGGCCTGTCGCGGCTATCGGCAGGCGGTGGTCTGTGAGCTGAACAGCTGGCCCGCAGAGCGGGCACTGTTGTTGCGGGATATCGTCTCCCTTAATGCGATCGGTTCGCTTGACGGGCGGGCCGGAGCGTTTCAGGCGACTGCTGGAGAAGTGGCGCAGGCAGATCATGCCATTCAGGCGCAAAGGGACGGCTATGCAAGGGCCTTGCATCTGGGCGGCGTGGTGCATTTCCCCTGGGACTTGCCCGAGAGTTTCGAGCATGATGCCATCAAGACCGATTTTCCGCAGCGCTTTCGACACTTTCTGATCAGAAGCGAATTGTTCGGGAGGGCCGGATGACGCTGCTGACATTTTTGGCTCCGGCAATGGTTGGCCTGCTGATATTGGGGCTGATCGTCAAATATATGCGGCAATCAAGGGTGCGGCAGGTGGCACTCTCTTCCTTGCAGTTCCTGCCTGTTCTGTCTCAAAGCAAAAAGGCCCGCGCACGCTGGCAGCTCGCCAAACCATTGCAAAGCCCGCTACTCTGGCTTCGCCTGCTCTTCCTCATCCTGCTTTTCGCCACCTTGCTGCTGGACAGTATCAGGCTGCCCTTAAGCAAGGGAATGGAGCTTGGTGTCCTGATTGCCGTGGATCATTCGCCCAGCATGGCGATGGGAACGCCCAGCCGCTTGCGCCTTGCCGAGGAGCGGGCGCAGCAGGTGGCGGTTCATGTGAAAGCGCTTGGCGGCTGTTCCGATCAGGTGGCCTTGCCCACAGGAGATGGAACACAAGAGGGGGCGACGCGTTTGATGCGGAATGGGGTTGCCCAGCCCGCGATGCTGGCTGCGATCTCGGTCGCTCTAGCGCGGGATGGGCAGTGTCGCTGGACGCATCTAGTGGTACTTTCCGATTTGCCCAAACCGCCGCTCTTTTCGGCTTCTGCCGTCGAGGGTGATGAGCGCACGGGCGCGATCCGCTTTGATCCTTTGTGGTTTCAGGTGGGGCGGCCAGAGGGCAATCGCGCGCTGGCTGGGGCTGGCATGCGGCGGTCCGATCTGGCGGACAAGTCTCTCCGGCTCATTGTTGACATCGCTGATTATGGCACGCCTTCCGGACCCGCAACGCTTGCGCTTGAGGGGCCTGACGGGGCGCAGTTGCAACCGAGCGAAACGGTTGATCTGATGGGCAAGGGCGACAAACAGGTGCCCTTCACGCTCAGGCAGGCCGGGGTCTATCAGGCGATATTGGCCGAGGAGGATGGCTTTGCCTTTGACAACCGTCTCAGGATCACGGTTGGGTCCATCGCCCGTTTGCCGTTGTTGCTAGACAAGACCCTGGAAGGAACTGCACTGGACGCGCTGGCGCACCGGTTGGCACCTGTCGCCGATGACGCGCAGGAAGATGTGGTTCAGATCGGGCTATATTCAACGGATCTCTCCCTGAGCCGGCGTGGCATCTATCTTGTGGCCGGGACGGGCGAGGGCGGCGGCGCGCTGGGCTATTTCGACAGTCACAGCCCGCTTCTGGAAGCGGTTGATCTGGATCTGCTCGAGGCAGAGAGGTCGCTTGGTCTTTCTCGATTGCCTGATGGTTTCAAGGCGATTGCCGCAGGGAGCGATGGGCGGATCTGGATTGCTGCGCGCGAGGGGGCAAATCCCGCCATCCTGATGCCGCAGCCGGTTGGCGGTGCAAATGCTGATCTGACGGGAAAGGATCACCTCACATGGCTGGTGTCCTTCGTCAATGCCTATCGCTATGTCAATGCGGATCGTCAGCCCATGCTGAAGGTCGAGCATGTGGACGCAGCCGGAGCCGTGATCGAAGATGTGGTCTATGAAAGCGATGTCGCTAAGCCGTTGGGGCAGAATCCTGCGATTGAAGACATTCAGCCCGTGGCGTCACTGGATGAGCCGGTCGTGCCGCTTTGGCCATGGTTGCTGCTTGGTGCCATTCTTTGTCTGGTGTTTGAGCGCATTCTGGCGCTTCGTCTGACAACAGGGAGGAGCCGATGACCGCTTGCTCGCTGGTTTTTCCTTATCTTTCAAGCGCCGGTTGGTCTGCCCGCTGCGAGGAAAGTGGCGCTGTTGCCCAACTGGCCAGTTGGGGCGCGCTGGGTCTGTTGGCCCTGCTGCTTTTGTTCGGCCTTTTTCATCTTGTGCGGCGCGGTGAGAGCGGCCATTTGGCAAGCTTCTGGGCCATTGGGCGTTCAGGGGTGATTATGCTTGCCGCCTTTCTGCTGGCCGTTGCCGCCGGGCGACCGGTTTTCATGCATCAGCCTTCTGTTCAGACGAAGCATTTCATCCTCGTGGTGGATCAGTCGCAAAGCGCGCACCGGCAGGATGCGGACAGGAAGGCCCGGATCGGGAAGCTGGCGCAGGAACTGGCCGAACTGGCCGACGCAAATGATGCCAACACGCGGCTTTCGCTGATTGATTTTGCGGCTTCGGTGGATATCAGGCTCGATCGGGCCAGCCTGTCTGATGGTCTTGAGATGCTCAGGCGGGATGAACGGCCTGATCGCCTTCAGGCCGACGGCAGTGATATCGCTGCCGCGCTCCGGAAAGCGGAGGCTCTGGCGAATGAGCAGAATGATGAGGATGTGATTTTCCTGATCAGCGATGGCAATGCAACGACCATGCCTCTTGCCAGACTGGCGCCTGCGCTTGAAGGTCGGTTGCACCGGGTGTTCATCACCTCCCTTGATGCTGGCGAGGCATCGGAAGGGATCGTTTCCTCCTATCTGCCGCCTCGGGTTCAATCCGGCAGCGCGCCTGATCTGCGCATTGTCTTTGATCCGGGCGAGGCCTCGGGAGGGAAGGCAGACGGGACCGACTGGCAGATGAGCCTCAAGCACAATGGCGAGACGCTGGCGCTTGAGAAAGACCGGCTGGCAACGGACGGGGCGATTGCTGCGCTCAAATTTCCTGTCCGCTTTGACGGGCGCGGGCTGCAATTTGCCGCTCTCGATCTGGAAAGGGGGGAACAGGCATTTGGTGCGCGCGTCTTTACGCTGGTCTCTTCGCCGGTGCGGGTGCTCGGGCTGGGAGACACCGCTTTTCTTTCCCTGTTGCCCAAGGAGCGGTTCGAAGTGGAACAACGCACGCAGATGGACATTTCCGGGCTTGATGATTTCGACATGGTTGTTCTGGGCAGTGTTGAGGCTCACCGGCTTGATGCCGGGCAATTGACACAGCTGGCCGACGCCGTTGAGCAAAGGGGACTGGGGCTGTTTCTGGTCAATGGCCCCATGCGCGGGGCGCGCGAGGAACCAACCGTGGTTCAGAGCTTTGCCAATACGGCCCTTGATCCGCTGTTGCCAGTTTCGCCCGATCCCAAATTTCTGCTACAGGATCCGCCACCCAGAGACACCATCGTTCTGGTGGATACATCAGGCTCGATGGCTGGCGGAGGGCTCGCGGCAGCGCGTCTGGCTGTTGCCGATATTCTGGATTATCTGCGGCCACAGGACAGTCTCGAACTGATCACTTTTGGTGGGCTGAGCACCGGGCGTCAACATGGTGATGCGGCGGGCAAACAGGTGATTCGCGATTTTGCCAGCCGCTTTCCCAGCGGCGACAGCTCCAATGTTTCACGCGCTTTTACACGGGCTTTGGCGGCAACGGGCAATTATACATCGGTTTTTCTGATCACGGACGGCATGGTTGACCCTTACGACTATGCGAAGGCGGGATTATCCTTTTATTATCTACAATATAGCAGTGGCGGCATGCCGCTGAATGACGAGATCGCCAAAGCGGCGCGGCAATCTCAGATCCTGCAATCCGGACAGGGGCTTTCCTTCAAACCGGATTCCTATGATCCGGAAGAGCGGAAAGAATTCTTTTCGCCCGATCTGGTGCATCCTCGCATCGTTGCGCCGATTGATGGTATCTCGGGTGGACTTGCAACCTCCGGCGTTGCCTTCTCCTATGCGAGGCAGGACGCCATTCGGGCGCTGGTCAGCGATGGACTTGAAGGGGAACCCGTGCTCGCTTTTCGGGACGCAAAGCAGTTGAACAATGGTTCGGTGGGAGTCTTTCTCTCCGCTCTCGATGGCGACTGGACTGATAGTGAGGCCGGACGGGCCTCTATCGAGGCCAGTCTGTTGCAATTGGTCAAATGGTCCGATCGTGCTCGCTATGGCTTCCAGCTGAGGGATCTGGGAGACGAAATTGCCCTGCGTATCTCTGTTGAAGGCAAGGCTGACGAGGCTTTGCTGCCGCAAAGTCTGTCGGTCAGTCTGGTGATCGGCGACAAGACGATCGGTATTCCCATGCAGCCAGTAGGACCGTCGGGGGGGCAGACTGAGGGGCAGGATGAGGGGCTGTTTGAAGGGCGCTTTGCTTTACCGCAGCCGGTTCTGGCCAGTGCGGAGCGTCAACCGGAGGGTGCCGAAAAGGGGCTTCTGGTTCTCAGGGAAGGTGGTCTTGGGGCGCGGGCTCAGGCCGAGGTCATTCCGATCACTGTACCTCACGCCATTTCCAGACGATCCGATGACAGGGAGGCTGCCAGCCATGGGGTCAACCTTTCCGGCCTGAAGGCAATTGCCGATGCAACAGGCGGGGCGCTGGACCGGTTGCCTACCAGTGCGCAAGGCGCGCGTTCTATTGGTGTGCCACCACAGCCGATGCATGTTCCTCTGATCCTGCTGGCCTCTTTTCTTTTCGGGGCCGGGCTTGTCATGCGGGGAGGTCGGCTATGATGGATGAACTGAAGATAGCGGGCCCATTCGCCAATCGCTCGCAATGGTTCGACCCGCTGAATGTGAAGGCTTTCAACGGCGATCAGGTGCTTTCGATCTTGAGAGATCTGGTGCATCGCTCGGTGGCTTATCTTTTTGAGGGTGGTGAAAAGCCGTGCCTGTCTCGTCCGGAGGCGAAGGCCTTGCAGCCGTTGTTCGGCGGCGATGAATGGGCAAGGGAAAAGCCGCAAGGCTATCTGGGCTTTCTCAATTCGGTGCTCTATTTCACAGGAAAGGACGCCGATTTTCGCTCCAACCTGATGGTGTTGGCCACGGGAGCGATGGCGCGGTCGCGTTTCGTTGAACGCTTGGCCCTGCGCAAGAAGGCGAAGGGCTCCGGACTGGTTGGCGGATTGGCGCTGGCACCGGTGATGCTGGAGGTGGCGGTATCCGATCCATCCTTGCAAATGCATCTGCTGGCCGGGGTGCGCGACAACTGGCGCAAGCGAACGGTACTTTATCCAGACGACATAGATTGGCCTGATCATGTATCTATGGATCTGATACTGATTCTTCTTTTGCTTGCGCTTTCACCGCAGGGCGAATCAGGGAACAACTCTCATGGGCGTTTCTTGCGCTTCAGGCGGTATGTCAGTCATATCTGGCTCAGGCCGGTTCGTCATATCGAGGCAAAATTGAACGGCTGGTTGCCTTTGTTGCTCGAAGCTGTGGCGGATGGCCCCGAGATCGAGCAGTTGATTCTGGCTGATGCCATTGCGCGCAATCCCCATTGTCTGGGGTTGAAACCCGTTGGGCCTTTTTGCGCCCGGTCGCGATTTGCCCGCTGTTTCGGTTGGCAGCTGCCCGATGTTGTGGACGATGAGGCAGAGGCTGAAGTCGAGGCTAATGCAGAGGCTGGGTCGGAAGAGGAGGCGGAACAGGACCAGGTCCTTTCTCCCGCCGCTCAGAATCTGGATCTGGGCGCTGGCAAAGAGGAAAGCTCACTGGGCAGGCTGGGCGAGCGGCTGGCCGGTGGATTGTTGTAAGTTTTGTTGCCGCGGTTAAATGGAGTGGTTGGATGTTTTCGCAAAGAGTGATGGCCGAGTTGCTGGAGCGTCATGGTGATCTTTTCTCGGATCTGGTCGCTGTCAAGAAAACGCTCAACAGCCGTTTTTATGGCCTTTCCGATCAGATCCATTGTCAGATGCTTGCTGTGGCATCGGGGGAATCCATGTTGCTGATCGGTCCTCCCGGTACGGCCAAATCCCGCCTTATTCGCTCGTTTGCCCATCTTTGCGGCTTGCTGGGCGATGACGAACTGATCGGTTCGCAGGAGCGTTCCAATGACGGCATCCTGCATGAATTCAAGCAGGAAACACGCTATTTCGAATATCTGCTCACCCCCTTTACCGAGCCGGGCGAGCTTTTCGGCTTTTTCGACATTGCCAAGCTGTTTGATGCCAATCGCGCCAGCGCCGGGCTTGAGCGGCTGCATGAAGGCATGATGCAGCATGCGGAGATTATCTTTCTGGACGAGGTGTTCAACGCTTCAAGCGCCATTCTCAATTCGCTGCTGACCTTTATCAATGAACGCAAGTTTCATGATCGGGGCAAGTCTTTCGAGGTCAAGCTGTCCTGCCTGTTCGGCGCGACCAACTTTCCGCCCAAGCGGCCTGAACTTCTGGCCATTTATGATCGCTTCCTGCTGCGCAGCTGGGTGGATAACGTGCCCTCCGAGCCCCATGCGATCGGAGCGCTTATGCAGTCGGGCTGGCTTGAAAGTCAGGCAACGGAACTGAGCGTGACCTTCCCCTATCTGCTTGAAAGAGCCAGCCGCTTTCGCGCGGATCTGCGCGCAATGAGCCAGTCGGGCGCTCTTGTCGTCGATATGGATGATGAGCAGGTCAATGATATGCTGGTGCGGCTGACATGTGTGGCCGATTATGCCCGTGGTCGACGCCTGTCGCAGCTGTCCAACCGAAGGATCGTGCGCTTCTCCCGCATTTTTCTCGTCAATGCGCTTTTGCGAGCGGCCGAGCAGGGCGCGGCACAGCCCGTCATGGACATTCAGCAAGAGCTGATGCTGCTGGCCCGCCACGGACTTGACCGGTTGCCCGATCCGTTTCAGGAAAATGATCTGATGTCATTGCTGGTCAAGGGCCAATTGTAATGAATGTCATTCTGGTTGGAGCGGCACAGTCAGAGCAATTCATCCGGGCTGCGGCCGGAGGGGATGACGAAGGGCTCGTGTCGAAGATGAGCAAGGTGCTTCGCCTGTTTCATGACAGGCATGTCGGGGTGCCTGCGCGTTTTGCCCGAGATGTGGTGCAGGGTTTTGCCGCTTCCTATCCAGAGCTTTCCAATCCGCTTCGGCTGGCCATCTATCGGCGACTGCTGGCCGCGATGGATGCCACCGCTAGCATGAAGCAGGATCCTCGCCAGTTTGATCATGTTGCGCGCCCGCTTTTCTACGATCTTTGTCTTTTGCCGCTTTGTTCCATGCTTACCGAGCAGTTGCAGGAATGCTATCTGTTCAGTCTCGATCCGGATCTGGGGGGCGTTGCCCAAGAGGCCTATATCGCCTTTACCGAGCGATTTGAAGCGCTGCTTTTCGAGGTCTGCGAAGCACCGGAGCAAAAAGCGAGCGATGGCGGAGGCGAGGAAATTGCGGACCAATGGGGGCTGTTCTGGGAGCGCTGCGCCCATCAGCTCTGGGGTGAATTGCAACGCGCGCGTCATGGTCGCGGCGGCCGCTCTTCGCAGATTGTTTCGCGTGTCTTTCAGGATGATGTGCTGCTCAGGATGCTCTATGGTCTGGCGCCCAAGCCAAGATTTGCGCTGGATCTGGGGCGCGACAGTTTCCAAATGGCCGAAGAGCAGAATGATCATCTGGCGCATCCCAAGCAGGGCGGGGTGGTCGGCATTCACACCAGTTCACGCCTTGAAGATATAGAGGATATGCTGCTCTCGGAAATGATGCTACCGCCGCCGCTGCTGGCCGACAAGCTGCTCAATTCCTCCTTTTTCGCAAGGCATAGGCCTCCGCCTCTTGATCAGAAAAAACAGGTGATGCTGATTGGTGCCAGTCTCGATGATGGCGATGATCCGGTTGTCGCACTGGTCAAGTCCTGCTGGCTGGATGCAGCCTTCCGAATGGCGATCGTGCTTTATCACAGCGACCTGATGCAAAGCGAAATCCGCTTTGGACAGTGGCGCAGCCAGATGGGGCTCGTCTATTCGCACATGCGGGTGGGCGATTATAAACATCTCAAGAGCCTTGATCCGCTGACAGCAAGCCGGATGCAGTTGCACCGTTTTTTCTGCGATGCGGGTTGGCTTCCGGCCTTTCTGTCGCTCATGCCGCCTCTTGATGGTCATCATGAAGCGCAAGCAGAGGCATGGGGCGGCGCGGGCACGCGCAAGGACATGCAACTGCATGACATTCTGGATGCCCTGTTCCCCGAGGCCCGCAATTGGCAGGGGGAGGCGTTGCCTGATTTCAGCGCTATCCTAATGGTGGTGATCCGGCGGGCGAATATTGCCAATGCTCCGCTTTCTCATGCCAAAAGCCGAAGGCAGACCCCGCTGGAATGCTTCAATTTGACCATCGGATGCCCCGAAACGCTGTCGGGGGGCGAAACTTTTCTGCTGGATGATGGCCAGAAGAGGGGCTTTGACATTACCATTCCGGGAGAACCTTCCCAGCCGGTCAGCCTTGAGGGGCTCAACAAGGTGGCTGCGGATCTGGTTGCTGCCATTTTTGAATTCTATTGGGAGCGGGTCAATGGCTAAAACCGCAATCTATTCCCTGCCGCATCTGCCGGCTCCCGTTGCTCTGGAGATATTGGCCCATCTTTTCGGCAAGGCCGGAATGACGATGGTCGATCGTTTCGATATTTCCATTGAGCCGGACGGCTCGGTCAAACTGGCTTTTCGATCTGAAAATACCAGTCTTGATGCGGAGGTGGATCCGCGCTGGGAGGGCATGCTCTATCAGAGTTATAACCGGCATCCCTATATCGCCCGCAAGGGGGGACGCCTGCCCGATGATCTGGGCAAGGTGGTGCTTGAGGATCGACCGGTGGGCGATTTGTCGCGACAATATGCCGGCCTGATCGGTATGGCGATCGCTGAAAGCCAGACGCGTTTTCTGATGCAGACCGAGGGGCAGGTGATCGACAAGGCGGTGGCGCTTGAGGGGGCGGCTTATGTGCTGGGAGTGGTTGGCGCTTTTTCATCGGTAGCACAGGCTTTTGCCCGCATCGAATGGCGCTCCAATGGCATGACGCTTTCCTGTCTCGGGGTCGAGCGGGCCAGCCCGCAAAGCGCAGGGGATATTGACGGCAATCTGGCCATTGCCAAAATCGGCATCACCCCGGAATGGGGCGGGACGCAGGATATTGCGCTTAAATATCCGGAATTGTTCGAAAGCAATGTCGATTTCCGGCAGGCTTATGCTCTGGCTGAAGGCCATCTGCTGCTGCTCAAGCCTCCGGTGCAACTGGAGGAGACGCTACGCAAGGCCGTCAGCATGGTTTACTCCAGCCTTGCAAGATATCTGCAAGCCAGTTCGCCGCTCGGGCTGGCTCTGGACTGGCAACGCGATGGCGCCGGTTTTGTCAGCATTGATGCGCTGGAGGTGGAACTGCCAAGGCAGGATATTCTCTCTTCGCTTGCCGCATCCGTTTCCCAGCAGGGCGAAGGGGATGGCCCGGATGCCACCGGGGGCACAGAGAAGGCGCTGCCCGCATCTTTGGGGGCTCGTGCTGTTTCTGTCGATTTCGTCAAGCTGGCGCATCTTGAAGATGCCACCTCGCATCTGAGGGGGCTTCTGGAAGAGCATGCCCAGACCATCGGTCACCGGCTCGAATTGCAGCGCTTGCCCCATTATCATGACAGTGCCGAAGTGTTGCTGGATATAGATCAGCAGATTGATGAATTGTCGATCCGGCGGGATCTCATTCTGGGAGAGGGCGCAGGGGATTGGCGTTTGCTGCGCTTTCCTGCTGACGGGCTGATGGCCTTTGTCGATTATCTGAGGCGTTTCAGTCTGGAGATTATCGATTCAGGCGATCTGCGCTATGCCTTTCGTGCCAGCCAGAATGAGCCGCGCGGCGTGCATTTTCTTCTCTATCGGCTGCGGGATGTCGGGGCGGAGCCCGCCTATCCGGCGGCATTGTGGAAGGACAGGCTCAAATGCGGCACCATCAGTCATCGGGTTGATCCGATGTTTGCCCAATTTGCCGTCTCGCAAAAGGCCAGAAGCCTCGTCTTCACGCCTCCGGCGCATGTGGTCGTGCCCAATTTCCGGGCGACGCAGAGCCATGTCGATGCCTATCTGAAGCAGGGATTTGGCGGACTGTTTGATCAGGCCGATCTGGGAGAGGCCGATGAGTTGGAAAGCCCGATCTATTGTTTCGGAGAGACGGAGCAGGGAATAATCCGCATAGAAATTCTCGATGGCGACAAGTTCCAGCCGATCCAGCGTGTCATTCCCTTTCTCAATGACAATCTGGAAATCGGCCATTATGTCGATCTCGAGGCCTTTGCCAGCGAAGTCACCGAACGGAGCTGGCGGCAGGAGCGGCTGAAAAAGCTTGAAGACGCCAACAGGGGGCTTTCTGCAAAGCTGCAAGCGGACATGGCCGATGTGGATCGGGCGCTGGCAGCCCAGAGTGAGCAGTTGCTGGGGGCGATGGCCGAAGAGGTTAATGCCCTGCGGGTCTATCTGTCCAAGATTACCGGCCTCATGGAGGATTTGAGCGATCGGTCGGTGGCGCTGGAGCATCTGGTGGGCGAGAGCATTCGCAATGCTGCATCCTATGACGATATGGTGCGCAAAATGCCGGGTAAATTTGCGGAACTGGAGCAGACCAGACGCTCCATTCAGGATGCGATATGGACAGAGCATCAGAATTCGGAAGCCTTTGTGCAGACCGCCAGCCGCAATATCGGAGCCATGCGCGACATGATCTTGGCCCTTCGCAAGGAGCTTGGAAAAGATGACTGAGCCTTCCGCTTCGCGTTCTTTGGGAGATTACAAGCAATTGCTGGAACCGTTCGATCGCTCCTTTGAAGAGGGACGGGCGGAAATTCCCGATGAGGTCAAGCGCTCGCGTAAGGCGATTGTTGGCATGCGGAGCGCTGCCCGAAACGGCAAGCAGCAGCTGGAGCATTTCTTCAAGGCGCGATCCGGGCAGGGCAGGGAAATCAAGCGCAGCTTCAGGCAGGCAAGGCGCAGGCGGCGGTTGGTGAAGCTGCGCTATCACGTCACTGTGCTGTGGCTCACTGTTATACACTCGGTGCTGCTGCTGCGGGTTTTCGTGATGCGCTACAGGCCGATGCTGTTCATCCTGCTGGGTTTCCTCATTCTGCTTTATGGCATGGTGCGCTATGGCGATGATCTGTTGGGCCTGATCCGCATGATCTATGGAGGCGCTTGAATGACGGCTCCTTTGATCAAATGGTTGCGGGGCAGGTTCGTTCGGCGCAAGCTTTCAGCTGTTGTTGGTGGAGAAATGCGCCGGGCGGGGTCGCCATCGGTGCTGCTGCAAAATCAGGCTCGGGCACCCTATGTCCGGCCCCGTGCAAGACGATTTGCCCTTGTTGCAGGGGGAGGGCTTGTGTTGTTGCTGGTCGGTCTCATTACCAGCCTGAAGCTTTGGCCATCTTTTGCGCCCTTCGAGGCGATTTACCACTTTCATGATGAGGTCTGGTTATGGCTCAAGGGATGGCTCTGGACTGCCTGGTATCCCTATAGCCTCATTCTCTGGCTGCCGACGGGCCTGTTCGTCGCTTTGATGCTTTGGGGCTGGACGAGTGGTCAGGATCCCAGCCGTCCGTTTCATCGCATGATCATTCTGTTTCTCAGCGGCCTTTTGCGGTTGCGCGTTGCAGGCAAGGCTGCGCCGTCCATGGGGCTCGTGGAAGCGATCATCCGCTGGGGACGCCTTCCCGGTCTTGCCATGGACTATATGGAGCTGGTGATCCGGCATGCGCTGGACCATCAGTTCGAGAAGATGGAGAGTGCATTGCTGGCCGGACAGGATATTGACGTCGCCTCCTTGCGGCAGGCAGACCGGCTGATGCGTGTGCGGGCGTTGTTTCCGGCAAAAGAAACGCGCCATTCTGACGGGTTGGCCGGTGGCGATGACATGGTCAGGGAAGAAGAGGCCCGCTGGCTGGAAGCCTTTTTTGATCTGGCCTTTCTCAGCCACGTGGATCGGCATCAGGATATTGCCATTGCCGACTATCTTGCCGAACTGGTCGAAGCGCTCGATTCCGAAAAGGGCCGCAGGCTGGTCTTGCTCAATGCCTTCCTTTCGGCCCGGCCGCTTTCCGGTTATCAGGATGCTCTCTGGCAGGCTATTGGAGGCATTGAACAATTGACTGCATCGGCCAGCGCGCAGATGGAACAGATGCGCAAGGTGGAGCCGGACAGCGGCAGGATCGTCGCGATGCTGGCCTCTTGCGCCTTTGCCTTTCTTGCCGTGGCAGACAAGAATTGGGCTGTGGCTTCCCTTTCTACCCTGTCCTGTCTTGAGCGGGCCTATACGGCGCTAAGGCTGAGCGATGATTATCAGCGCGATGCTGATGAGCTGGGCTGGTGGATTGCGCGGTCTCGCCTCGCAACCATCCGCCTGCAGCATCAAAAAGCCCATCAGAGGCGGCTTTCAGCCGATGAACTGATGCTCTGGCCCGATGGTGGCCCTGCCTATCATTCCCTGACGGGCGCTTCTCTGGCTGCGGGAGGGGCATAGGGACATGTTTTCTCTCTGGCGTAACCGATCATTGGCAAGGGTTGAGGCGAAAAGGCGCGCAATCGAACGTCTTGTTCCCTTGCGCAAGCGTCTTGACCCCATCTCCCTGTCAATATGGGGGCTGTCTGTTGTCGCAATCGTTGCCCTCGGAGCGGTGCTTGCCAATGGGCAGTTGCGCTTTGGCTGGTTCGATCCCTCCCCCTTGAGGCCATTTGCTGATGATCGGCTGGCCGCTAACTTGCGGTCCGATGCGGCCCGCGCCAATGGCCCCTTTGTTGCGGCCTCTTATCTTGCGGGCAATGATCAGCTCTCGGTGCTGCGGCAAAAGGGGGCGCTGCACAGCGTCGATCTCAGGACCGGCCTGTGGTCCGATGATGACGGGCTTTCCGATATTGCGGGAATCGGTAGTGATTTCGTCGATCTGTCGCAAGCCTGCCCGACACGGCTGGAGGGTGCCCTGTCGCACTGTCCGGACAAGACGGGGCTGTTTGCCTATTCCGATGCCGGTGGGCTTGTGCTGCGCAACAAGGGCAACTGGCGAACCATTCTCTCAGACAGCCGCTTTGTCGGTGCTTCGGGAAAGCCGGTGGAAGAGGCCGATGTGACCGGGATTGCCGTTAGCGAAGATAAGCGCTGGCTTCTGATGGCAACCAAAGCCGACGGATTGGGTCTGTTTGATCTGACGCAGCGCAAATGGATTGCCATTCCGGTTGCCGACCAGCAGGCGATATTGGCCGATGAGCATCTCAAGGCACCCGCCAGAATGGCGGCTGTCGGCCCGGTTTTCCTGCTTGGCCTTGAGAAGGGCTTGATGACGCTGACATTCGATGCCGAAGGTCAGCTCGACTCAAAAAAGCTAGTCGGTGAGGAAATCGGCGCCATTCTCGATCTGGCGGTGCATCAGGACGAGGCCCTGATATTGGCAAAGAGGCCTTGCTCTGGTGGCGCATGTCTGGCGCTCTACAGATTTGCCCAGGAGGGAGGTCTGGAACGCCTGTTCGGTGAGACTGAACTCTATCCGCAGCTGTCTCAGGCGCAGCTTTCGCGGGCTCTGGTGTCGCAGGACGGCAAGAGGATCATGATGCTCGGGGAAGCGGGCATCTATCTCTATGATCGGGTACTGCGAAACTGGAAGCAGTTGCTTGCCGATCCTGTCGGGCCTTATCTGGAAGCGCCTTCTGTTGACGGTATCTATTTTGCCGCGCCCGGAAAGGTCGGTCTGCTAGAGCGTTCAGGCCAGATACGTTTCTGGTCGCTTGATGGACAGATGGTGCGCTCTCTTGCGCTTGACGGGACGGGCGCGCTGCTGGTTCAAAGCCAGAGCAACCAGACATGGCGGATCGTTGGCGACGAGGCATCTCTGCTCAATGACGGCCTTGCGGCAAGGGAACCGCTGGCCAAGATGAAACGCTCTGTCGCTGCGTTTGATCGCCTCGTGATGGTGGGCGAGGATTTTCTTGTTCTGCATGATCTCAAGAAAAGGAGCTATGTTTCCATTTCCCGGGCGGAACTGTCTCCGAGCCTGTTGTTTCAGCCCGATAGTCGACTTTTTGGGGGAGCCGATATTCTCTGGGCGCTGTCTGGCGACCAGATCGAGGCCTGGCGGCTGGCCGGGTCTGAGGCTCAGCCGATTCTTGATCGCGTTGCCCACAGATTGCTGCCCTCAAGGCTCAAGACCATTCACCGGGATGGAAATGATCTGCTCGTGGTCGACGCCAAGGGGCAACCCTTTCGCGTGGCGCTCGCTGTTCGCACGATTGAGCTGCAACCCATGTTGGGTGAGGATAGCGGGGAAAGCGGCCCGGTGCGGGATGTTGTCAGTCTGGGAGATCGGACCTATCTGGCCCGAGACCGGTCTGTCAGTGTCTATTCGCTGGCAGAACGCGGCTATGTCGACAAGCTTTCCATGCCGGTCAACGAAGATATCCGCCAGATCGCCTCTGTCGATGGCGCGCTCTATATGCTGGGATCGGGGGGGAGCCTCATTGCCGAGGGCCATAAACAGCGCCTGACAGGCAGCGATGAAGCCTTTGGTTTCGGGGCGCACCAGATCAGTGATGCCCAAAGCAATGGGGCTGAACTGTTTCTGGCTTCGGCGAGGGGCATTACGGTCTATTCTCCTGCCCGACGCAGCATTGTTCGCACGATCAAGCTCTCCACGGCAGGGCCGCTGCATCTTGCCGGTCTGTCCGGATCGGTTCCGGTCAGCTATGACGGCAAGAATGCATGGCTGGGCAAAAAGAGCCTTGCCGTGGGGCGGGCGCGGGTTTTGTCTGCGAGCATGGTGGGCGATGAAGTTGCCAGTGTGCAGAATGATGGCGAGGTAACCTTTCTGGCCCGCCATACAATTGTCAATGGCAAGGCGGGCAAGCCGACTTGCTATTATCGCAATCCGGGCCCGGCAGGCGATGCGATCATTGATGTTGCGTCCGTTCCGGGCGCCGGAGTGGTTGCGCTGGTGGGCGGGGATCTGTGGCTCAGGGATCAGGCTCACAGGCGCTTTTCCGGCTTCCGGCTTTCCAGGAAATCTCTGCCACGCAATGCCCGGATGTCGCTGATCGGGTCCCATCTGGTTGTTCACAATGAACAGGATGCATGGATTGTGGCGCTGGATCAGCTGAAAATTTCAGACAGCTGTTCGCGTGCCAGCGTGGATCTTTCCAGAAAGATCGAGCATCTGACGGCAGGCCAGTTGGCCGTTTCCAGAACCCGGCGCGAGATTGGCCTGTTGCAGGATGATGGCTCCTATCAGATCTGGAAGAATGGCACATTATCCAGCCTGATGTTGCCGCGCGGGAGCCAGCTGCCGGTGCCAAAAGACTTCCGGTCGGTGGCCCGGCTTGGCGGCTCTCTTTACTTCAGCGATGACAGGGCTCTTTGGCGCTATGACAGCGCAAAGCGCCATTGGTCGCGGCTGGCATTTGCCAGTGACGGGCAAGCCTTTGCGCATACGGATGTCTGGGCCAGAGGTGAAGAGCTTGTTCTGACGCTGGAAGACAAGAGAGGGCGCTCTTTTGGCGGCGTGGCCGATCCTGAATTGAAAGCGCTGTCCCTGTCTCCCCTGATGCAATGGCATGCTGCGGCCTTGCCTTTCAGTCCGGATCGAATCCGGGATGTTGCGCTGATGCCCGATAGCAACTGGCTTTTTCTGGGAGAGAATGCGCTCGCCGTGGCTGATGCGCCAAATCACAAGCCAGATAACAAGGTGGCGGGGATGTCGGCGGCCATTGCCTTGCCCTTCTCGCCTGATGGGCGTCACATAAGGCAGCAAAACGGGCAGATGGTCATTCTGGATGGAGGCAGCGTGGAACACCCCGCATCACTGCTGATCATCAAACCGGCTGGCACATCTGCGGCCAACGGATGGATGCCAGAGCATTTTTCCTATCGGCCCGCGCGCGGAGAGCAGGTTACGGTGCTGGGCAATAACCAGTTGCTCAGGCGGTCGGCTGATGGGGCTGTCAGCCTCTGTCAGTGGGTTTCGGGGCAGGCTGATTTTGATCATTGCGACCCCCTGCTGCCGCCCGCTCTGCGGTTTGATGGCGAAGATATCGCTGTAGCCTATCAGATTGATGGCAGCCAGTGGCTTGTTCAAAATCGGGATGGGGCGGTTTTCCTGATTGATCGTGCCACCCGCAAGCAGCAACAGCTTGGCACCGATCTGGAGAGGATCGAAGCGGTTGTCATCGATGGAAAGGCTCTGCTGCTGCGTGTCGGCGAGGATGCCCTTTATGCGCTTGATCTTGTCAGCCATGATCTTGAAAGGCGCGATGGGGCTGATGCGCTCGCGGCTTTCAGAGCCGGTGCTTCGCTTGCGGAGCAAACCGATATTTTGAAAAATGCACTCTCGCCCCAAAGCGGAGAGCTGGATGGCACCGGGATCGATCAGCAGAATGGGCAGATCGTGCTATCCGCCGGCGGATATGAAGTCGCTCGCCTCGATGGGCAATTGACGGGCACGGATGCTCCTGCGGCCAAGAGCGGCGGTTTCGGTTGGGACAGAAAGACGGGGCAATTTTCATTTTCTGATGAGAATGGAAATGCTTTTTACCTGCCCGCAAGGGACGCCATGCCAGAGGGGCGCTTTGCCTTTGCCGCGCCGGGCAAGAGCGTGATGCTTGATGCCGCGCGCTATATGGTGACAAACCGGCATGGTGCATGGATTTATCAGACCGGCAAGGAGCCATCGCTTCGCTGGAAGCGGATGAATTTGCCTGAAGATGTCAGCGCGGTTGGTCATGGTAGGGTTTATTTTGCTGATGGTCGCGCCATCGGGGTGGACAATCCGTCGCCGCTTGTGGCCAACACGGGCTACAGGATTGACCTTGGCGCATTGCAGATCAAGGGGCAGGTTGGCGGGGCCGGCCTGTCTGCACAATGGTCTGATGGTCTGCGAATCTATAATGCCTTCTCCAGAGATGGTTTCCTGTTTGATGACCGGCGCGATATTGCCTTTTCCGATGGCGAGAGCTGGTTTCTTACCCCCGTCGGATTGGTCGGTACGCATGATCTGTCTCGCAGTGCGAGCCTTCCTGCGGCGGGCACGTCGGTGCTGACCAGCGCAGACGACAGGCTTTATGCGCTGGAAGGCAAGCGGCAGTGGCTGGTCTTTGATGCGATGGGGTGGCAACGGGCCGACAATCCCTTTACCGATCGCCAGATCGCGACCGATCAGGATCTGATCTGGCTCTATCAGGATGGCCGTCTGATTACCCGCTCGACCACGCGCAACATGAGCGCAGAGAGGCGGCTCGGGTTGCGGTTTGAGAGCGATATCCTGTTTGATGCAGCCTATTCGGAGCAGGGGCTGGTGATGCGGCTGGGCGACGGGGTTCGGCAATTTTCCGGCTTTGATGCACTGTCTGCCAGTCTTGCTGCCACGGCCAACATGCCATCGGGCCAGACTTTGGCGGTTCGCCCCATGCGGGACGGTACTAGAGCCATTGTCGCGCTCACACGGCGCGGGGCTATTGCCCGGAAGTGGGACGGGCAGTCTTTTGTGCGCGTTGGCTACGAAGAAAATCCCGATATCGAGCGCCTCGCCGCCGGGCTTGACTGGTTGCGGGTGCGGTTCGTTGCCAGCAAGCCTTCGGTTGAACTGAAAACCGAACTTGCCGGTTTCGAGGCAGGATGGTCGCCCATCAGCTGGGAAAAAGGCGAGCCAATGCCGATGGACCGGTTTCTGGCCATTCATGGCCATGGCGGGCGGCTCTATGCCGGAACGTCGGTTGGCTTGCAGATATTGCAGCTCCAACAGGGGCAGATTACCGCGCAACGCTTTGTCGAGCTTGGCAATTCCCTTTCCTCTCCGTCCGATCATGTGCCGGTGCTTCATGTCGGGACTTACTACGGCAGGCCTGCCTCGGTTTATGCTGCGGGATCGGGGGCCTGTCTTGCCATCGAACAGGATATGTTGCTGCCTTGTGAGGTGGGCATTGATCTTGGGCGGGAAGATCTGGGAGGCAATGACTTCTGGCGCTGGGAGCGGGACAAGGGCCGCATCATGGTGCGCTATTTTGACGAAAAGGGGCAGCTGCTTGGTGAGGCGATTGCCTTGCCTGCATCCGGACGCTTTCCCCATGATGAGCTTGACGCGTTGGTCCGCTGCAATGGCGTGTTGGCGCAGAGTTGGCATGGCAATCTTTCGCAGCTTTCAAGGCAGGGGAACGGCTTGAAGCTCTCCCGGACGGCCCGCTTTGGCAATGAGGGCAAGGTTACGCTGTCGTGCCAGGAAAAAACGGTCGCCTCTTCCTATGAAGAACCTTTGGGCCTGCCCGCCGGGCTTTATGTTGAGGCTGGACGGATCTGGCGCTGGGAAGAGGGGGAACTTGTGGCCTCGGATGAGTTCGGGGCGGCGCTGAAGGCGCGTCAGGGTGACCGGCGGCCCTATGAGGCGCAGCAAATGCGGGTGCGCAATGAGCAAGCCGGTGTTTTGTTCGAATATCGCGATGACATGCGCTGGAAGCGTCTTGATTTTGCCGGCGGGCGGCTCGCCATTGACGAAAGGGAAGGGCTCGTTTCGGCTCAAGGGATGATCTGGGCCTATTCACCACAGGGCTTCGTGCCGCTGGTTGGTGATGATGCAGAGATTGATCCTGATCTTTTCTCGCTTCAAAAGCTGGATCGAGCAGAAGGCGAGCCGGTCTGCCGGTTTGACAGGGCGGCGACCGCGAATGACGGGTCTTCGCTGCTTGCTCTTGCTCGGGAGGAAGGCGATAGTCCGTTGACGCTGATGCGCTGCATGGATGGACGGCTTTGGCAGGGACATCTGGATGCACGTGCGATCGATGCGCGGTTGACCTTGCGGAAAGGCCGGGATGATCCTTTCGTCAAGCAATCGATCGTCGGCAATGCGGATACGGGCATCTGGCTGATCGGGCGCACTGCCGGGCGAGAAGGGTCGTTGCAGTTTCGTTGGCATGGCGAGGAGAATGGGCTGGCCGCCGGGCGCTTTGCGCTGGATGATATCCGGCAGATTGCCCGAATTGAGCCGAGCCATATCGATTTGATGACCGCTATTGGCTGGGTGCGGCAGCCTGACAATCAATGGGAAAGCGAGAATGGGGCGCGTGCGATCAATCAGGAAGGACTGGCGGGGAAGGTGCTTTCCTTCGGTCCCGATGCGGATGTGGATCGGGTGCTTGATCGGGATCGCGCGGACATGGCATCGCTTTGCCTGTCGATGATGGATGGGCGCTTTTATCGCTGGCAGGCCAATGGCCAGATGGATCAGGTGGAGGCCTGCGATGTCCTGCTCGCCGAAGATGGCCGCTTTGCCTATCGCAAGGGAAAAAATGGCCTGCATATGTCGGCAGCCAGTCTGAATGGTAGCAAGATTTCCCGGCATCTGGTCGATGGTCAATTCTCCGATCTTGTCGCCCGTGGGCATGCAGTCCTGTCACGCTGGCAAGGGGGGGATGTCGTTGCCATCAGTGGCGAGAAGCGCGTCAATCTGTTCGATCTGGAGACACTCGACTGGCTGGGAGCCTGGGCCGTGACGCGGGATCCTGAAGGGCTGTTTCTGGATGAAAATGGTGATATCGGTATTCTCGCCGAGAATAGACAGAGCGATCTGAGGGGGCAGCAGATGTCTCTTTGCAAGGGGCTTGACGGTCTGGGCACCAGACTCTCCGGGCTTGGAGCCGCAAAGATGCCGGGGCTGGAGATCACACCCAAAAGGGCCTATGCCGACTTGGTTGGCTCAGGTGGGCGCCGGGCGAGGATTTCCCTCGATTGCGATAGTCTCGAGATGGTTGAGGCCGGAGATGTTGCCGAATTGACGGATCGGGCGCGATATTTGAGTCATTTCGAGCTTTGGGGCCGTCCTCCGTCCCGGCTGTCCTTGCAGTTTTTGCCAGATGGCAGCCTGTCTGCACAGGTGGGAGACATCAAGGCGGCGCTTGCCACCTTGCCCGAAGCTCCGATCCTTGTCCGGCAGCTTGGCAATCGCTTTGTCATTCTGACATCTGAGGAAATCTATGAAGCTGATCTGGATGCGCTGCTGTCTTTCACGATGACACAGGGAGGTCGGCATGATTGATGCGCCCGAGACAACGCTGGTGGTCGACGATGCCTATTTCACCTTTGACAGGGACAGCCTCAAGGTCGATGCCGGACTGCTGCAGGGTGACGGACTTGATGCCACCAGACTTGAGGCCAGTCGCAGGAAAAGGCTGGACTGGCTTTGGCAATGGGCCTTTTGGCTTGATCAGTCTGTCGAACCCTTGATGCAAGTGCCTGATGATCTGACGGCCAACATGCTGTTGCGGGCGCTGTTTGACTATTCAGCATCAGATCAAGACCAGAGGCAGGCCTGGGTGGGGATCGGCGCGATGCCACTTTTGCCGCGGTGGGCCAGCTTCGTCGCCCGCCTCGGGTGGGTGCCGCGCAGATTCCGAGCGCCTCAGGGCAAGAAGATCCATGCCTATCGCCAGAAGATGGCCCACTGGCTTGATGGCGAAGTCGAACGCTGGGAAGGCGTGCGCGAACAGGATGCCACCGGCGAGCAAACAGAGAGGCCCTTTGAGGCCTATATGGGGCATTTGCGCCGCCAGATAGAGGCGGGAAGCTTCACGGTGGAGGTTTTGAGTGCATTCAAGGCGCTGCTCGGTTCCATATCGCCACTGATCGAGATACTCGAGATAAAGGGATCGGGTCGCGAGGATCTGGTGCTGATGCTGAAGGTTCATAATGAGAATGGGGATTTCTCCGCGACGCGCCATCACCCCACTCAGGCGCTCGATCAGTTGATCGGCATGCATGGGCAGGCAGTGGCAGACCAGAGAGTGAGGGAAATCGGCTTCAGGATCGCGATTCTGTTGAGTGAAATGCTGCAAATCATGCATTGTCGCAGAAATCAGGTTGCCATGGCCTTCGTTATATCACACCATGGCGCCAGTAAACCTGTATTTGCATTGACGTTTAAAGCAACTTTATTTTTAACCTATCGCACGCCTATCCTTGCGAGCATTGGCAGACGGCGCATTCCTGACCTGCCGATCTGCAAGACACTGAAATTAGATGACTTCCGATGATCAGCAGAAAGTTTCCGTCACTTTAGCGCTCTATCCGCAGATACGCGCCCATGCCTTGTCGGGTGCTGGCTTCCAGAGCATGATCGCCTTTCTTGTCATGGGCGGGGCTGCCTTTCTGGCGCTCAGCCTGTCCATGCTGTGGGCGCTGGATATGGCAAGAGGGGCCGGGCCACTCTATGCCCAGTTCAGCTATCTGATCTATGGTGGCAATCCTTCGCTTCTGGTGCCATGGCTTTCTGAAGCCGTCGACATATTTCTTCAGGCGCGAGGCAATTCCGCGTTTGACATGCATGCCTGGTTGCTGCTGCTGTTCATTTGTGCGCTGTTGTTCGCAGCCCATTTTTCCCGCTATGACAAACCCGGTGGCGAGAGCCTGTTGCTTTATCCCGAGGCGCGAGGGGTGGCCGAACAGTTGCTCCAGCGGGTTGGATATTTTGTCGATATATGGATGCCAATTGGCAAGACGGGGGAAGCGGGAACGGATTTTTTCGGCATGGAGCGGATTTTCTACGCTCCCAGAGCCCATCTTTCTCGTCTTTTGAAAGGCAAGCGATCGGATGGTCTGCAAAAGCGGCTTACCTTCTTCATGGTGCATGAATGCGCCCATGCGGTGACAAGGGATAATCTGGCAAATTCGGCATTTGTGGTGATTGTTGCGCTTCTGAGCTTCATGTTTTTCATGATTTTTAGTCCACTGCTGGTGATCGGATCGGCGATGCTTGCCATGACCCCGATGGGAGCGAGCCTGAGCCTGCCGCTGTCAATCATCATCTTCGTTCTTTTCAGTACAGGCGTTTATCTGACCTTTCGCGGTTTGATCGTCGGCTATATCAAGGCGCGAGAATTTTATGCTGATCAGGCCGCTTTCCGCTTTGTCGGCGATGCTGAAGCGCCTTACGGCTTTTCGCAAATGGGGCAGCTTGCGCAGGCCGATGCCTTTTCGGCCTTGCGCACGGGCATTTCTCCCCTCGAGCGGGCTTGGCATCAACAGGGATATAGCCTTCATGCCCGTGACATGCTGATCTATTTCTGGGGTATCTTTTTCAGTATCCGCACGCTCTTCGTGCTGGTCGCTCCCAAGGATCTCTGCTGGACTGTGCTGGGCGTTGATGCCATCGCGCTTGCCGCTTTCGTCGGCCTTTATGTGAGTTTGCCCAAACGGCCGCCGACGCCGCTCAGAAGCGGGGGCATGGCCTGGCTTCTGACCTTTCTGACCGTGCTGGCGGTGGAGGCCTGCGGGCCGGGGCTTATCGGCTCGGTTATGATGCTCAATCGCAAGATCTTCTCCGATTTCAATGCGCAGCTGATCGGTTTACCGGGGCTTGTTCTGCTGCTGGTTTTCCTGTTCGGAGGGCTGATCATTGGTGCCAAGCGGCTTCTTTCCTTCAAGCTGGCATTCAATTGGAATAAGGGGCAGGCATTGCGGCGGTTTGTCCTGTTTTCTCTTGCCGTTCCGGGGGCGGCTGCCGGTTTTCTGATGATCATTATCTGTGGCATCGTCTTTTGCGTCATTCCGCTCAATTACTTCCTCAGATTCGGTTTTTCCCATGCAGGCCTTGCGATCAATGCCATCCTGTTGCTGCTTGTCATGGCGGGGAGCATTTTGCTGTTTCATCAGTATTTGGCGCTGTTTGTGCGCAAGAGGCGGCTGGTAACGCTGATCTGTCTGGTTGAGGGAATGCTGTTCTGCCTGTTTTTCAGCACCCTTTCTATCGCGCAGGCCGATGTCTTGCAGGGGATCAGGCAAGGGGTCGTGCATTCCATTGCCAGCCTTGATCGTCTTCCCGGTTTATTTGCCACAACAGACTGGTCTTCGGTCTTGCCTTTTGCCCTGTTATCGACCAGTTTCTACCTTGGGTTACGCTTGCTGGCTTTCTGGGCGCAAGACAGCCTGTTGCGCACGGATATCAAACTGGCAAGGGAGAGCAGCCGATGATGATTGATGAGGGACAGCTTCGCAAAGATCTGACCCGGGCGATGGCTCTGGCCGTCGACGAGGCTGACAGTTTCGATGACTATTTTGGCGAAGGCGGAGTGGGCGATGACTATGGCGTGGCGCGCGCCGATGGCGTCATGCCCGCCGATATTCTCTATCTGTGGAATTATGCCGGACAGCTTGTTGACTATATTTCCATTCATGGACTGGATGCGCTCGATCTGGCGGAGCGGGCGGGAAATCTGTTTTTGGCCTATCAGGCCCTCAAAGGTGTGAAAAGTGATTTCGAAGCCTCCGAAATGGACGCGATTCTGAAGGCTGCCACGGACAAGTTGCAAGATCTGGTAGACCAAAAATAGCCTTTGGGCTGCAAGGCCTGTTGCCATCATTTTGCTTTCATTCTCAAGACGGCAATCCTTTTTGCTTGATGCCGCCTTTCCGCTCTGGATCAAGCCCGGATTTGACGTCTTCCTGCGCGGCTGCAGCAGGGCAAATTGCCTGCTGCCCTTTTGCGCCTTACCCTTTCTGGATCGCCTTATATTGTATGGGTGAGCAATTGTGGATGAGGCGAAAACGGCGCGAGAAATAGAGGGAATCCTCAAAGCCGAGCTGCATGGCGATGACCTTGACGGGCAGATCTGTGGTGTCGAGCAGATAGCAGGCTCTTTGCATTTTCAGGCGCAGGAAATAGTCCAGCGGAGCAAAGCCGGTGCGCTTCTTGAAAATGAAGGCGAAATGGGATTTCGACATATTGGCCTGAGCGGCCAGTTCTTCCAGTGAAAGCTTTTGTTCGAGGGCCTTGTTCATGAAATCGATGATGCCCTTGATGTTGGCCCTGTGGCTGTCTTCGCCATGGGGCAGCCGGTGGCGAATGGAAACCAGATGGGTGGCCATCTGATGGGCTGCCATGGAGGCAAGTCGAAGGCTCTCATCCGAATAGCCGCTGTCGAGCAGATATAGAATGCGCTCGAACAGGGACGGCAGCGCCGGGTCGTGTCCGGGATAGAGCATGAGGGATGTCGGCTCCAGCTCGAGCAATTGCAAAAGGCTTCGGGTCTTCTTGCCCGCCAGATGAATCCAGTAGATCGTCCAGGGATTATGCTGATCTGCTCCATAGAGATGGGGCATGTTGGGGGGAACCAGAAGGGCCTGCCCGGCGCGGACGCGAAACTGGTTTTGCGCGACGGTGGCCCAGCCTTCTCCCGAAACACAATAGATCAGGATCAATTGCGCAGAGCCCTTCGGGCGATCCACATAATGCCATTGTGCCTGAGGGAAGATCCCCACATCGCTGGGGACCATGTCGATCAGGGGATCATTGGCCAGCCAGTTCGAAACAACCGAGCGCGGCAAGACCGCCGAACGCTGACCGGCAAAGCCTTCGCGAATCTGGTGTTCGTCTGTCGTCATGCCAATGGCCCTTTTTGCAGGTTGATGCGATCAGGCAGGGATTGCCTCTTATGGAGGTGCCGGTTGGCAAATAGCGGCCTGTCGCCTTGCCGTCACAATATGAAATTCTCGGCATATAGTCCATATTTCAAGGCGCAAAAAGAAAAGTGAAATCAAGTATCAAGGCCGCTTCTGCTTTGCAGCTCCGCTGGCAGTCTGGGGAGCAGGCAGGGGGCAGGGTTTGTAAATGTCTTCAGCATAAGGACGCAGAGAATAGGCCCTTTTGCTTTTTATAGGCGAATATCTGATGCTTTGAGACGAATTTTCGGTGCTTTGTCGCAGAATAAATGCCCAGCCATGACTGCCGGAAGGGGCGGGATTTTCTCATGGCGGTTGGAATGGGTTCTAAAACTTTGTGCTTAGTGCGAATTGGAAATACTCAAAAGCGAGTCCTGCTGCAAATGCATGACTATGTCGCATTTCAGAATATCTTCCATATCATTCAGGAAATTTGCCATTCTGATTTTTGTTCTCAGGCGTCACCATTGGTACCGGAGGATGTCTTCAGAGACCCAATCGTCAGCCGTTGAAGACAAAATGCAGATATGACTTGCCATACCCTTTTTGCTGAAGCACCCGCATCCCAGCAAGGCCCGGTCAAGGCCTGGAGCCAGCCGCTGGTGTTGCCGACCTATGAGCCTGCAAAGGCTGAAAGAAATCCGATGTTTCTGGAAAAAAGGGTCTTTCAGGGATCAAGTGGGCGGGTCTATCCGCTGCCATTCATCGACCGGATTGAAAGTCAGCCGGTGGACCATGAATGGACCGCGGTCTTTATCGAGAATGAGCATCTTCTGGTCATTCTGCTACCAGAGCTGGGCGGGCGCATCTATGCGGCGATCGACAAGGCCAATGGATATGACATTATCTATCGGAACCATGTGATCAAGCCGGCGCTTGTCGGGCTGGCTGGCCCGTGGATTTCCGGCGGTATCGAATTCAACTGGCCCCAGCATCATCGCCCCAGCACCTATATGCCGACCGATTGGGTGATTGAAGCCCATGACGATGGTGCCCGGACGGTCTGGATGGGTGAGCATGAGCCGATGAACCGCATGAAGGGCATGCATGGAGTGCGGCTCTATCCCGGAACGGCCCGTTTTGATCTTCTGGTCCGGTTGCATAATCGCACGGCCCTGACACAAACCGTGATGTGGTGGGCCAATGCGGCAACCGAAGTGCACGAGCATTATCAGAGCTTCTTTCCCGAAGACGTGAAGCGCGTTGCTGATCATGCCAAGCGGGCAATGATCGATTTCCCCTATTGCCAAGGGCCTTATTATGGCGTCGATTATGGCGAGCGGGCGCGCTCTGGTGTGCCTGAGGCCGATCTGCCCGGCCAGTTCGTGCCCGAAGCCAATTATGCGCCAAACGACATGCGCTGGTATGCCAATATTCCGGTGCCGACCTCCTATATGTGCGTAGATTCGTCAGGGGCCTTTTGTGGCGGGTATGATCATGCCGCAGGGGCTGGCCTTGTTCATGTGGCCGACAGGCATGTTTCGCCGGGCAAGAAACAATGGACATGGGGCAATCATGAATTCGGCTATGCGTGGGACCGCAATCTGACCGACCCGGACGACAATGGCATCTATCGTCCCTATATCGAGCTGATGGCCGGGGTCTATACGGACAATCAGCCGGATTTTGCCTTCATTGCACCGGGGGAGACAAAGGTCTTTACCCAGCATTGGTATGGCATTCGCGACATCGGACCAGCTCATCAGGCAACTCCGGACATGGCGGTCAATGTCTCTCTTGAAGGCTCTCGCCTGAAGATCGGCCTGCATGCGGTCGTTGATATTGCCGGTGCCCTGATGCGGGTGAAGCGGGGCAGTCAGGAAATGGCCTGCTGGGGGATCGATGCCGGACCTTCTGCGCCGGTCTGGTTTGAGGCCGAGTTGCCGCAGGATATCTGTCGCGAAGAGCTGGAGCTGGTCATTCATGACGCGCAGGGCAATCTTCTTCTGGAATGGGGCGTGGCGCGGGAACGCGATGATGATGCGACCCAATCGGCCACAGAGCCTCTGGCGCCTGAAGAGATTGAAAGTCTGGACGAGCTTTACATCACCGGGCTGCATTTGAGCCAATATCGCCATGCAACGCGCGAGGCGGATCTTTACTGGCGCGAGGCCTTGCGGCGCGATCCTCTGGACAGCCGCAGCAACAATGCCATGGGACTGTGGCATTTGCGGCGGGGTGAATTCGAAAAGGCAGAAAAGCATTTCCGTTTGGCCCTTCGTCGCCTGCGTCTGCGCAATCCCAATCCGCAGGATGGCGAGGCCTTCTATCATCTGGGGCTGACCTTGCGTTATCTGGGGCGCTCGGAGGTGGCTTACGACTATTTCGGCAAGGCGAGCTGGACAAGCGGTTGGGTTGCTCCGAGCCAATTTGCCATGGCACAAATCGATGCGGCATGCGGGCGATGGTCCGAAGCATTGCTGCATGCGGATGAAGCCTTGCGGTTCGGGCCGGACAATCTGCGCGCCCGCAATCTCAAGGGCTTTTGCCTCAGGGCGTTGGGGCGGTCGGACGAAGCAGACGATCTGTTCGAGCAGACCCTTGCCCTTGATCCTCTGGATTATCTGGCACGGGACGCCCTGCGCCTGTCTCTCAGCGTTGATCCGCAGATCTTGCTGGATCTGTCGCTGGATTATGCCGGAATGGGAGCGTTCAACCGCGCCTTCGAACTGACGTCGCGCTGCACGCCACCGGACGGGTCGGGCACGGAACCACTGATTCATTATTATGCCGCCTATTTTGCCGACCAGCTTGGACTTGCCGGTGAGGCGGACAAGCAGCGCAAGGCAGCAGAAGCGGCGCTCAGTGACTTTTGCTTCCCGCACCGGCTGGAGGAGATCGCGATCCTCAACGCAGCCATCGCCGCCAATCCGGCTGATGCCATGGCGCCCTATTATCTTGGCAATCTCTATTATGACAAGCGGCGCCACAGGGAGGCGATTTCGCTTTGGGAAAAGGCGGTCGAGGCTCAGCCGAAATTTGCCATTCCATGGCGCAATCTGGGGATCGGTTATCACAATATCCTCAAGGATGCGCAAAAGGCGCTTGTCGCCTATGACCGGGCCTTTGCCTGCGATCCACTGGACGCACGGATATTCTATGAACGTGATCAGCTCTGGAAACGTCTGGGCAAGCAGCCTTGGGAAAGGCTGGCCGAACTGGAGGCCCATGGTGATCTGGTCAGCAAGCGCGATGATCTGACCATCGAAATGGTGGCGCTGCTTAACAGCACCGGAGCCTATGACAAGGCCCTTGCTAGCTTGATGAAACGGCAGTTCCAGCCTTGGGAAGGCGGAGAAGGCATGGCGCTGGAGCAATTCAGCCGGACCTGTCTCAATCTGGGGCGCGAGGCGCTGGAACGCGATGATGTCGCTTCAGCTTGTGCCGCTTTCGACAAGGCCATGACTAGCCCGCAGACACTGGGAGAGGCACGGCATCTGCTCGCCAACCAGTCAGACGCGCATTATTGGGCCGGTGTGGCCCATGCCAGAGTGGGCAATGAGCAGAAAGCACTGGAAAATTGGACCTTGGCCGCTGATTTCAAAGGCGATTTCCTTGATATGGAAGTCAGGGCCTTTTCCGAGAAAACATATTATTCAATATTGTCCATGAAAGCTTTGCGGCGCGATCAGGAGGCCGAGGGCTTGTGCAATGCCTTGGAGGATTATGCGCAAGAGCTGCTGACCAAACCCGCAAAGATCGATTATTTCGCAACCTCTCTGCCGACCATGCTGATTTTTGAAGATGACATTCAGCTCAGACAGTCCATTACAGCCTATGTGATGCTGGGACAGCTCGCTCTGGTTCGTGGTCAGTATGCGGTTGCAAAGGATTGGCTCTCTCGAGCCCTTAAGGAAGACCCAAATCATGCTCTGGCTTCGGAGCTACTGGTTGAAGCCGAAAGAGGGGGAGCCTTGCCGGCGTCCGTTCTGTCGGTCTGAAGTCAAGCCCATAACTGTGGAGGAGAATAATGGGTAACTCACTGAAATGGATAGGTGCTGCTGTCGCATTTTGCAGCATTTCAACTCTGGCCAATGCTGACGATATCAAGATTGGCTATGTCAACAAGATGGGGGATCATCCCTGGTTCGTGGCCGAGGTTGTCGGCGCGCAGAAAGCGGCCGAAGCACGCGGTGCGAGCCTTGTGTCGCAGGATGTCCAGTTCAATGCCGATCTGGCGATTACGGCGGTCGATACCATGATCGGGGATGGGGTGAAGGGCATTGCCATTGTCGTGCCTGATCGCGGCATCGGGCCGGTGGTTGCGGCGCGCGCCAAGAAGGCGGGCATCAAGCTGGTGGCCGTTGATGATGATATCTATCATGAAGACGGAACCAAGGTGCCGTTTGTCGGGCTGGATTCCTACAATATCGGGCTGGCGGTCGGCGAGGAGCTGTCCAACCTTTACAAGGCATCCGGTTGGGACGCCGGAACGGTCAAGATTGCCTCGATCGAGGATCGCAAGGCCGATACCTGCATGCTGCGCAACAAGGGCGCTGAAGATGCTTTCCTGAAAGCCAATCCGGATTTCAAGCGCGAGGATATTGCCCGGGTTGCCTATGACAATACCATGGTCAATTCCATTGATGTGATGACCACGACCCTGACGGCGAATCCGCAGATTACCAACTGGATCTTCTATTCCTGCAATGATGATGGCGTGCTGGGCGCTGCCCGCGCGATGGAAAATTCCGGTTATGCGGCCGAGAATGGCATCGGCGTCGGTATCGATGGCAGCCGTGCATGCGATGCGTTCGGCAATGGACGGGCTTCCGCTTTCAAGGGCACCATGTGGTTCAACCCGGAAAATCAGGGCAAGGTGGCCGTCAATCTGCTGCTGGATGCCATTCAGGATGGCAAGGAGCTGCCTGAAAATACCTTCTCCTCGCCGGAATTGGTCAATCTGGGCAATTTCGATGAGTATAAGGGCCGTCTGTGCAACTGATCTGAAAATGCGGGCCTCGTGTTTGTCATGAGGCCCTGTCCGGTCCGGGGCCTCTTTCGGTGGCCTTTGGAATATCGCTGCTGACGGGCGATGCTCTTGAATGGGCATTGCTGGAGACCCTGTCGGCAGGGAAGGGCAAGCTCAACTGCCCGGTCTTCGCATCTGAAAAGGAGGCGAGATGCAAAATACAATTGGTATGACCAATATTTCCAAACGCTTCGGGGTCGTGCAGGCCCTTGCGGATGTGGAAATCACCTTCGTCCCCGGGGAGGTTCTGGCGCTGGTGGGAGAAAACGGGGCTGGCAAATCCACCCTGATGCGCATTCTGGAAGGTGTCTTTCCGCCCGATACCGGATCTGTGCTGATTGACGGTCAGCCGGTGAGTTTCAGCCAGACCAGAGAAGCTCACGCCAAGGGCATCCGGGTGATCCATCAGGAACCCGAGATTGTGCCCGACATGAGCGTGGCGGAGAATATCTTCATTGGTGATTTGCCGCGGATCGGCAAGACCTTTCTCGACCGGTCGCGCCTCAAACGCGATACGCTGGCGCTGCTCAAGGATTTTGGCATGGAGGGCGAGCTGGACCCCGATCAGACCTGCGCGCGGATTGGTCCGGCCCGGCGCCAGATGATCGAGATCATCCGGGCTGTCAGGGCTGGGGGGCAGTTCATTGCCTTTGATGAGCCGACATCCTCTCTCACCGACGATGAAGCGCGACGCCTGTTTCGCATCATTCGCCGCTTGCGCGAAGAGGGAAAGGTGATTGTCTATATTTCCCATCGCCTCAATGAAGTGGTGGATCTGGCCGATCAGGTTGCCGTGTTGCGCGACGGGCGCATTGTCTCCCAGACGAGAGTTGCCGAGGAGACGACCGAAAGCATTGCCCGCAAGATGGTGGGGCGCGAGTTGAGCACGCTTTTCTCAAGAAGCCCGAGCAAGCAGGACCGTTCGGTTCTGGAAGTGCGCAATCTGTCTTCTGCCGCGATCAGCGATATCTCGCTGACGATCAATGCTGGCGAAGTGGTCGGGGTCGGTGGCCTGATGGGGGCCGGACGGTCCGAACTGGCCAAGGCCATTTTCGGCTATGACAAGATCACCGCAGGGACCGTTCACATGGAAGGTAAGCTGCTTCCGTCGGGCAATACGGCGGCGGCCATTCAGGCCGGTATTGGCTTTGCACCCGAAGACCGCAAGCATGAAGCCCTGCTGCTGATGCGCTCCATTCTGGATAATGGTGCCATGGTGATCCCCGATCTGGTGTCGCGCCATGGTTTCTTTGATCGTCATGCGGCGAAAGATCTGGTCGGCGCTGCGGCAAAGACCATGCAGATCAAGGCTCCAAGTCTTGATACGCAGGTATCGGATCTGTCTGGCGGCAACCAGCAGAAAGTGGTTTTGGCGCGCTGGCTGGCCCGCTCACCCAAGGTGCTGATACTGGATGAGCCGACCCGCGGCATCGATGTGGGGGCCAAATCCGAAATTTACAAACTGATTGATGATCTGGCCGCAAGTGGCATCGCGATCCTGCTGATCTCTTCGGAAATGCCCGAACTGATCGGGCTGGCGGATCGCGTTCTGGTCATGGCGGATGGCAAGATCACCGCCGAGCTGGCGGGGGATGCCATCAATGAAGAGGAAATTCTGCTTCACGCGATGCCTTCCGCGTCGATGGTTGCTTGAAGAGGAAGTTGACAATGTCTGATGAAACACTGAATACGAGCAGCGCAAATGCGCGTGAGACTTTTTATGAAGCAACCGCGGGGCGCATTGGCATTCACAATTTGAGCCTGATACTGGCTCTGCTGGTTCTGATTGTCCTGTTCGGCTCCTTGCGCGGGGATGTCTTCTTCTCCATGCGCAATATTCTCAATATCGGCATGGGGATTGCCATTCTGGGGGTGCTGGCCATTTCCCAGACGGCGGTGGTCATTTCCGGCCGCATGGATATTTCGGTTGGCTCCATCGTCGGGCTGACGACGGTGGCCACTGCCACCGCCATTCAGGTCACGGATTCCGCTCTGGTCGGTATCGGCTTTGGCATTCTGGTGGGGGCTCTGGCCGGACTGTTCAATGGAACGATCATAACCTATGGCCGCGTCAATCATATCATCGTGACGCTGGGCACCATGGCGATTTTTCGCGGGGTAGCCTTCATCATCTCCGATGGTCAGTCGATCTCGATTTTCAATGACACTTTCCGCATGATCGGTATTGGCCGTTTCATGGGTATTCCGCTGCCGATCTGGGTGTTGATCATCACGGCGATCGTCTTTCACATCTTCCTTGCGAAATCCATTGTCGGACGGAATTTCTATGCCATCGGGGGCAACCCGATCGTGGCACGGTTTGCCGGTATCAATCTCAACCGCTACAGCGTTGGCACGTTTGTGATGAGTGGTGCGGTTGCCGGTATCGGCGGCATTCTGCTGGCAGCAAGAACCGGATCGGGACAGCCGATTTCCGGCTCGCAGGGGCTTGAGCTGGAAGCGATCACGGCGGCCTTCCTTGGCGGCTGCGCCATGAATGGCGGCAAGGGCAGCGTTGTCGGTGCGCTGCTCGGTGTTGCGGTGATCGGTATTCTGAATAATGGCATGATCCTGACCTCGGTCCCGACCTTCTATCAGCTGCTGGCCAAGGGCTCGCTGCTGATCCTCGCTGTGGTCTTTGCCGAGTTCCAGCAAAACCGGCAATAGTCAAAATGGCAAATGGTGGCAGATGGCCTCCGTTTGCCAGTCTCAGGTTGCGGGGGCAATGATATGGCGCTGATTACACTTGAAAATGGCCCCTTTTCTGTTGTGGTTTCCCCTCTTGGTGGCGCGATCTGGTCTTTCCGGATGCGTCATCAGGGGCGCGTTTTGCCGCTTTTGCAGTCAAGGGGCGAGGCGGGCAGGGATGGCGCCAGCCTTTCAGGCTGCTTTCCTCTGGTGCCCTTTGGCAATCGCGTTCGCGGCAACCGTTTCTCGGTTGAGGGCAGGGATTATTGCCTTCTGCCCAATACGGGGAATGATCCCTTCTATCTGCATGGCGACGGCTGGTTGGGACAATGGCAGCTTGAGCATTCATCCAAGCAATGCTGCATGCTCTCCTTTGAGAAGGAGGCGGATGCCATCTCGCCTTATGCCTATCGGGCGAGACAGGAAATCGCTCTGGATGAGCGAGGTCTTTCCCTCTCGCTTGAGGTTACCAACCGGGGGGCGTCGACGTTGCCCTTCGGGCTTGGCTGGCATCCCTTTTTCCCGCTCACCCCGACAACCACATTATATGCTCCGGCCTCTGACTATTGGACCGAAGACGAGCAGATGTTGCCTGCGGAGCGGTCTGCTCTGAGCGAGGCGCTTGATTTCAACAGGGCGAGACCTTTGCCTGCCTGCTGGGTGAATAATGGCTTTGAAGGCTGGACCGGTGAGGCGGAAATCGTCTGGCCCGAGGATGATCTGACGCTTCGCATAAGGGCCAGCGAATTGTTCGGGCGCTATCAGATCTTTGTCTCGGACCGGTCCTTCGATCCGGGCTACAGGCGGGATTTTTTCTGCTTTGAGCCGATGTCACATTCGGTGGATGCTCATCATTGGCCGGATGGGGGCGGATTGCGCATGCTACGGCCTGCCGAAAGCCTTGCCGGTCATATGCGTTTGGAGCCGAAAATTGGCGCTCGTTAGCCCCAGATCGGGAACCTGTCGAAGAGCAACAGGCCGCAGGCGATCACCAGAAGGGCAAAGCAGGAGAGCCAGTCAAGGGCGCGTGGCGGAGACAATTCGGCATAGGGATAACGGCCACAATAGCCACGGCACAGCATGGCATTTTCCACCCTGTGAGCGCGATCAAGAGAACGCACAAGCAGCATGCCAATCAGATAGCTGTAGCTGGTCCATGTGTGGCGGTTGGTTGTCGGGCGAAAGGCGCGCGCCTGCATGGCCTTGCGCAAGCGAGCCGCTTCCATGCGAATGACCGACACATAGCGCACCGTCATGACGAACAGGCGCACCAGCGTTTCGGGAATATGCAGGGCATGGAGTGCTGCGCCCAGCCGGATCGGTTCGACCGAGCCGAGAAAAATCATCAAGAGCAGCACCGATGCCGAGATTTTGCAACCAATCAGGGCGGCGCGGATCACCCCTTCCAGACTGGCCTGCAAGGGGCCGATGCTGAACAGGCCTGTGCCGGGCATGACAAAGGGCATGGTGCAGAAAATCAACAGGACGAAGGCTTCCATATGAAGCAGCCGCCGCCACAGATCGCGCTCGACATGTTCCAGCAAGGCCAGCAGCAGGCAGCCAATGCAGGCGGCCAATGCCACCGCGAGATTTTGCAATTGGGAGAAAATGCAAACAATGAGGAGCGTGACGACCAGTCTTATCCGCAGGTCTGTTGGCAACAGGCTGGCACTCATCGGCGAGATCGCGCCCATAGGCCGATGCCCGCAAGGCCGATGATCAGGAAAATGCCCGAAAGGATATCGGTAAAGCGCATGCGGCTGTCCATTTGTTCGATCCGCTCAAGCAGAGGTTCCACCTGCCTTTGCACCGCGGCCTCGATCATCGGCTGAAGGTCCGGGGCGGCAAAGATTGGCTGTCCGGAAGACGGGGTTTCTGCTGGCGAACCTGCCGGTGATGTTCGGGCGGCGGTGTGTGCTGCTGATTGCGCGCGGAGCGTGGGCTCGGTTCCGCCGAACCGGCTGGCCGGAATGGTGGTGGAAGCGATATGTCCCTCATGGGTGTTGACGGTGATCGTGATGTCCGATTGCACGGGGGAAGGCGGAGCAAAGGCATATTGCCCCTGATCATCCGTGGTGCCTTCGGCCAGCACAGATCCGGCGGCGTTTTTCGCTGTCCAGCTGGTGCCCTGCGCCCTGCCACCGCCGATGAAAAAGGCGTAGCCTGTTACCTCTTCGCCTTTTGTTGCGGCGAAGACTTTCAGCTTGTGGGCTGCTGCCGGGTTGGCAAAGAGCGCAAGGGCGGTAACGGCGATCAGAAAGAGGCGGATCATCAGCTGGCAGCTCCGGCCGAGAGTTCCAGAGCATCGGGCTGGACACGGGAGAGGAAAGTGACCACGGCGGCGGTCACAAAGGCTTCCGCGATTGCAAGCGGCAGATAGGTGGCAATGAGAATGCTGGCAACGGGAGTATATTCCGGTGCGGACAGGGCCAGCGACAGGGCAACGAGGCCCCCGGTCCCCATGACCGACAGGCCACCAATGAGGGCGGACAGTGTGGTTCGCATGGCCGCTGATTGCGCTGAGCGCATGATCGGGCCGATCAATAGGGCAAGCAGGAAGCCCGGCAGGGCGATATTGACCAGATTGACGCCAAGGGTCGTCAGACCTCCGAAGCCGAATAGCAATGCCTGTAACAGCAGGGCAACCGCGACAGCCGGAAAAATCGCATATCCAAGCATGATGCCCATCAGGCCGGACAGGAGGAGATGTACACTGGAAGGGCCGACGGGCACGGAGATCAGCGACGCGGTGAAAAAGGCCGCAGACAAGATGGCCGCGCGTGGAATGGCGCGGTCATTCAGGCTGCGTAACCCCATCGCTACACCTGCGATTGCCACAGTGGCCCCGCCGATCAGCACGGGGGCACTGAGTATGCCGTCAGGGATATGTGCCATTCTCGCCTATTTCCCGCTCATATCGGTTGTTTTGACCCAGATTAAGGCACCCTGCTCGACGGGCACTTGCTTGCCTTGCGGCGATGTCATGGGCGTGTCTCCCTCAATGAGAGCGGCAAAGCCCCACCAGCCTGCGCGCGGCATCGCATAGGTGAAGGTTCCGTTTGCATCGGCCTTGATCACTTGCGTGATGAAAGCATCGTTGGGCGCAGTTATAGAACCATCATTGACAAACTCAACCTCGATTTCTGCAAATGGGACTGGTTCGCCGCCCTTGAGCACCACGCCGGAGAAAAGGTTGCCAGTCCAAATGCCGGTCGGGCGGGTCAGGGGCTGAATCTCGACGGGCAAGCCGACAAGCTCGTCCCAGCCTTCGCCCGAGGCGTAACTGTCAACGATCACCTTGGCATAATGGACGATATATTTGCCTTCCGCCGGTTCCCAATAGGGCTGGGGCTCGACAAAGAAGATCGAGGCGCCCGGTTCGTCCAGACTGGTATCAAGGCTCCATGCCGCCTTGCCATCAATGGGCGTTTCCTTCAACTGCGGCAACAGGTCCGTTACGGAGCCATCCTTGAACACGCCCATTTGCGCAGGCTTTTGCATTTCCATCACCGGGCCGCCCTCGAAGGGGTGGGTGAAGACGAGATCGATCTTCACATCGCCCCCGTCTGGGAGAATGTCTGCCGAGGGGATGATTTCCTGAAAATGAGCCAGCGCTGGGCTGGCAAGAAAGGCACAGAGGGCAAAAGCGGGCAAGGAGAGGGGAACATGTCGCATGGGAAAATCCTGTCAGTATGATTTGCTGTATAAAAAATCATACTCTCGACGACGGCGCAAGTCATGGTCCCTGCTTTTTGGACGGATATGATGAAATTGCCGGTCGGATCGCAAATATCCGATTTCAAACTCGTGAAAATCACCTATTTCGAGGGTTTTACAAAAAGCACCGAGTGTGCCTTTATTGCAGGGCTCACGCTTGATTATCGCTCGGGACGGAACGGATTCGAGATCTGAAGAAAGAATCGGGGCACGCATGAATAATATGACGCGGACAACCATAACTCTGGATGCTGAATTGACCGAGGTTCTGGACCGGTTCATTGCCCGTTCCGGGGCGTCGAACCGCTCTGAGGCGATCAGGGATCTTATTCGCAGGGGCCTTGCCGCCATGCCAGCCGAAGAGCCGACTGCCAATTGCCTCGCGGTTGTTTCCTGCACGGTGGATCATTCTGTTGTCGGGCTTGAGAAAAAGCTCCAGCGCGGTCGTCACGACCGGCATGGGCAGGTGCTCTTTTCAACCAGTTTGCCGATTGATCATGATCACGCCTTTGACGTCACCATCTTGCGGGGGGCGGTAGAGCAGGTGAATGACTATGCGCAGGCCCTGTTCATGGAACGCGGCATCAAGCATGGGGCCGCATCCCTGACCCCTGTTGACGAGGATGTGCAGCAGCATTCCCATGCTGAAGACACCCCTCAGCAGCATGTCCATTTCAAGGTTCGGGAAAGCTTTTGAGGCCTGATGCCGCTTGTGCTTGCCAAACCGGATTTCGCTGTTGTCGCTGCATTGTGGAAAAAGATGCCTTTCGGCCCATGGAATGCTGAAGGCAAGCGAGCGGAAAGGGGGCGCTCTTTGGGAATCTCTTCAGGATTTCGGCTTCGGACGCGATTTTTTTTATATCTTGATCAAAATTGGAAAGAGCTGTCTTGAGAATATTCCACTTGTTCCATATTCATTAGCGTGAAAAATCGCATCAGACTATAAGGCTGTTTGAACGCGAACAGCGATAAGCGGGCATCCAAATTTATGAGCTACACCTTTAAAATCGGCCTTGCGGGCCTTGGTACAGTCGGCATCTCAACCCTTAAGCGGCTTGTTTTAATGCAATCGAAGCTAACCGACATTGCCGGACATTCTGTTGAGGTTCGTGCCATTTCAGCGCGCAGCCGGGATAAGGATCGGGGCATCGATTTGTCCGGGTTCAAATGGTATGACGATCCCGTCGCCCTGGCACAAAGCGATGATATCGACGTTTTTGTCGAACTGATCGGCGGTGATAGCGGGCCTGCTGAAGAGGCTGTCTTTGCCGCACTTCGGGCAGGCAAGCATGTTGTCACCGCAAACAAGGCGCTGATTGCCAAGCATGGCAACAGTCTGGCGCGGCTTGCCGAAGAGCAGGATGTGGCGCTCAATTTCGAAGCTGCCGTCGCCGGCGGTATCCCGGCGATCAAGGCTGTGCGTGAAAGCATGACCGCCAATGCGATCAGCCGCATCTATGGCATTCTGAACGGCACCTGCAACTATATCCTGACGCGGATGGAAGATGACGGCCTGTCATTTTCGGAGTGTCTCAAGGATGCGCAGCGGCTAGGCTATGCCGAAGCTGACCCGACCTTTGATGTCGAGGGCTTTGATACCGCGCACAAGCTGACCATTCTGACCAGCCTTGCCTTTGGCACCGAAATCGACAGCGAGTCCATTCTGATTGAAGGCATTACCAGCATTTCTCCGGCGGATATCGCGGCGGCCGACGAACTGGGTTATCGCATCAAGCTGCTTGGCGTTGCCAAGCGCACGGCGACCGGGATTGAACAGCGGGTTCATCCCACGCTGGTGCCAAAGACCTCATCCATCGCGCAGATATCCGGTGTTACCAACGCTGTGGTGATCGATGGCGACGCCATCGGCTCTATCACGCTGGCCGGTCCCGGCGCCGGGGGAGACGCCACCGCTTCTGCGGTCATCGCCGATATTGTCGACTTGGCGCGCGGGCTTGCAATCAAGCCGCTGGGGCGGCCTGCCGACAGTCTGGAACCTTTCTCTCAGTCGGAAATTCATGCCCATGAAGGTGGCTACTATATCCGCCTGCGCGTGAATGACATGCATGGCGTTTTTGCCTCGATTGCGACCAGAATGGCCGAGCAGGAAATCTCGCTTGAAAGCATTGTCCAGCACAAGAAAAAGTCCCGTTTCAAGACTGACGATGTTGCGGCTGGTCTGGACAAGAGCCAGGATATTATCCTGATCACCTATGAAACCACGGAAGAGAGAATCGGCAAGGCGATCGAAGCGATCAACAAGGACGGTCACATCGTGGCAGCCCCTCAGGTCATCCGGATTGCCAGCGGCGTTTAGGATATTCTTCTCTGATTTGCGGGAAAGGGCTGCCTCTTTGGAGGTGGCCCTTTTTGTCTCTTGTGCATGGCTGCGAGAGGCGCCCGGTCTGTTTGCCGACAGATCGAGATGCGTGGAAATGCGTGCGCGAGCGGGAAAAAAGCTTGAATAGCGCAAGAAGCAGAGTATTAATCGCCCTCAATCCGGTTCGGGGCGTGCCAAAACCGGATCTGCCAGTCAACAGGTGCCATCAATGCCAAGGTATCGATGTCGCCAATCATCAATTTCGCCAGATTTGCTTGTCAGGATAGGGTGACGGATCAAATGTGCCGTTCAATCCTGATCCCTCTTTTCCCTCTCAAAGTTTCGGCCGTTGTTGCAATCTCCGGCCGTGCCCGTTGATGTGGGAGGTGGGGAGCGTGATCAGGCAATTTTGCGCGAAACGGACGAATGGAGCAGGGCGATGGCGCTGTTTAAGAAAAAGCGGGCAAAGGGAGAGGCCGAGCCTTCGGCAGATTCTCAGGATGCCGGGATTGTGAATGAGCCCTCCAGCGGACTGCGCGAAGCTGCTCCTGTGCTCGGGATCAGTCTGAAGCTGGCGTCAACGCTGGTCTTCTCCATCATGACCGTGACCTTGAAGATCGCTTCGGAAAGCGTGCCGGTTGGCGAGATCGTCTTTGTGCGCAATTTCATAGGCCTGTGGCCGGTGTTGCTGATGGTCGCCATGCGCGGCGAGCTGCGCAATGCCTTCAAGACCCGCCATCCTCTTGGCCATATCGGTCGGTCCGGGATTGGCATCATCTCGATGATGTTTTCCTTTACCTCCTATGCACTGCTGCCGCTTCCCGATGCCACGGCGATCGGCTTTGCCTCGCCGCTTTTCGTGGTGGTTCTTGCCTTCTTCATTCTGAAGGAGTCGGTCAAGATCTATCGCTGGAGTGCGGTCGGGATCGGCTTTGTCGGTATCATCATCATCCTGTCGCCGCATCTTGGCTCGGGCAGTATGGATGACAGTGCCTTTCTGGGTTCCATGTGCGCGGCGACTTCCGCCTTTCTCGGCGGGCTGGCCATGATCTTCGTGCGCAAATTGTGCGAAACCGAGCGCACCTCGACGATTGTCATCTGGTTCCATGGTGCGGGTACCGTGCTGGCGCTGTTGTCCTTCCCCGTTGGTCTTGTCTGGACCGAATGGGCATGGGTGATGCCGGGCTGGAAGACGCTGGCGTTGCTGCTGGTGGTTGGCCTTACTGGCGGCGTGGGGCAGATTCTGATGACCCAGAGCTATCGCTATGCCGATGCCTCCACCATTGCACCCTTTGACTATACCAGCATGATCTGGGCGATTCTGTTTGGCTATCTGCTTTTTTCGGATGTGCCATTGCCTCAGGTTCTGATTGGTGCTGTAGTCGTGATTGGTGCGGGGATATTCGTTATTTTCCGCGAACATGCGCTGGGGCTGGACAGGACAAAGGCGCGCCGCGCTTCCACGCCCTCCAAATCATAGGCGGGCTTGCTTTCAGGCAAGCCTGATACTGGCTGGCGGCATTCTTCAAAGGGATGCCTGAGGCAGAGATTTGCTGACACAAAGAGGTCGCATGGTCTGCTTATGCTTCGGCCTGTTTGCTTGGGGCGCATGTTTTATTTGACGCATCCTGTTTTTTCGTGCATGTGCGCGAAACTCGCGGCAGAGAGAGTTTGCCGCATGAGGCGTCCATATTGTTGTAATCCGTTTTGGCCAGAGGCTATTGGGAGTATTTGATGAGTGAAGTTTTTTCTCTGGGCTGGGAAGAATGGGTTGCGTTGCCTGATCTGGGCCTTCCGGCTCTGAAGGTCAAAGTTGATACAGGGGCAAGGACTTCATCCCTGCATGCTGCCGTTGTCGAGCCTTTCGGGTCGGAAAAGAATCCTCAAGTTCGCTTTTTGCTGCATCCGGATCCGGATAATCCGAGTCTTGAGATCATTTGTTCGGCGCCGGTCAAGGATCGTCGCAATGTAACCAGTTCCAATGGTGAAACCGAGCTGCGCTATGTCATCGAGACGACCATCTGCATCGGAGAGCGACACTGGCCAATTGAAGTGACATTGGCCAACAGAGAGAATATGGCCTATCGCATGCTGCTGGGCCGGACCGCGATCACGGACAATATGATTGTCGATCCAAATGGCAGTTTTCTGCAGCCCAAGCTGTCCTATGGTCTTTATCGCGAGGTCAAGTCCCGGGCGCCGGTAAAACGGCCGCTCAGAATTGCGCTGCTCAGCCGTGAGCCGGACAATTATTCAAGCCGCAGACTGGTGGAAGCTGCCGAGGCGCGCGGGCACACAATCGAGATCATCGACACCAAGCGCTGTTATCTCAGAATGGGTGATCTCAATACCGAAGTGCATTATGACGGCAAGGTTTTGCCGCGCTTTGATGCGGTTATTCCGCGCATTGGTGCATCGGTTACCTCCTATGGCATGGCGGTCTTGCGCCAGTTTTCCAATACCGGGGCCTATTGCCTCAACTCGGCGGAAGCCATCGGGGCTTCGCGCGACAAGCTGCTGGCTCACCAAATTCTCTCGGCCGCCAGAATTGGCACGCCAACGACAGCCTTTGCCAGTTCGCCCAAGGATACCAAGGATCTGATTTCCCTTGTTGGCGGCGCGCCGGTCGTGGTCAAGCTTCTCTCTTCCACACAGGGCAAGGGCGTGGTGCTGGCCGAAACCAGAAAGGCCGCTGAAAGCCTTGTCGATGCCTTTCGTGGGCTGGATGCCAACTTCCTGATTCAGGAGTTCATTGCCGAGGCAGCCGGTGCGGATATCCGCTGCTTCGTCATCGGCAACAAGGTTGTCGGAGCCATCAAGCGACAGGCGCAGGAGGGGGAATTCAGATCCAACCTGCATCGCGGCGGGCAGGCCACGTCGGTCAAGCTGACCAAGAGCATCAGGGATATCGCCCGCAGAGCGACAAAGGAGCTGAATCTGGCGGTTGCCGGTGTTGATATTCTGGAAAGCAAGACCGGCCCGAAGGTTCTGGAAATCAATTCCTCACCCGGTCTTGAAGGCATTGAAAATGCCACTCGCAAGAATATTGCCGATCTGATCATCCGCCATATAGAAACCAAGGTGTCGCCCTTATCGCGTCGGCGATAGGGGATGTTCACCATGTTCACATATGCCGCTTTTTAGCGGTGGATAGTCTTTTCCCAAACGGGTGGAAAACCGCAAGTGGGTGTCAGGTATGCATTTTTGCTAATTGTTTGTTGATTAATTTGTGTGCAGTATATGCCTAAGTTGAAGGCAGTTTTCGATGGAAAATTCATTCTTTTGTATCGATGATTGTCGACAGCTGTTCCCCTCTGGAAGGTGATTGCACTGTGCTATTGCGCAGTCTGAACTTAGTAGCCGAACGCAAGTTCGGCTATTTTTTTGTCCTTTTGCCTGTGCGGTCTTCAAAAACAGATCCTGCGCTTATTTCTGCAAGATATTGGCAAAGCGGCGTTTTTCCATTTTTCTGGATTGTTGACGGCCCCTACGACCGGGCAGAAAGCCAGATCTGGCCGCTTGGTGCGATGCGCCGGGCCAAAAGAGACGTCTCGCCGTATGCTATTGTCATGGGAGCCTCATTGGAGTTTCATTTCAGCGGGGGTGAAATCTGCTTTGCTTCTGAGCAGAAACAAAATCGCACAAACAGAAATAAACTTAATGATATCAATAGGTTAATTTCATGTTGAGCGGGTTTTTGGATTTACAGTTGAGGCGATTGAGGCTAATAGATAGCGATATTATCGGTAATTTTCAGAACGGCCCTTGCAAATTTTCGCCAAGCTTTGACGTTAAGATCCTGTTTGTCGGAAATGGCCAGCGGCCATACTGAAATCAGAGTGAAGCAACCATGAGAATCTGGCCCATTACATCAGGTCTTGTTGTGGCCCTGCTTGCGGGGTTGGGATATTGGGGCTGGCACAGCTACAGCACGCCTCCCGCACCGGCCTATATCACAGCCAAGGTGAGCAAACAGGACATCGAGCAGACTGTGCTGGCCAACGGCACATTGCGCCCTGTACGGCTGGTGGCCGTCGGCTCGCAGGCTTCCGGGCGCATCACCGATATGCTGGTGAAGCTGGGCGACGAGGTGAAGGCCGGTGATCTCATTGCGCAGATTGATGACCAGACGCAGAGAAACAGCCTCAAGACCAATGTGGCGGCGCTGGAAAATATGAAGGCGCAGCTGGAAGAGAAACAGGCCAATCTCACTCTTTATGAGAAGACCTTGGCGCGCCAGAAAGAGCTGCTGGACAAGGCGTCTTCTTCCCAGTCCGACTATGACAGTGCGCTGGCGGACGAGAAGGTGACAAAAGCACAGATCAAGCAGATCGAATCGGAAATAACCCAGTCGCAGGTGGCCGTCGATACGGCGCAGATTTCGCTGGACCGGACCAAGATCACCGCGCCGATTGACGGAACGGTGCTGGCGATTGTTGCTCAGGAAGGGCAGACGCTCAATGCATCGCAGTCGGCCCCGACGATCGTGGTGCTGGGGCAGCTCGACCAGATGATCGTGCGCACGGAAATTTCCGAGGTTGATATCACCAAGGTGAAAACCGGCATGGATGTCTATTTCACCGTGCTTGGCGATGTGGATCATGTGCATCATGGCACCCTGACAAGCATTGAACCGGCGCCGGAATCCATCACCAGCGACAGCGATATTTCCTCCTCGTCAAGTTCTTCCAGCTCCAGCAGCAGTTCTTCCAGCGAAGCCATTTATTATTATGGCAATTTCACCGTTCCCAATCAGGATGGCGCGCTCAAGACCTATATGACCGCAGAGGTTCATATCGTGCTGGGTCAGGCCAAGGATGTGCTTACCATTCCCGCGCTGGCGCTCGGGGCTGACAGCAAGGAAGGGTACAGCGTCGTGCGGGTGATCGATGATGAAGGTCGTGTCAGCAGCCGTGAGATTGAAACAGGACTGAATGACAAGACCAATGTCGAGATACGGTCTGGGCTCAAGCTCGGGGAAACCGTCATTGTCGGCGATATTCTCGCCAAGGCGGACCAAAAGAGTTCCGGCATGGGAGGCGGGCCGGGTGGACCGCCGCCGATGGGCTTCTGATCATGAGCGAGCCACTGATACGCATTGAAAAGCTGCGCCGTGAGTTCAAGTCCGGCGATAGCATCGTTGTTGCGCTTGATGACGTTGATCTGACGATCAATGCCGGGGAAATGGTTGCCATTATCGGCACCTCCGGTTCTGGCAAGTCAACCCTGATGCATATTCTGGGCTGTCTGGACAAGGCAACATCGGGCAGCTATCGCATTTCAGGCCGAGAGGCGGGCAAATTTTCCGGAGATGCTCTGGCCAAGCTCAGACGGGAATATTTCGGTTTCATCTTTCAGCGCTATCACTTGCTTGGAGAATTGTCTGCCACGGGCAATGTTGAAATTCCGGCTGTCTATGCGGGGATTTCATCCGGCAGGCGGCAGGAAAGGGCTCAGCAATTGCTGGCCCGTCTCGGTATGGAATCGCGGGCCGATCATCGGCCCAACCAGCTTTCCGGTGGACAGCAACAGCGCGTTTCCATCGCCCGGGCCCTGATGAATGATGCGGAAATCATTCTGGCTGATGAGCCAACCGGAGCGCTGGATACGCAAAGCGGCAATGAAGTGCTGGCCATTCTGCGCGAATTGCAGCAGGAGGGGCGCACGGTGATTATCGTCACACACGATCCTTCCATTGCCGCGCGGGCCGATCGCATCATCGAAATCAGTGATGGCCGGATCATTTCGGACAAGCCTTCACATGAGGCCGGGGCCGCCGAAACAGCAGCCTTGCAGGCGTCGGGCTCGTCTCTGCAGCCGCCTCAAGCCAAGGCCCGCTTTCTGCAGCCGATGAAAACGGGGCTGTTCGGGCCATTGTTTGAAGCTTTCAGCATGGCTGCGCGGTCGATGTGGGCGCACAAGCTGCGTGCCTTTCTCACCATGCTGGGTATCATCATCGGTATTGCTTCTGTGGTCAGTGTCGTTGCACTCGGGCAGGGCTCGCAGCAGCAGGTTCTGGAGAATATTTCCAGTCTGGGCACCAATTCTCTGGAGATTTTCGCCGGTCAGAATTTCGGTGATGTGCGGTCCGGGCGCATTACCACGCTTGTGGTGGATGATGCCGACCAACTGGCCAAGATGCCTTTCACCATGGCGGTGACGCCGACGGTTTCGACGCAGGAAACCATTCGTTACGGGTCCACCGAAAGCAATGCGCAGGTGAATGGGGTCAGCGAGCAGTATTTTTCGGCCAAGGGGCTGACGCTGGCCGCCGGGCGCTTTTTCGATGGGCAAAGCGTTCATGACTTCGCACAGGAAGTCGTGATCGACGACAATACCAAGGATGCGCTGTTTGAGGATGGCGCGATTGATCCGATCGGGAAAACCGTGTTTGTCGGTTCGGTGCCATTGCGGGTGGTTGGGGTGACCGAGGCCAAGCAGAATGGTTTCGGCTCCAGTCAGCGGCTTTCGCTCTATTTGCCCTACACCACAGTGCAGGCGCGGTTTCTAGGCGACAAGACCTTGCGCAGCATCACCTTGCGGGTGCGAGATAATTTCGATATGGGCTATGCAGAAGAGGCTGCAACCAAGATCCTGACACAGCGGCATGGCTCGAAAGATTTCTATATTCTCAATACCGATGATATCCGTCAGACGATTACCAGCACCACCCAGACCATGACGCTGCTCATTGGCTCGATTGCGGTCATATCGCTGATTGTCGGTGGTATCGGGGTGATGAATATCATGCTGGTTTCGGTTTCCGAGCGGATTTCGGAAATCGGGGTGCGTATGGCCGTCGGGGCGCGCCAGTCCGATATTTTGCGGCAGTTTCTGATTGAAGCGTCGCTGGTCTGTCTGGTGGGCGGGATTGCCGGGATCGGCACCGCGCTTGGCTTCGGTGCAGCCTTCAGCTATTTCAGCGGCAGCATAAGCCTTGTCTATTCAACCAGTTCGATTGTCGCGGCGGTGGCCTGCTCCTGCTTCATCGGTATCGCCTTTGGTTATCTGCCTGCGCGCAATGCCTCAAGGCTCGATCCTGTGATTGCGCTTTCGGGCGAATGATCGTGGTGGCCCAGCGGGCCGACAGAACTAAATATCCCTGATTTTCATGAAAGAGGGCTGGCCTGACAGGTCGGCCCTTGGCTGTTTTCTGTATCGATGGCGCCAAAAAGCCCGTGTCACAAAAATTCTGGGCAACCGTAATAATCATGTCACGTAGAGCGCTTAGAGTCCGGTAATGCACACGTGTGCAAGAGCCATCTTTCAACCTCTGCCTTCAGCGCAGAGTCCGGATTTCAAGCCATTATTCGTTTCATGGAGATATAGGGATGACCCTTTCCAAAAGCCTCAAGCTTGCGGCGATTACCGCTGCGCTCGCCTTGTCCAGCACGGCAGTGCTGGCCAAGGATCTGACCATCAGTGTGTGGTCTGGAGGAACCGGCGAGAGTGAGAATTATCGCGTCGACAATATCGAGATTGCCGCAGAAGAATTGATGCGCGAAGCTGCCATAAGCGGTGACGATCTCTCGATCAAGGTGGAGAAAAAGACCTTCACCAGCTGGGACGATTTCAAGCAGGCCGTTACTCTGGCGGCCGAATCCAAGACCGCCCCGAATATCATCGTGACGGGCCATGAAGATATCGCGCCATGGTCCCAGTCCGGCCTGATCCGTCCGATTGAGGACTATATCGACCTTGACGCATGGCCGATGAACCAGATCTATCCCAACCTGATCGACATTGCTTCCTTCAATGGTCAGGTCTGGGGCTTGCCGCAGGATGCCGAATCTCGCCCATTCTTCTTCTTCAAGCCGCATATGAAGGCCATCGGTTACAGCGACGAGCAGATCGAGGCGCTGCCAGCCAAGATCGAATCCGGCGACTATACCCTTTATGACGCCCTCAATGATGCCAAGAAAATGCAGGATGCCGGTCTGGTCGAAAAAGGCCATGGCTTCTATCCGCGCGTGTCCAACGGCCCTGACTATTGGCAATTCTATGTCAGCTTCGGCGGGGAAATTCAGGATGCTGAAACCGGCAAGCTGGTCTTCAACAAGCAGGCCATGATCGACATGTATCAGTTCTTTGCTGATGCGGTGAAAATGGGCGTGACCTCTCCAACCCATCTGGGGACCGACTGGGGCCAGTGGTATAACGAAGTTGCCAATGGCAAGGCCGGTATCTGGCATGGTGGCACCTGGCACTATGCCCGCTACAAGAAGGAAGGCCAGCAGGATTTCTTCGGCAATATCCAGTTTTCCCTCATTCCTGAAGGCAACGCCAACGGCAAGCCAAACACCGTCACCCATCCGCTGGTCTATCTGGTGAGCAATACGGGCGATGACGAGGTGGCGGAAATTTCATCCCAGCTCGTCGCCATTGCTTCCGAGCCGCGCCTCAACACGCTGCATGCCATCAAGTCCGGTCATCTGGCTATAGGCTCCGAGCAGACTGCCATTCCGCTTTATTCCAACGACCGTTGGGCCTCTGAAGCAACCGTGCGTCTGCTGCCGCATGCTGTCTCCATGCCGAACAATACCGAATTCGGCGCTTTCTGGAATGTCATGTTCAAGGGGCTTGAAGCGTCTTGGACCGGTCAGAAGAGCGTGGCTGATGCGGTGGCCGATGTGGAAGCCGAATATAAGGCCACGATGGCTGACGCGATCATCATGAAATAACCCCCCGTGTGGCCGGTATGACCTATCGGGATATCGGCTGCTCAAATCTCCGGTCGGGCGCATCCTCTCCAGCGTCCGGCCACCTTCGCCTTTGCGGGCGATATTGGAAGGCCTTTCAAATGAAGCACTTATTACGAGGCGACGGGTGATCATGCGCCAGAAAACCAGTTTGCTGGGTTTGGGATTCATGACGCCGGCTTTGGTCATGGTCCTGTTGTTTTTCCTCATTCCGGTGGTTCTGACCGGTGTTTTCGCCTTTACCAACATGAGCACGGCGACGGGCATCAGCGGTGGCGATTACATGATTACGCCGCAGACCATCAGGCATCTGGCCGACAATCCTGCCCTTGATACAAACACCATCGAGGCTCTGGGCACCAAGGGCTATCATGTCGGGGAGGCGAGCCTGAAGGCTGCCGCCGAGGCTGGCGTTTCGCCCGCATTCCTGGCGGAAATCGGTGAAAAACTGGGTGGCAAGAGCTTCAAGTCGAACCGGGACTTTGTGCGCGCCTTGAAAAAACTGCGTAGCCGACCGCGCAGCATGCGCGATCTGAAGCTGGCCGCCGAACCCTTTTCCCAATCGATCCTCAATCAGCGTTTCGCGACGAAGGAGGCTTTTCTGGCCGGGCTTGCAGCGCTTGATCTGTCGCTTGATGCCGGCGGGCGCGATCTGCTGGCCAAGGAGGCCTATACCGGCTGGAGCTGGACAACGGAGAATTTCAGAACGCTGGTCAACAAGCCGGGATCGAAATTCATCATTCTCAATACCATCTTCTATGTCGCGACCACGCTGGTGCTGTTCAATATCGGCTTTGCGCTGTTTCTGGCTGTGACGACCTTCTATCTGCCGCAAGGTCAGGCCACTTTCTTCCGCGCCGTCTGGCTGCTGCCGCGCATATCGCCGCCGGTGCTCTATGTTCTGCTGTGGAAATGGCTGCTGTGGGACAATGGCTTCCTGTCCACCTTGACCGGCTGGTTCGGCGTCGCGCCCTTCAACTATATGCTCGGCTCGGTTTCTTCGGCCTGGACGGCGGTCATTCTGATCAACGGTTTCATCGGGGCGTCGATGGGAATGCTGATTTTCTCCTCTGCGCTGAACAGCATCCCTGCCTCCATGCTGCATGCCAGCGAAGTGGATGGGGCTTCGCGCTGGCAGCAGATCCGCCATATCATCCTGCCGCAATTGCGCTGGCCTATCCTGTTTGTGACCTCCTATCAGACCCTGTCGCTGCTGACCTCCTTTCAGGAAATATTGCTTTCTACCGATGGTGGCCCGGGAGGCTCGACGACGGTCTGGTCGCTGGAAGCCTATTTCACCGCGCTCAACAATTATGCGGGCAATCTGCAATATGGCTATGGTGCCTCCATGGCGCTGGTGCTGGTGGTTGTCGGCATTCTTCTCTCCCTCCTCTATCTGCGGGTCTTCAAGTTCAATCAGCTTGTCGCCAAGCCGCGCATCGAAAATTAGGAGGCCGGATCATGCAAAATGAACAATCGCGCAATTTTAACAAATGGCCGATCCTGCTGTTTCTAGGCATCACCTCACTGCCAACCCTGATCATGTATGCCTATCTGGTCATTGATACCCTGACCAACACGGCGCCGGGATCTTTGATCCCGAACGAGTTCACGCTCAGCCACTGGCGTTTTTTATGGAGCGCGGCGGACGGGGCAAGGGATGTGTGGCTGGCCACATGGAACACCTTCCTCTTCTCCTCGGTGATGACTGCCATCGTTTTGCTGGTGTCACTGACGGCGGGTTATGCGCTCTCGCGGCTCAATATGCCGTTCCGGTTCTTCTTTCTGGCCGGGATCATGACCCTGCATGCCTTCCCCACCATCACGCTGGTCATCGCCCTGTTCATCACTCTGCAGATGGTCGGGCTCTATGACACGCTGACGGGGGTGATCCTGATCCGGGCGGCGCTGACGCTGCCGCTTGGCATCTGGATCATGAAAGGCTTCTACGACACGGTGCCATGGGAAATCGAAATGGCTGGCATTTCCGATGGGGCCAGCCGCTTCACGGTCTGGCGTCGGCTGATCCTGCCACAGGTGCAACCGGCGCTGATTGCGCTCGGCGTCTTCACCTTTCTGGAAGGCTGGAAGGAATATCTGTTGCCGCAGATCTTTGCCCCCAGCGCCAATGTGCGGGTGCTCTCAGTGTTATTGGCTGAATATATTCAGGACAACGAGCATTTCGATTTCAATCTCTTCAAATCCATCGGGCTCTTCTATGTCATCCCGGTGATCATTCTCTATCTCGTCTTCAACAAGAAGCTGATGAATATTTACGGCGGAGGCACGAAAGGCTGATGCGTATTACGCTTGATAAATTCTCCAAGAGCTTTGGTGACACAAGGGTCATCGACAATATGGATCTGCAGATTGCCGATGGCGAAATGATCGCGCTGCTCGGCCCTTCCGGCTGTGGGAAATCCACGACCCTGTTTGCCATTTGCGGCATTCATCAGGTCTCCGGTGGACGCATTCTGTTTGGCGAGCGCGATGTGACTCATACCAATGCGCAATCGCGCAATGTCGGGGTGGTATTCCAGAATTACGCTCTCTATCCGCATATGACGGTTTTCGACAATATCGCCTTTCCGCTCTCTATCCGAAAGCTGGACAGAAAGGACGTAGAGCGGCAGGTGCAGGCCATTGCCGAGCTGGTTCATATTCCTGAATTGTTGCAACGCAGACCTTCCCAACTTTCGGGCGGTCAGCAGCAGCGGGTGGCACTGGCGCGGGCGCTCATTCGCAGGCCTGATGTGCTGTTACTGGATGAGCCGTTGGCCAATCTGGATGCCAAACTGCGCCTTGAAATGCGCTCGGAAATCCGCCGCATTCAGCAGGAAACCGGCATCACCGCCATTCTCGTGACCCATGATCAGGTCGAGGCCATGTCGATGTGTGACCGGATTGCCATCATGAAAGGTGGCAGGATCCTGCAGATCGATACGCCGACGGATATGTATAACAATCCGATCAATGATTTCGTGGCGGGCTTTCTGGGCAATCCGCCGATTGCCTTTCTTGACGGGGTTGCTACGGGTGGTGCGGTCGCCCTTGCCGGTTCCGATCTCTGTCTGCCGCTGCCGCCCCATCTTGCCACGCTCAATTCCTCAACGCCGGTGCGCGTCGGTATCCGCCCCGAGCTGGTCGGTACCAGAGGAGAGGCCCGCATCTGCGGCAAGATATCCTTTATCGAAACGCAGGGGCGCGAGAATCTCTATGATATCACCATGGCCAACGGTGCCGTGGTGCGCTCGATCCAGCATGTGCGCGAGGATGTATCGCTTGGCGACGAGATCGACTGGCCGCTGGATAGCGGCAAGCTGCTGGTCTTTGATCAGGAAGGATATCGGCTTTGAGCAGGTTCGAGAATAAAATCGGTCATCTTGGCTGGGCGCTGGACAAGCAGGGCCAGCCTGCGAGCCGGCATGGCGGTCCGATGATCATTGCCCATCGGGGCGCGAGCGATCATGCGCAGGAGAACAGCCTTGGTGCATTTGAATTGGCATCCCGGCTCGGCGCGGATATGTGGGAGCTGGATGTACGCAACACGGCTGACGGGGTGCCGGTGGTCAGTCATGATGATCATCTGGAACGGGTCTTCGGCGTCGATGCCCATATCTCGGAGTTGACGCTTGCCCAATTGCAGGCGCTGCAAGATGTTCATGTGCCGACACTGGAAGAGGTCATCCTGCTGGCCGATTATCTGCAAGCCGGGCTTTATATCGAAATAAAGGGAGAAGGCGCCAATTTGCCCAGCCTGCGGCTTTTACAGGAAAAAGGCTTCGGCTTTGCCGCGCTCGGTTCCTTTCACCCCCATCAGGTCAGGGAATTGGCCGAGCGCGATTGTCCCTATCCCCTGTCCATCCTTGTCGGGCTTGAGCATGATCCGTTCGAATTGGCAAGGCTGGCGCAGGCCGACATGATCCATCTTTGCTGGGAACGGGCCAGCGACCGGCCTGACGGGCTGGTCGATCAGGCGCTGATGGCGCGGGCAAGGGGCGAAGGGTTGCCGATCATTCTCTGGCATGAAGAGCGCCCCGACGTGATCGACGCAATCATGCGAAAGGATGTTGTCGGGGTCTGTTCCAACCGTCCCGAATTGCTGGCATCCTGTAGAGCGTCTGCGGCGAGGCTTTCCGGGCAGGAGGGATCAGAGAGATGATCGATGCTGCCTGCGACACCATGCGCGACACTTTGAGCGATGCCATCGGGGCCATGGACGACATTATTTCTCTTGCGCCAGACATGGTGAATCTGGACAATCACCCAATCCGGCGCAATAACCGGAAAGATCTCTGGCTGACAAAGCAACCGGCTGTTTGCGGAAAGATCCTTGGTCAATGAAAAGCGATGAATACAAGCCAAGACCCGTTACATCCGTTGATGTAGCCCGCAAGGCGGGGGTTTCCCGTTCTGCCGTGTCGCGCAGCTTCACGCCGGGGGCCAGCGTGGCGCCGGAAACCCGCGAAAGAGTGCTCAAGGCGGCGGCCGAGTTGGGCTATCGGGTCAACCAACTGGCCAGAAGCCTGACGAACAATCGCTCGGCTCTGGTTGGCATTGTTGCGGCCAATATGGACAATCCCTTCCGCGTCGAACAGATCGAGCAGATTTCCCGTCGCCTGATCGCGCAGAATTTTCGTCCCATCCTGATGCCAGCCGAAGCGGCAGAAGATCCCTCTCATGTGATCGGATTGCTGCTGGAATATAGCGTTTCGGGGGTGATCGTAACCTCGGATACGCCGCCTGAGGCCATTTGTCAGGAATGCATTTCCCTTGGTGTGCCCGTCGTGCTGGTCAACAAGCGCGGCATAGATGCGCCGGTTGATCGCGTGCTGATGGATAACGAGAATTGCGGTCGGCTTGCGGCCGAGGCTCTCGCCCAGAAGGGATGCCGACAATTGGCGCTGATCACGTCGGAAAATCCGTCCTATTCTCTGGAAATTCGCCAGCAGTCTTTTCTTGAGATGGCCGGGGAATTCTGCCAGCAGCCCGCGATGGTCTTTCGCGGGGCTTTCCAGAATTATGAGGGGGGCGTTCAGGCCATGTCGGAGCTGCTGGCCTCTGCCCGCTCCTTTGATGGCATATTCTGTGTCACGGACTATATGGCGCTTGGTGCCCTTGACCAGATACGGCTTGGCACGGAGCGCAAGGTGCCCGAGGATTTGCAGGTCATTGGCTGCGACGACATCCGCCAGTGTTCCTGGCAGGGATATCGGCTTTCAACCATCCGGCAGGATACGGCAAAGCTGGCCGAGGCGGTGGTGGAGGCGTTGCTCAACCGCTTTTCCAGCCCGAACGCTCCGGCCACCACCCGCATTCTTCCCGTCGAGCTGATCGAGCGCAGCACGACCCGATCACAATAATTGCAAGCATCCGGACAATATTGATGCAAGAAAGATATGAACTGGCCATGAAAGTGGCAAAAGAAGCCGGAGCGCTTGCTCTGAAATGCCTTGAAGAACTCAAAGGTGGTTCCATCAGGATCGAAAGCAAGGGTGTGCTTGACTTCGTGACGAGAGCGGATCGCGAGGTGGAACAATTCATCAGGCAGGAAATTGCCCGATATTTCCCTCAGGATGGTCTGCTGGGTGAGGAACTGGCTCCGGCGCAGGCCAGAAGCGAGACACTCTGGGTCATCGATCCGATTGATGGAACGGCCAATTACATTCGCGATCTTGATCATTGGGGCGTTTCGATTGCCTGTCTTGACAAGGGGCGCTGCGAAATCGGTGTCATTTATGATCCCGTCCGCGACGGGCTCTTTCATGTGGCCAGAAAGAAGGGCGCTTTCCTCAATGGCCAGCGATTGCCCGACGCCAGAGGAGCAAATGATGCGCCCGCCAATCCGGTCATGGCGCTTGGCCATTCGCGGCGTATTCCATTATCGATCTATTTCGATGCGATATCTCGTCTTGATGACATGCAGGTCGACCACAGGCGATGTGGCTCTGCCGCCATTGCCCTGACGCAAGTGGCGGAGGGCAAGGTCGACGGCTATTTTGAAGGAGATCTCAATCCCTGGGACTGTCTGGCGGGATTGCTGATCAATCAGGAAATCGGTGTGCTCATAGAGCAGGGCGGGGCCATGTGCCAGACTTTGCAAAATGGTCCGGTTCTGGTTGCCCATCCCTTTCTTAAGGAGAAGATTGGACCGCTCGCAGCGCTTTGCGGCTGAGCCATTTCGCAGATGGGCAAGAAATGAGGCCAGCTTCGCAAGGGAAAGGCGAAGCTGGCTTTTTGTTGTGCTCGATTGGGGCCTCTCGTTTGGTCATTGCCCGAATTTGGCGAGCATGTCGGCGCGCAGGAAGCGCTCTATGATCAGCATGAACAGGACCGAGGGGATGAGAATGATCAGCGCCGTGATGGATGCGATCTGATAATTGCCCTCCTTGGCCGCATTATAAAGCAGGATCGGCAGGGTGGTGATGTCCGGAATGCCCACGAAGAAAGTGCCGGTGAATTCATCCAGTGAAATCAGAAAGACAAAAACCGCGCTTGCCATGATGCCGGGGAAGGCGAGAGGCAGGGTGATGGTTCTGAAGGTGGTCAATCCGCTGGCCCCCAAATTGGCTGCTGCCTCTTCCATTTCCGGATCGATGGCCGAGAAGGCCGCCGTGGCAATCCAGACCGAAAAGACAATCCCCTGAATGGTATGGACCATCACGACGCCGGTGAAGGTGCCGTTGAGGCCAAGGCTGTAGAAGATGCGGGCGATATTCATCTGTACGGCGATGGCGGGGAAGGCCTGCGGCAGCAGAAACAGCAGAAGCAGAACCGGCCGCCATGGCAATTTGCCCCGACCGAGCGCCAGTCCGGCAGGAACGGCAATGGCCATGCTGGCGCAGACGGTCAACAGCGCGATGATGATCGAATTGCCGAGCGCTTCGACGGAGTTCCCCTGCGGGCGAAAGACCCGCTCCCAGAATTTGAAGCCCCATTCCTGAGGCAATTTTGCCGGGAAATACCAGATCTCGGTGAAGGCCCAGATCAGCATATTGGCGATGGGGCCGAATATGACGAATGCCAGTAGGGCGAGAATGACGGCCCGGACCGTCCAGTGCAGCTTGCTCATCGGCTTGCTCCATTTTCTGCAAGGCCGTTCCTGAGATAGATCCAGGCAACAATGGCTGTGATCGCATAGGCGATGACGCCCAATGCGTTGGCCACTCCATAATCGGCGTAGGAATTGATGCGCCATGCCATGTCGACGGTGATCATGGTTGGCGTCTGGGCGTTGATCATGAGGGGAACGGACAGGACCGACATCATGGTAACGAATGAGAGCACCAGCCCGACCATCAGGGTGGTTGTCACCTGCGGCAGGGCGATTTCCCACAAGATGCGCAGGCGGCCTGCGCCCATATTGCGCGCCGCATCAAAGGTGGAGCGGTCAACGCTCGCCATTGCTCCAGCGAGCAGCAGGGCGACAAAGGGCGTCTGCTTCCAGACAAAGGTGATGATGATGCCGCGCCAATCAAGGAAGCTTGTCGCCTGTAGCGGCTCCATCAGGCCCGTACTGACGATGATATTGTTGAGCATGCCATTCTTGGCCAGAAAGGTGCGCATCAATTGGGCTGCGACCACAAAGGGGATGAAAAGCGGCCAGCGATAGAGCCAGCGCAACAAGGCGACGGCGATGCGGTTCTCGCCCAATGTCAGATAGCCGGAAATGGCTGTGGCGATGATGCCGATCAGCAGGGTTGAAAGCGAGACGATGATCAGCGTGAAAAGGACATCCTTGGAATAGAGGCTGAATGCCTTGGTGAAATTTGCAAGGCCCCAACTCATTGTTTCTTCAATTCGAAAGGCCCAAAGCAACGAAAAGACGAGCGGATACAGAAATAGCCCTGTCAACATCAGAAGGGCGGGGGAGATCAGGAGGAGGCTGTATCGACGGCTGGTAATCATGGCGTCTTCCAGATGGTGTTGATTGCAGGAGGCGGGCAGGGATCATTGAAAAGGTCGGGCGACATGATCGCCCGACCCGGCCTTGTTGAGCAGCTTTAGTTGGCTACTTTTGCTTCATAGGCTTCGTTGATTTCGGCGAAATAGGAGCCAAGCGGGAAGGGAAGGCCCTTGGATGCCAACTCGTCCGGGGTGATGTCGGAGAAGAGCTTGTTCCAGTCATCTGCAGACAGTGCATCCTTGAGGTTGCCTGCATCGATGCCCGGATACCAGTTGAAGCGCTTGACGATGCCTTCTGCCTGCACCTTGGGGCTGGTTGCCAGTTCGATGAATTTGCGTGCCATGTCGGCGTTGGTTGCCTTGGCCGGGATGGCATAATAGTAAGGCTGGCCCGGCATGCCCGGCTCTGGCAAGAACAGCTTGAGGGCCGGATTGAGGCGACCATCGGCCTGCCAGCTGTAGAACATGTCCACCCAGACAGGGCCCATGGCAATTTCGCCGCGGTTCATCATGTCCAGCGTGCCAGCATTGCCCGGCGTGAAGGTGACGAATGCGTTGAATGCCTTAAGATCGGCAAGGGCCTTGTCCCATGCTGGCGCGCTTTTTCTGGCTGCATCATAAGGGCCATTCATCAGCTGTTCCCTGTCACCGGCATAGGCATACATCCATGCTGCGGTGAAGGCGACGCCCGACATGCCATTCTTGATGCCGTTATAGCCGAATGCGCCTTTGTTGGCTTCTGCCCATGCCTTGATTTCATCAAAGCTCTTGGGAGGATTTTTCACCAGATCGGGATTGTAGGCGATTGCTGTCTGGCTATGGAACATCGGCATGACAAAGCCTTCAACATTCATGCCTAGAGACATTTTTGACGTGTCGCGGGTAGCCATTTTGCCGGTGGCGATGTCGGCTACATATTTCTGCAACAGGCCATCTTCTACCATTTTGCCGGTTTGCAGCTGTGCGGTTACCACCACATCAAGATCCCATTTGTCGGAGCTTTCCTGAGCCTTGAGCTTTTCCATGATGGCTTGTGAGCCAGCGTCGCCCGGTCCGGTGCCGACCACGGAAACTGTCCAGCCCGGATTTTGCTCTTCGAAAAGCGGGCCGAGATAATCGGTGACATAGTCGACCATATTCTGGGAGCCGCCGGTGGCGACATTCAGGGTGCCGTCAGCATGGGCAGCGCCCACCGTCAGAAGGGCGGCAGTGGCCGCCAGGCTTGCAATTTTTACAAACATGGTGTTTGTCTCTCCTGTCAAGAGGTCCATACTTCAATTGGTTCTCACTATTGGCCCGGTCGCGGATCTGCTTCTGCTGGAAACAAGGCATATCCTGCGGCCGGAACATACAGGCGGGCTTGGGACCCCACCTGTAATCTGGTTGGATGATCAACCATCACCGCATGCCCGTTGAAGGCAATGGTGTGGCGGTAGACCGATCCCAAATAGCTCTGCTGGGCTATCTCGCCATTTGCAACGAAGGCGCTTTGTTCAAGATTGTCATCGGAAATCTCGCAAATTCTCGCCGCTTCGCTGCGAAAATAGAGGGCCTTCTGGGCGGGCTGGCCATTGGTTGCCAGTTGCGGTGCCTGCTGGCCGTCATGGTCGACGAGAATGACGGGCAGGGCATTGGTGGCGCCCATGAACTGGGCCACATAAGATGAATTGGGTTTGTTGAACACCTCTTCAGGGCTTCCCACCTGAGCAATCCTGCCCTCATTGAGGATCACCACCCGATCGGCCATGGACATGGCTTCTTCCCGGTCATGGGTGACAAGGATGGCCGTCAGGCCCAGCTTTTTCTGCAATGCGCAGATCTCATGGCGCATTGTGGCGCGGATGCCGGCATCCAGATTGGATAAAGGCTCATCGAGCAGCAAGACCGGAGGATCGATGCAAAGCGCCCGCGCCAGTGCGACGCGCTGCTTCTGGCCGCCCGATAGCGCCGCGATTTTGCGCCTTTCCAAGCCTTCCAGTCCGACAAGCTGCACCAGCTCTCTCACCTTGCGGGCAATCGTGGGCTTGTCTATGCCGCGAATCCGCAGGCCATAGCCGATATTGGCGGTGACATCAAGATGGGGCCAGAGGGCATAGGACTGGAACATCATCGACATTTCGCGCTTCTCGGGTGGTGTGCCGGCTATGTCCCGACCATCGAGAATGAGGCGCCCGGAACGGATTGGCACAAATCCGGCCAGTGAACGCAGCAATGTCGTCTTGCCGCAGCCCGAAGCGCCGAGCAGGGCGACGAATTCTCCCGGTTCAACGGTCAATGATATGTTCGAGAGGACATTGGCGGCGGAATAGCCGACGCAAACATCTTCAAGAACAATCTTTGATCCGATCTTCTGGCTGGAATCTTTTATGGAGTGCATTGCTGTTGGTCTCTGAGTTTATGGCTTGCTTTTGCACGCGTGTGCAATGAGGCTCATTCTCTCTCCGAACTGCTACAATGGTATGACACCGGATATCTATTTCGCTTTTTTCACTGTGAAAGTTTCAATGCAGCAAGCTGTCGGGTTGTTGTTGGTGTCGGAAATTGCGCGCCGGATATGGGCCGCGCGAAAGGGGGGCATGGCAGGGTGGCTGGTCAGATGGCCCTTTTCAGTTAAGGCCTGATGGGCGCATCGCGTCGCCAGTCTCTTTGGTTTGTGGCTAATATTTATGCAATTGCCTATCTGTTGTGATTAAAATTTGATCTTCAGTTGTTGATTACAATTGAGGCAAATTGGATATCTGTTTAAGTTATTGAAATCATTATATATTGAAAATATTTGATCAATTGGCATGCAATTTGTTTTTCCGAAGCACAAAAACAAGTCAGGCATATAAATAAATTGCTTAGAATTTAGTCGTTGGAGAAACGCGCAATGCAAGATCAACTCACCGGTGCGAATGTCTTTTTCGTGCTGCTCGGTGCAATCCTCGTATTTGCCATGCATTCGGGATTTGCCTTTCTGGAAGTCGGCACCGTTCGCCATAAGAATCAGGTCAACGCCTTGGTCAAGATCCTTGTTGATTTTGCCATCTCGACCGTCAGCTATTTCCTCATCGGATATATGATTGCCTATGGAACGAGCTTTCTGGTTTCTGCCAGTGTCCTGTCGGGAAAGGAAGGGGGGCTTTTTGAACCTCAGGGACTGACACTCGTCAAATTCTTCTTCCTAACCACTTTTGCCGCAGCCATTCCGGCGATTATTTCCGGCGGTATTGCAGAACGTATGAAGTTCCACCCGCAGTCTCTTGCCACGGTTGCTGTGGTCGGTGTCGTCTATCCCTTCTTTGAAGGTCTGGTCTGGAATGGAAATCTGGGTTTGCAAGGCTGGATGGAAGCCTCTTTCGGGGCACCGTTTCATGATTTTGCCGGCTCGATTGTCGTCCATGCGGTTGGTGGCTGGATCGCGCTTGCTGCCGTAATGCTTCTGGGTGCCCGACTGGGGCGCTATTCGGCCGCAGGTGCGCCTGTGGGCATTCCTCCTTCTTCGATCCCCTGGCTGGCCCTTGGCTCGTGGCTTCTGTGTGTCGGCTGGTTCGGATTCAATGTCATGAGCTCCCAGTCTCTGGAAGGCATTTCGGGTCTCGTGGCGATGAACAGCCTGATGGCCATGGTGGGAGGGATCCTCTCTGCCCTGTTTGTCGGGCGGAATGACCCCGGTTTTTCCCATAACGGCGCGCTCGCCGGGCTGGTTGCCGTATGCGCTGGCTCTGACATCATGCATCCGATCGGAGCATTCGTGGTCGGGGCTGTGGCAGGCGGTCTCTTTGTCTTTGCCTTCAGCTTCTGCCAGAACCGGCTCAAGATTGATGATGTGCTCGGGGTCTGGCCGCTGCATGGGCTGTGTGGCCTTTGGGGCGGCATTGCTGCCGGTATCTTCGGTTCGGCCAGTCTGGGTGGCCTTGGAGGGGTCAGTTTCGTAGCCCAGCTCGTGGGTTCGCTGTCCGGTGCCCTTTATGCTTTTGTGGCCGGGTTGATTGTCTATGGTGTGCTGAAGGCTACCATCGGCATTCGGTTGTCTGCCGAGGACGAAAAACGCGGTGCCGATCTGTCAATTCACAAGATTACGGCCAATCCGGAAGCCGATATGCCGCGCTCCTGATCGGTCTTGGCAGCAACCGCAGGCGATAAGGCCTGTTGGTTTGATCAATGACATGGCAGAGCGCGCTCAATGAAAGCATTTGCCCCGTTGCGCCTTGTCTGCGCAGCGGGGCTTTGGTTTGAAACGCGCCTGATTGCGATTGCTTGCTTGTTTGCTTTTGGCAATCCATGTGTTTGTTGGTGATGTCTGTTTGTTGCCGCTGGCTCGATAATCAATTCGGGCTTTGGGCCGGGGCGATGGTGCTTGTGTCAAGACGCTTTGCCCGGATCAGCGGCAAGATGACAGACAATGCGGTCAGCGCAAGGAAGAGCAGGGTTATGGGGCCTGAAATGAAGGCCACGATGTCATCTCCGGTCTGCAACAGGCCTCTGCGCAGATTGGCCTCTGCCATTGGACCCAATATCAGCGCGATACACAGCGCAGCCTGACTGAAGCCATATTTCTGCATGCCCCAGCCGAGTACTCCGAAGCCGACCATCGTATAGAGATCCACGACATTGAGATTGATTGCAAAGGAACCTATGAAGCAGAATGCCACAATGCTCATGGTCAGAATGCGCTTCGGGACCAGAAGCAACCGGCTGAACAGGGGAATGCCGAGCAGGCCAAACAGCAGCATGAATATGGTTGCAACGAATGTGCCGCCAAAAATGCCGATGATCAGGTCCGGGCGACTTTCAAACAGCACAGGGCCGGGTGCCAGCCCCTGAATCATCAAGCCACCCATCAGAACGGCCGTGACAACATCACCGGGCACGCCCAATGCCAGCAGGGGAATGAGTGCCGAGGCGCAGACGGCATTGTTGGCGCTCTCGGTAGCGGCGATGCCCGGGAGATGGCCGGTGCCGAATTTTTCCGGCTCTCTGGAGCTGCGACGAACCTCGCTATAGGCAATCCAGGAGGCTGTGCCGGAGCCAGTGCCCGGAATGATGCCAACGATCGTGCCGATCAGCCCGCCGCGCAGCATGGCAGAGAGGCTTTGCCGGAGATCTGCCAGATTGGGAAAGTCGCGTGACACCTGAATGGGGGCGTCCTCGGCCCTGAAGATCTTTTCCATCTGGGCGAACACTTCCGAGAGTGCAAAGAGGCCGATCAGGGCGGGGGTGAAGGCAAGCCCTCCTGCGAAGCCGGGAAACCCGAAGGTATAGCGGGAAACGCCGGAAATGGGGTCGGCACCAACGGTTGAAATCAGCACGCCAAGCGCACCGGCGACGGCACCCTTGAGAATGCTGCCGGACAGGGAGGCAATGATGGTCAGGCCGAAAAGGGCAAGGGCAAAATATTCCGGTGCGCCGAATTTCAGAGCCACAGCGGCCAGTTGCGGGGCCAGAGAAGCCAGAACAAAAGCCGCCAGAATGCCACCCACAAAGCTGGAAATGGTTGCCATGCCGAGCGCCTTGCCCGCCTGACCCTTCTGAGCCAGAGGATAGCCATCGAGCAGGGTTGCCGCCGAAGCCGGCGTGCCGGGAGTGCGCAGCAGAATGGAGGAAATGCTGCCTCCATAGATGCCTCCGATATAAATCCCTATCAGCATGTTGAGACCAACCATCGGGTCCATGCCGAAAGTCAGGGGAATGAGCAACGCCACTCCCATGGTGGCTGTCAGGCCGGGAAGGGCACCGATGATCAGCCCTCCCAATGTGCCAGACGCAATCACAAGCAGGACGTCTGGCCTGAATACGGCAAAAAGGTAATTGAAGTTGTCCACGAGAGAGTTCCATCAAGCGAAGGGAGAGAAAGCTTCTTGAGACCGGCCCGCGATCTGGCCCGTGGTTGAGCAGGCAATCACGGGCCGGTCTCCTTGGCAGCTCTATTTGTTCATATTGGTCATGCCGAGTTTTTCGATGACCTCGCCCGCCGTTTTGCTGTCGCGCCGTACCAGAGTCTCATAGCCCTTTGCATCGCGATATTCGACGAATTCACCCATTTCTCCCATGCGATCGAGGAAGCCGGGATCATTGAAGACCTTCTGGAAGGCCTCGCGCAGGAAGCCGAGCACATCCTCGGGTACATCCTTGGGGGCAATGATGCCTTTCCATGAAGACCAGGTGAAATCCACTCCAAGCTCCTTGAGAGTGGGAATATCTGGCAACAGCTTGATCCGCTCGTCTTCCATGATGAACAGACCGGTGATCGAACCGCTCTGCATATGGGGCAGCCCCTCGGAGGGGGTTAGCGTCATGGCGTGAATATGGCCCCCCAGACAGGCCGTTACCGCTTGCGAGGCACCGCCGAATGGAACATGTTCCACCTCGATGCCTGCCGCTTCACTCATGGCTGCAACGGCAATATGGTTGGCGCCACCAGCCCCGGAGTTGCCGACCTGAACCTTGCCGGGATGCTCCTTGGCATAGGTCAGGAATTGTTCACCGGTCGAGAAGGGCGCATTGGCACATCCGACCACCAGCTGAAGATTGCGACCCATCAGGCCGATATAGGCGATGTCATCCACCTGATAGTCGGTACCGCCATAATGGGGCAACAGGGCCAGTGGGCCCTGACTGCCGGTGCCAAGGGTATAGCCGTCTGCTTTTGCGTTGATCGCAGCCGAAGTGCCGATCGAGCCGCCACCGCCGGGCTGGTTGCGAATGACCAGCGTTGAATCCGGATATAGCTTCTGGAAGACGTCGGCCATGATGCGGGCTGAAAGATCGGTGCCGCCACCAGCGGAATAGGGTACGATGACCTGAATCGGGCGAGATGGGTAATCAGCTGCGCCAGCTGCAGTCGCCGAGGCAATCAGCATCGTTCCCATCAGCAGTGTCTTGAATTTTGTCTTCATTGGTTTCCTCCACATTTTCAGAAGACGACGTTGAAAGTCCCTACGGCAGCCAGACATTCAGATATTCGGTGAAGCCGTAGTAGATCGCCGCAACGATGATGCCGGGAAGAATCACGAGCGATAAAAGCTTGCGCTCTCCCAGCAAGAACATTCCGGCAATGAAAATCGATAGCGTGGTGATCAGGTATCCCAGCGACATGAAAAGGGTCGCATAGGCCAGCAGCAGAAGGATGAAGACCACGATGCGAAGGGCTGTGCCTTTTGCCAGCCGCGCATCGGCCTCTTTCTCGGTGTCTGTCTCCTCGGGGGCCTCTTCTATGGCAACAGGGGGCGATTGCCTCTTCGCCGCAATCAGGTTGCTGGCGATCATGAGCAGGGAAAAGACTGCAATGCAGCCAAGCATCAGCCATGGCACGAAGGACGGACCGGCAGAAGTCCCTGCAGAGACTGAAGGGATTCTGAGCGTGAACAGCGCCAGGATCAAACAGAATATGAGTAGTCCGGTCGCGATAAATATATCGCTTCTCTTGCTTGACATACTGGTACCTCCAACCATTTTTATCATATTGTCATGTTATCATAAAACCATATAAACACTTTTATGGAAATATGGTCACATGTCAACATCCGGCGTATAATTTGCCTCCGGATTCCAACTCAAAATTGAGCCAGTTGGTCACAAGGGGAGGTTCTTCGGCGTTTGTTGACCGCTTGGGGCCTGATATGGCGGCATGCCATGGGCATCTTGGTTTGGCTTGCAAGGCAAGGGGCAAAGAACTGGTTTGCGCTTCTGTCGGTCTTGATGGGTGTCGTGAAGAATAAAGGCACGAAAAAGCCGCCCTTGATGTGGGGCGGCTTGGGGGTATCGCTCTGAGTTTGGTTTTGATCAAAGATCAGGATTCCATGCGGGCTGGATAAGGTCTGCCTTCGCGTGTCGCTCTTATTCAGCGCATGCTTTCAACCAGCCAAGACCTGCCTCTTCTGTTGATCTGGGATGATATTCCGCACCGAAATATCCCTCATAGCCAAGGGTTGTCATTTGCATCAGCATGTCGCGAAAATCCTCATTCTCGTCAGGCTCCTGCCGATTTGGGAATGACGCAATCTGAACATGCCCGATGAAGGGAAGATAGGCCTTCATCAGATCAACGGGATCATCCTGCATGCGGTGTGCGTGATAGCAATCGAGCATGATCTTGAGGCGGGGATGGTCGAGCTTGTCGATGATATCGGCTGCCTGAGCCACCCTTTGTAAAAAATAGCCCTCGGAATCAAGTCCGTTGATCGGCTCGATCAATACCGTCATCTCTTCCCTGTCGGCGAGATCACAGGCATAGCTTAGATTTTCCAGATACTGACTTTGCGCAAGGGGCTGCTGTTCGGTGCAGCCTGCCATGACATGAATGGCGCGCGCCTTGATGGCCCTTGCATAGGAGAAGGCCTGTTGAATGGCGGCTCTGGCTTCCTCGGTACGCTCGCTCTGGGCCGCAAGCCCGAAATCTCCGGGCCTGTTGCCCTTGGAGGTGTTGATGCCGAGCATCGGCAACCCTGTCTTGCCAAGGGCAAGCCGTATCTGGCTGGCATCCTGTTGATAGGGCCAATGGCATTCGACGGCGTCAAAGCCCGCCTCTTTGGCCTTCATGATGGCCTGTGCAATGGGAAGGTCAGACCAGAGAAAACCGAGATTTGCAGAAAAACGGGGCATCTACCAATCCACTTCAAAGCTGTTGACGATCGTCTTGATTTGCGAAGAGGTCAGCTGTGTCGGATTGAGGCCGCGGGTAAGCACGGCCAGTTTCGCTGATGCTTCGAGTTCCTCGGCGGCATTGACCGCCGCATCGAGGGATTTGCCGGTGACAACGGGGCCGTGGTTGGCCAGCATGACGGCTGCATATTTGCCCTCCAGCGCGCGAATTGCCTCGCCAATTTCCGGAGCTCCCGGAAGGAAATAGGGCAGCAGCTTCACCTTTCCCAATTGCATGATGCAGTAGGGGGTCAATGGCACAAGCATATTGTCCGGATCGGCGACCGGCAATGTGGAGAGCGCCACGGAGTAGCATGAATGCAGATGGACAACGGCATTTGTCTGCGGGCGTGTGTCATAGAAGGCCTGATGCATCGGCATTTCCTTGGTCGGCTTGTCGCCTGCGACAAGCACTCCATCAGCGCTGATATGGCTGAGCCTTGCCGGATCCAGCCGGCCAAGGGATGATCCGCTCGGGGTTACAAGCAATCCGCCATCCGCAAGGCGCGCGGAAATATTCCCCGTTCCCCCATGGGTCAATCCGCGCTCAAAAAGCGAACGGGCAAGAGCGCAGATGCTTTCGCGCAATTGGGACACCTCATTCATGATTTGCCTCCTGCCAAAATGGAGAGGGCTTCCTCGAAAAAGGTTTCCTGACCGAAATTGCCGGACTTGAGAGCGATCCACAGGGATTTGTCTTCGGCCTTGAGCGCTGGCACGCCGGGCGCGATTTGCGGGCCGACATGCAGTTCCTCAAGCGCCAGCCCCTCGACAACGGCTCCCGATGTTTCTCCTCCGGCGATGACCAGCCTGCGCACGCCTTTGCTGACCAGCTGTCGTGCCAGTTCGGCAAAGAAGTCTTCGATTGCGCTGGCGACCGCGTCGCGACCAAATTGCTTCTGAGCGTTGGTCACGGCAGAAGGGTCCGCTGAGGTGTAGACAAGGGGAGACACGCCTTCACCGAGGCTGCCGCACCAGTCCGCAAGGCTGGCCGGTGTCAGCCGGGAAGACATGATATCTTCGGGAGAGATGCTTGTTGCCGGGTTTTTCGCCTTATAGGCCTCGATCTGGCGGAGGGTCATACCCGAGCATGAACCTGCAAGCACCGCCGCAGGCCCCGGGTCTCCGCGCCAGTCTTCCTGATCGCTGGCAAGGGTCAGTTGCCTGTTGAATTGGCCCGGCAGTCCCAGAGCGATACCCGATCCCCCGGTTACCAGCATATTTTTTGAAAGACCGGTGGCGATTTCAAAAAGATCTTCATCCAGAATCGCATCTATAACGACCACAGGGGTCTGGTTGGCGATATTTTCTTCCAGTGCCCTCCTGATTGCGTCTCCCCCCTGCCGGACGGTTTCATAGGCAATATGGCCGACCCTGTTTCTGGTCTGAGGGGCCAGCCAGCGGCGAATGTCCGGATCCGTCATCGGGGTCAGGGGATGGTTCTGCATGCCGCTTTCGGAAAGCAGCCTGTCACCGACAAACAGATGCCCCTGAAACAGTTTGCGGCCAGTGCCGGGAAAGGCCGGACAGACGATGGCCAATGGCGCTTCCAGTCGCTGCATCAATGCATCGATGACTGGGCCGATATTGCCTTGCGGGGTTGAATCGAATGTCGAGCAATATTTGAAGAAAAACTGCTCGCAGCCCTGTTCAATCAACCATTCCAGAGCTGCCAGAGACTGCCTTACGGCAGCCTCCACGGGGATGGTTCGGGTCTTGAGGGCCACGATGCCTGCATCCACGTTTGTGCTCGCAGGTCTGGTGGGTATGCCGCAATATTGCGCAACCCTCATTCCCTGTCTCGATAGTGTGTTTCCAAGATCCGAGGATCCTGTGAAATCATCGCCGATGCATCCAAGCAACATGACGTTTCCTCTTTATGCATTCCTTCGATATATGAAATTGGCTGTCCGGATCACTTCCATCTTGGATGGTCATATGCGGCAGGATTGACCACATTGGGCCAGCGCTCTCCGCGCAAGATTGCCAGAGTGCCCTCGGCTGCCATCACAACGGCCTTGGCCGTTGCCTGCGGGGTCTGGGCGGCCAGATGGGGTGAAACCTGAAAATTGGGCAGCTCGAACAGCGGGTGGCCTGCGGGCATGGGTTCTGCATGCAAGACGTCAACGCCAGCCGCCTTGATCTTGCCTGTCGAGAGGGCATCATGCAGCGCCATTTCGTCTATCAGGTCACCACGGGCCGTATTGACCAGAAGGGCCGTCGGTTTCATTCGTTCGAGCGTTTCGGTATTGATCATATTCTTGGTCTCCGGGGTGGAGGGAACATGAAGCGAGACGACATCTGCGCCTGTCAGCAATTCATCAAGATCGCATGCTTTGCGATAACCCGCAGCCACGACTTTTGATTCAGAAATATAGGGGTCGTAGATCAGCACCTGCATGCCCAGAGCGGAACAGAAGCTGGCAAAGATCTGAGCAATATTGCCAAACCCGACAATCCCGGCGGTCAGGCCGGACAGTTCGGTGGTTGCATATTTTTCGCGGATGGCAAAATTGCCTTTGCGGGTTTCCGCATCGCTTTCGGGCAGATTTTTGCTGATGGAAAGCATCAGCGCCAGAGCATGTTCGGCAACCGAGCGCGAATTGGCCAGCGGAGCGATGACGACTGGAATGCCATTCTCTGTCGCAGCCTCGACATCCACATTGTCAACGCCAACGCCGGGGCGGGCAATGACTTTCAAATCCGGGCAGGCTTCAATGGCCTTGCGATCTATCTTGCCAATGCGCAGGATAAATCCGTCGGCCTGTTGCAATTGGGATAGAATGACATCGCTATCCCCGTTATGGGCGATTTTGATCTCGACCTTGCCATCAAGGGCATCCATGCCATCCTGATACAGGGGATGTGACAAGAGTACCGTGTTCATCTTATTCTCCGTAAAATACTGTCGGCTTTCCTGAGCCAATCGCCTTCTCGCCCCCGGATCGCGACAGCCGGTGGCCATCGCGATCAGGAGCGTTTGCGCCTCGGGAGGACGCAAAGAGCTGGTCTGGCTGCGGGAAATCGGCGCTTAGTCCAGCGCAGCAATCTTTTCTTCGATTGTTTCAATCGCCGCGATAATTGCCGCTTCCTGTTCGGGCGTGGTTGGCTCGGTGGGCTGACAGACGCGCTTGTTCAGGAAGCCGAGACGGCTGATGGCGAATTTGGTTGAGGCGGTCTGGCTTTTGGCCAGGGGGAAGATGCCGCAGATTTCCTCGATGAGGGCATGGCATTTCATGGTCCGTTCAATGTCGCCAGCGCGGCCATATTCATAGCATTTGACAAAGGGTTCGGGGAATAGCGGGGCCATGGACGGGATGAAGCCATCGGCACCAATCAGCATGCTGGCTGCGGATAGAAGGGTTGAGCCTTGCAGCAGGGCGAAGTCGGTCCCCTTGAAATGCTCGACACATGTCTGGAAATCGATGAAGGAACTGGTCGTGTCCTTGTAGCCGACAACATTGTCGATCTCGGCAATCCGGAAAATGGTTTTCGGCTTGATCGTCTGTCCGGTGAAGGGGGGAATATTATAGATCATCAGATCCATGTCGGTGTGACGAGCGATTTCTTCAAAATGCCTGACGGTTTCGTCCTGCGTCGCATGGCGGGCATAAAAGACCGGAGTGATGACCGCGCAGGTGCCGCCCATCTGTTCCAGCGCCTTGATATTGTCGATGACGCGACGGGTGCTTGCATCCATGACACCGCTCATGACGGGGACGCGGCCATTGGTCTGATCAAGCACGATGCTGATCGCCCGATTACGTTCCTTCTGGGTCAGTGCAAGGCATTCGCCATTTGAACCGGCAACGAAAAGCCCATGCTGGCCGGTGTCGATGCAGCGGTCAACCAGTTGACGCAGCGCCTCCTCATCGACATTTTCCTTTTCGTCAATTGGCGTGATAATCGGCGGAATGCTGCCAATATATTTCTTGCTCATGGTTTCTCTCCCTTAATTCCCTATTCTTTCATCAATCGTCTTCGGGCCGGATATTGTCGACCTGGCCATAGATGCAGGCTGCATCGATGAAGCCGCCTTCTGCAAATTCGAACACGTGCCATTCCAGATCCTCGAAATGCAAAACGGTCCCGGCCTTGAGCATGATCTTCTCTGGCAGATTGTCTTTCGAAGGGCCCTGACGAACCCAGCCATCTTTGGCATCGATGATGAAGACCGTTTCTTCCGCATGATGATGGGGTTCCATCGGTCCACTCTCTGCTGAATAGTGGCAAAAGGAAATCGTCATTTTTTCGCTTGAAGACTGAGAATTCCTTCCGATTGCGCGCTGGAGCGTTCGCCCAGGAAGCCTTTCGAGCTCGATCTCTTCCCGCTGGAATACTTTCATTGCAAATACCTCGTTGGTTCGTCCTAATTGCGCCACTCCCGGCAAAAACACGCGATTGTGGCTGCGCGATTGCAGGGCCCGGAATGCTGGCGCGCAGCATGGGCAATCTGACATTTCAGAGCGATGCGAGCTCTAAAATTAATCATATTACATGAATACATTAACAACACAATAGAATGCTAGATGTCAACCATAAAACATGGTAATGCTCAGGAACCTGATCCTCGCTATGCGCCTTTGGCGTCGTCCATAAAGCCGCGTAAGCAAGTGACTTTTTCAGCTGTTGCCAAGATTGTGAAAATATTGCATGTAAGCTGTTATCCATAATTGTTGCGCCCCGTCTGATCCGGTCGGTGCCATGTCGAAGTGAATGCTGGAGGAATTGCACCATGCGAAAAAGCCTGACTGATGAAGTCACTGAATCGATGATGGAGCAGATCTATTCCGGCCAGATCGGTGTCGGTCAGAAACTTCCCACCGGAGCGCAGCTGGCTTCGGAATATGACGTCAGCCTGACTGTTATCCGGGAGGCGATCTCCAGATTGCAATCCGAAGGCCTTGTTACATCGAGGCAGGGGGCGGGCGTTTTCGTCGCCGAGTCGATGGTTCGGCGGCCCTTTCGAATCAATCCCAATGACGGGCAGATTTCCATTTCACGCATTTTTGAATTGCGGACCGGCGTTGAAATCGAGGCGGCGGGATTGGCGGCAAGTCGCGCGACCAAAAAGGATCTGACGGCAATTTCTCGCAGTCTGAAGGCAATGGAAGAGGCCATCGAGACGGGAACGGATGCCGTGGCGGAGGATCTCGAATTTCATCGCGCCGTGGCTGCTGCCACCAAAAATCCGCTCTTCAATGATTTTCTGGGATTTCTGGAAGGGCATATTCGGGGGTCTATCGAGACCTCGCGGCGCATAAGCGATCAACAGGAGGTCGTGCTGGCCCTTGCCGAGCATCGGCGCATTTATGAAGCCATTGAGGCGGGCGATGTCGCCAAATCTCAGGAGGCCATGAAGGCGCATATGTATAATTGTCTGGTGCGCTGCGAAGAATAGTTGCTGCTTGTCGAATGGCGGAATAATACGGCATGCTGTCGGGCCATTGCATGCTTGTCGATCTTCTCGATTGCCGCTCATTGATGGCATAAAGCAGGGCAAGTCTCCCCATGCAATCGGCTTGCGTTTATTCCTTGGGTGGTATAGTTGATACCACTGATGGCGTTAGCGCAGATTTGCATGGCAGAACCGGATGTGACATGCTCGTCTTTTCCGGTTTTTAAGCGGACACCCTTTCCGAGATGACAGAAGCTATACAAGAGATTGAACGACCACCCTCGCTTGCCGATATCGCGACAGAGAAGTTGCGCTCGGCAATCATGAATGGAGAGTTCGAATTAGGAGAAGCGCTTTCGGAGAAGAAGCTGGCTGATCGCTTCAATATTTCCAAAACGCCTATTCGTCATGCCTTGGCGCAGATGAAAACCGAAGGCCTTGTTGCGGTTTATCCTCAAAGGGGCACTTTCGTTTTCACATTGAGCGGCATGGATCTCGTGCAATTTTCAGAGCATCGCATCATTCTGGAAAGGGAGGCATTGTCGCTGTCTTTCGAGCGCAATCACTCCGCGCTGGTCGCAAAGCTCGAGAAAATCTGGAATCAGATGCAAAAAGCCAATGACGCGGAGAATATTCGAAAATATCTAGAACTGGATACCCGGTTTCACCGCTGCTTTTTCGATCTTTGCGAGAATTTCTATCTGTCGGAAAGCTATTCCCTGATCGAGGCCAAGATAGCTGCAATCCGCACCCATCTGGGGCGCAACAGGCTTCAGACCGATAAATCCTACAAAGAGCACAAGGAGATGCTGGAAGCGCTGCGCAGCCGGGATCTTGCGCTCTGTCAGGAAATTCTGAAATATCATATCGGGCGCTATTTGCGCACCTATAGTCAGGATGTCGAGGATATTGCCAAACCTTGAAGATCTTGCTGTGGCTGGCCAACTGGCAATCCTACACATTTTATAAAAAAAGCCCTGAAAGCAATGTGCCTTCAGGGCTTTTCTTTTGCCTTGTTTGTGGCGCTGTTGGCGGCTCTTTTCACCAAAGCGAGGGTAGGGCGAGGGAAATGGCCGGAATATAGGTCACCAGCATCAGCAAGATGATCATGCCAGCGAAGAAGGGCAGGATTGTCTTGCTCAGTTTTTCGATCGAAATCTTTGAAATCGAACTGGCCACAAACAGATTGACGCCAAGAGGCGGGGTGCAGAAGCCGATTGCCAGATTGACGGTGATGATCACGCCAAAGACGATGGGGTCAACCCCGACCGCGGTCACGACGGGCAGCAATATCGGGGTCATGATGATGATGGACGATATGGTCTCCATGAACATGCCAATCAGCAGCAGTACGATATTGATCAGCAGCAGGATGACAAATGGATTGCTCGAGAATGCGGTCAGCGCCCGGGCAAGGTCAGAAGGCACTTGCGCGATGGTTATCAAGCGCCCGAAGGCCGTTGCCATGATGACCAGAATCAGAATGGTACCGCTGGTCTTGGCGCTGGTTGCGAGCACCATGACAAGGTCGGCAAGGCTGATGTCGCGGTAAACGAAAATTCCGACAATGGCGGCGTAGAGCACGGCGACCGCGCCTGCCTCGGTTGGTGTGAAGATGCCGCTATAGATGCCGCCCAGAATGATGACCGGTACCATAAGCGACCAGATTGCATCGCGGAAACTGCTTGCGACCTTCTTTGGCGAGAAGGTGGCGGTGGACTGGCTGATCGATGTCTCGTTTCTGAGCAGAAAGCGTGCGGTGGCCATGAAAACCAGTGCGAACAATATGCCCGGCACGACACCGGCCAGAAAGAGTTTGCCGATGGAAACCTCGGCGGTTACCCCATAGATGATGAAGGGAATGGAGGGAGGAATCATGACACCGATCATGCCTGCCGAGGCGGTCAGTGCGCCGCTGAAAGAGCGCTTGTATCCGACTTTTTCCATCTCCGGAATGAGATTTGACCCGATGGCGGCCACCGTTGCCGGCGCCGAGCCGGAAATGGCTGCGAAGAAGACACAAGCCAGAACATTCACATAGGCCAACCCGGCGCGGATATGGCCGACCAGCGAGCTGGAGAAGGCGACAATCCTGCGTGACATGCCGCCATATTGCATCAGGTCTCCGGCAAGAATGAACAGGGGAACGGCAATCAGGGGAAAGGAATCCGCTCCGGTCACCACCGAGCGGGCAAGCAGAACCAGCGGTGGGGCGCCATCGACAAAATACATGACCAGCATCGTTGCAAGCCCAAGGCAGATGCCAATTGGAACGCTGAGCAGGAGAAGCACGAGAAGACAAATGAAGAGGGTCGTGGCAATCATGACTTGGCCTCCTGAGAAGGTCCGTTTTTCAACAGCGCGATCGATTCTGCCAGATGCTGGAGAATGCGAATGGATGACAGCATGGCTCCGACCGGGGCCGAAGAATAGAGAATGGGAATTGGCAATCCCAACACCACGGATGACTGGGAGGCGACAAAGGGAGCGGATATGAGCTTGACGCATTCGATGGTCAGGAAAATGAAAAAGCCGAGCACCAGCATATCGACAAGCATGTCGATATAGATTGCCCCGCGGGCGGGCAGCAGTTCCCTGAGGAAGGTGATGCGGATATGATCGCGCGTGTGGAAGGCAAAGCTGACTGACAGCCAGATGAACCAGACGAAGGTCCACAATGTCAGCTCTTCCCCCCAGGAGAGGGAAGCGTTCAGGACATAGCGCATGAAAACATTACCCGCTATCAGCAGAACCATCCATGCAAGCAACAGCGCAGCGAGAAGCCGCTCAAGATTGGCGTTGAGCCAACTGAAATATTTCATGGGTTTTCTTTCCGGGAATAGAAAGGGTGCCCCACGCCGGAGGCACCCGCAAAAGCGTTGAAAACACTATTCAGCACTGGCTGCCTTGATGGCGGAAACCCAGGCGTCATAGACGTCAGCTCCGATTTCATCGCGGAATTTGGCGCGAACATCTTTTGTCTTTTCGGTGAACAGGGCCATCTCTTCGGGTGAAAGTCTGGTGATCTTTACGCCCGCATCCTCGATGGTCTTGAGCTGTTCGGCTTCTTCCTTGGCGATGATTGTCTGCTGATAGTCAGCAGCCTTATCCATCGAGTGGCGAATGAGCTGTTGCTGTTCTGCTGTCAGGCCATCCATGAAGGCCTTGCTGATGACCGGGACATATACGGTAAAGACATGGCCGGTCAGCGAGAGATATTTCTGCACTTCGTAGAAACGCTGGGAGGTGATGATGGACAGGGGATTTTCCTGACCGTCGATCACGCCCTGCTGCATGGCAGAATAGACCTCGCCGAAATTCATCGGGGTCGGATTCGCGCCCAATGCCTTGAAGGCATCCACATGGGCTGGCACCTTCATCGTGCGCAGTTTGATGCCCTTCAGATCGTCCGGCGTCTTGATTTCGCGGACATTGTTGGTGATGTTGCGCAGCCCGCTTTCCAGAAAATCAAGCCCGACCAGACCCTGCTTCTCCAGTCTGGCAAGCATCGCCTGCCCTGTTTCGCTCTTCATGGTTTTGAGGGCGACCTGCTTAGAGGGATACATATAGGGCAATTCGAAAATCGCGAAGGCGGGATCCCAGCCCGAATAGAGCGCAGATGGAGAGACCGCCATTTCGAGAATGCCGCTTTGCACGCTCTCGATCATTTCCCGGTCCGGGCCCATTTGCGAGTTTGGAAAGAGTTCAACTTCCATTTCACCATTGGAGCCAGTTTCGACCAGCTCCTTGAATTTGACCATGGCCCTGTGCATGTGAAACTGCTCGTTTGTGCCATGCCCAAGCTTGATGACTGTCTTGGCCTGAACTCCGGCACAGAGGGCCAGTGAAATGGTGGTGGCCAGAATGATAGCTGATTTCTTGAACAACTTGTCCTCCCAAATTGTTTGAATGTTGTGATATCTGATATCAGATATCAGATATCTGATATAGCAGTTCTTTGTGGCTTTGACAATGGAGCTTTGCCGATATTTGAACTGCTTGATGAAAAGAGATCTGCCTTGCAAGCTTTAGGTGGGCGAAGTTGTCAAAGGTCTGCCGCAAGATATCCGCCATTGCCGGATGAGTGGCGCCATATCGTGCCTCTTGAGCTGGGTGCGGTGCTGTCTGGTCTGTTCAAAGGTCAGATCAAGCGCGCGCATGAAATGTTCTGATTGGCTGACTGGATGATTGGAGCAAAATTCCTATTGCGGGCTTGATGAAAGGCCGAGAGTGGCCAGAGAATAGCCTGAGAGCGGTCAGAGAACGGTCAGAGAATGGCCAGAGACTGGAAAGCCGGATCGGCGAAAGGCGTCCGCTCGGGCAATCTCCATGATCAGCATTCTTGCAAGAGCGCCCTTCTGGCAGGGGCTGCGTTGGTGATTTCCTGGCTGTAGGTTCTTCGGATCCGGTCAATATGTGCCTCCAGCATGTCGAGTGCCTCACGGTGGGAATCCTTTGTAAAGGCTAGCAGCAGAGCCTGATGCTCTGTCATGGACAGATTTGTATGCATGGGTTTGGTTGCCATATGTGTGCGCAGCGCTTCGATCTTGCCGGCATGTCTGCTGTAGGTTTCGGCAAGAAAGCGGTTGTCGCAATGCTTGAAGGGGGTGAGATGGAAGCGGGTATCCAGAGCCAGATATCTTCGGAAGTCTCTTTGAGTTTGCGCGTCATGCATCTCGTTGACGATTTCGGATGTTTCCAGAATCAATTCCCGTTTTGCCCGTTTCAATGCCAGTGTCAGCGCCGCGGTTTCAAGGATCTGGCGAAAGCTGCAGATCTTGCCAACCTCATCGGCACTCAAGGTGAAAACTCTGGCCCCTTTTTGTGTGTCAGCCTCCACGAGCCCCTCCACCATGAGGTGTTTGATTGCTTCCCGAATCGGCGTTTTTGAAACCTTCAGCCGTTCTGTCAACTGGCGTTCCGAAATGGTCTCACCCAGTTTCAGATCACCCTGAACAATCAATTCTCTCAGATAGTTAAGTACCAATTCAGTCAGAAGTTTCGGGCGTTTTATCTGGTCCATTTCTCAGGGCTCCCATTTTTTCCCTTGAAAGAAACATGAGATCTGATATATCAGATAGCGATGGGAAAATAAAGACTGCAGGATATCGGGTACGGGAGGCTCCAACATGCAGGCAGAGTTGGTCGTTGATTGCAGGAACCAGCATGGCGAAGGTGTTGTTTGGCAACACGAGGCCGAGCTGCTTTGGTGGGTGGATATCCATGGCAAGGCGCTTTGGCAGCTCGATCCTGTTACGGGCAAGAGCAGGAGCTATTCCATGCCGAAGCGTATTTGCTGTGCGGTACCGCGCAGCAACGGGGGATGGATCATCGCTTTCGAGCAGGATCTTGTTCTGACTGACGATCTGGAAAGCGGCGATTTCCGGATCATTCATCGCTATGAACCGCACAATCCCGGATCGCGTTTCAATGATGGTCGCACCGACCGGGCCGGTCGCCTTGTCATTGGTGGCATGAATGAGGCTACCGGTGCCGCTGACACATCGGTGTTGAGAATAGATGCCGATCTCTCCGTCCATACGCTGTTTGGCGGCGTGTCATGCTCCAATTCCACCTGCTTCAGCCCCGCTGGTGATGTCATGTATTTTGCCGATAGTCCCGAAAAGACAATTCGTGCCTATGACTATGATCTGCAAAATGGCCGGCTGGGCGACATGCGAGAGCTGCTCGACATGTCCGCAGAGCCGGGGATACCGGACGGTTCCTGCGTGGATGAGGAGGGCTATGTCTGGAATGCCGAATGGGAGGGGCGTCGCGTCCTTCGCATTGCCCCTGATGGCACTATAGACCGTGTCATTGATGTGCCTGTCTGGAAGCCGACCTGCTGCGCATTTGGCGGGCCCGAGCTCGACACGCTTTTTATCACCACCTCTCAGCTTGCTTCATCCCAAGAGGTTCTGGCGCGCGAGCCACAGTCTGGAGGGCTGTTCGCGGTCAGGCCGGGGGTGCGCGGGGTTATTGATAGCCCCTTTGCCGGCTGAGATTTCCAAATGGATCAGTTACGACGGGAGGAAGACATGAAGTCTCTGATCACACATACACTTGCCATGGCTGGAGGTGCCTTTTTGCTGGCCTCGACAACAATCGGGGCCTTTGCGGGCGACCTGCCGATACCGGTGCCTCTGGAGGAAGGGGCGCAGGCGGCGATGGATACGATCAAAGCCAATCCGGAAGGCAAATACCGGGTGGCCTATATGCCACCGGCAACGGAATTCAATTATTATCTGGCGATTGGCGAAGGCATCAAGAGCGTTGCCAGGGAGAAGGGCGTGGAGACATTCATGCTCGCACCGCAATCGGGCGCCGACATCAATGGCCAGATGGGCATGATGCAGGATGTTCTGACCCAGAATGTGGATGCCGTCATCTTCTCCACCCATGATGAATTCGCCGCAGCGCCGCTGGTCAAGCGGGCGGTGGATCAGGGGATCGCGGTGATCATGGTGAATTCGGACATTCCGAAATTCCCGACACCCATTCATGCCGTCGTTGGCTATAGCCAGCGCAACGCCACGCGCAAGCTCGCCGATTATATCGTGCCGAAAGTCGCTGATATGGACATCAAGCTGGGGGTGCTTGAAGGCCAGCCCGGTTGGCACTCGACCGAGCGTGTCGGCGGTTTTCTCGATGGCGTGAAGGATGCCACGAATTTCGAAGTTGTGGCCAGCGTTGACGGCAAATGGAATGTCGAGGGTGGCAACACCGCTGCCATGGACATTTTGCAGTCTCACCCGGAAGTCAACATGCTGTTTGGAGCCAATGACTATGAAGCCATCGGCGCTTCCTATGCCACGAAGGCGATGGGGCGCAAGGATGTGATGATTGTCGGCAATGACGGTGACACGACCGGGCTTGAGGAAATCTATGCCGGAAATATCACCGCTTCGGTCAATACCCGCCCATTCTATATGGGAACCGTTGCGATGAATGTTGCCCTCGAAGCGCTCAGGGGGGCTGCGACGGGCGGTTGGTATGAAATCCCGACCGAAGTCGTTCACAAAGATAACGTGCTACAAGTTCTTCAGAATCCGGCGCAACTCTATCCTGCTCCTTCCAAGGAATACTGATCGATAGCGGATGGTCTGCGGATCGGGAGATCCGCAGGTCTCCGACAAAATTCAGGATCAAGCAATGACAAATCAAAGCAGTTTGGAAGCCGATCTGACGATTGGGACGGCCGACCCGGACGGGCGCGGGCGACCTATGTGGGAGATGGTCAATCTGGTCAAGGCCTATCCGGGGGTTCTGGCGAATGACAAGGTCAGTCTGAAACTCTATGCAGGCACCATCCATGGTCTTCTGGGAGAAAATGGATGCGGAAAGTCCACTTTCATCAAGATGCTGTCCGGTGTTCAGCGCCCGGATTATGGCCTTATCATCAATAATGGCCATCCGGTGGTCTTTCATGATCCGCAGGATGCACGAGCCAAGGGGATTGCCACCGTCTTTCAGGAATTCTCCATCGTGCCGACGCTCTCGGTTGCCGAGAATATCTATCTGGGTCGTCTGCCCAGAACAGCGCGAGGCCTGATCGACTGGAAGGCCCTGAATGCCAATGCAAGGGCTGTTCTGGAGGAGATGGAGGTCAATCTCGATCCGCAGGCCATAACCGGCACCCTTTCGGTGGCCCAGCAACAGCTGGTCGAGATCGCAAAGGCGGTGGCCGCTGACGCCAGCATGGTCATCCTCGATGAACCGACCGCTGCGCTGGGGATCGACGAAATAGAGCAATTGCACAAATTGCTAAGGCGTATGAAATCAAACGGTTGTGCCATCCTCTATATCTCCCACCGTCTGGATGAAGTGGAGCGGATTGTCGATGAGGTGACCATTCTTCGCAATGGCAAAGTCATTCGCAAGAGCGGTGAAACCGAGGTCAATGTCGAGAAGATCGTCGCGGCCATGATCGGTGGTGCGGTCACGGATCACTATCCAAAGCAACAGAATGCGCAAAGCGAAACCCTGTTTGAGGTCAGGGATCTGGCAACTGCTGCCGGGCTTCATGAGGTTTCCTTCAGTGTCAATCGAGGTGAGATTTTCGGTCTGGGAGGTGTGCTCGGCTCAGGGCGCACGGAGATCGCGCTTGCGCTGTTTGGCGTTCACAAGCTCAGACAGGGAGAAATCTCGCTTCATGGCCGGAAAATCAGGATTGCCAGTCCCAAGGATGCCATTCGGCAAGGGCTGGCCCTTGTGTCGGAAAACCGCAAATTTGACGGCCTTTTCAACAATTTTGCAGCCAACGGCAATATCACCTCTGCCAGCTATGACAAGATCACCCGATTGGGATTTCTCGATCTGCATCAGGAACAGAAGGTTACGGAGCGCTTCATTGAGGAGCTGGAGATTTCTCGTCAGGCCAATGACAAGTCCGTCGGGCTGCTTTCAGGCGGCAACCAGCAGAAGGTCATTCTGGCGCGCTGGCTCTTTTCTGATGCGGATCTCTATATTTTTGACGAGCCGACGCAGGGCATCGATGTCGGTGCCAAGCTGGCAGTTTATAACCTGATGAACCGGATTACCCGGGAGGGCAAATCGATCATCCTGATCAGTTCAGATCATGATGAATTGCTGGCCCTGAGTGATCGCATCGCCATCGTTCAGAATGGCACCATCACGCGCATCTCGCCCGCAGCAGAGCTGACCCATGCCGATCTGGTCAAGGCAGCCTCCGCCAACAGGCAAAATTCAACAACTGCACAATTAGAGGAGAGCGTAGCATGAGACGTTTTGTCGACGCTCAGTTGCTCGGCCCTGCCGCAGCCTTGGCGATCATCATTGCGATTGCTTCCCTGACGACAGACCGTTTTCTTGATTTCGGCAATCTGTCCAACCTGTCGCTGCAGGTTTGTATCATTGCTCTGGTCGCTATTGGTTCGACCATGGTGATCATCACTGCCGGGATCGATCTGTCTTCGGGGTCGATGGTTGCCCTGCTAACCATGCTGCTGGCGGAATTCGTCAAGAATATGGGGCTTCCCCTGCCGCTGGCGATTGCCGCCGTGCTGATTTGCGGTCTGCTGCTGGGCATGTTCAATGGTGTCTTGACGGCCTATCTGAGGATTCCATCCTTCATTACGACGCTGGCGGGGCTGATTTCCTTTCGGGGGCTTGCGCTGTTGTTCAACAATGGCTCGCCATCCTTCTCGATCCATCCCATGCTTGAGACGCTGTTTTATGGCAGCTTTCTGGGTATTCCTCTGCCCTTTTATTATCTGGTGTTCTTCTATGCACTGGCCGCTGTGCTGATGAAGGATACCCGTCTGGGGCGTGAAATTTATGCGGTGGGCGGGAATCCGTCAGCGGCGAGCCTGTCGGGCATCAATGTCAGGAAAATTCAGACCCTTGCCTTTGCCATGGCCGGTTTCATGACTGCGGTTGGTGCCGTGCTCATGTCTTCAAGGCTCAATTCGGGCTCGCCCAATTATGGCCAGTCGCTCGAGTTGCAGGCGATCGCGGCCGGGGTCGTGGGCGGTGCCAGCCTCGCCGGCGGGCGGGGCAATATTCTCTCCACCCTGATCGGCTCGCTGACCATTGTGGTGGTGCAGAATGCGCTCAATCTCAATGCGGTGCCGACCTCGGTGCAGAATATCGTTCTTGGCGTCATCATCCTGATCGCCGTTGGTATCGACATGTGGCGTGGGGAAATGTCGAACAAGATCCGTTCGCTTTTCCATTTCTCAGCGGCAAAGAGCCCTTCGGTGAATGGAACTTCACCTTCCTCTCTTCCCAAAAATTCATAGCAATCAACAGCAAAGCAAGGAGGCCGTTATGGCTGGACCAACATTTTCACATATAGGCATCACAGTTCCCGATCTGGAAAAGGCCATCGAATTCTACACCAAGGCCTTCGGCATGTATCACATCATGGGACCGGCTGAAATCAAGCAGGATGAAAGCGCGATCGGCCAGATGTGTGATGATGTCTTTGGCAAGGGCTGGGGCTCGTTCCGCATTGCCCATATGTCCAGCACGGACGGGATCGGCATCGAGATGTTCGAATTTCCCAAAACCGAGCCGGAAGAAAACAAGTTCGAATATTGGCGTCCGGGCCTGTTCCATTTCTGCTTCCAGGACGAAAATCTGGAAGAGCGGGTCAAGATCATCGAGAGCCTTGGTGGGCGTCAGCGCATGGAAAAGGTGCGCTATTATTATCCGGGCGAAAAGCCTTACCGCATGGTCTATTGCGAGGATCCTTTCGGCAACATCATCGAGATTTACAGTCATTCCTATGAATTGACCTATTCCTCGGGTGCCTACGTCTAATTCGGTTTTGTTGAAAGGAAATGATCATGTTTGATCGCCCGAAAGTCATCATCTCCGATTATGACTATGGAGATTATGAAGTTGAGCGGGCCATTCTCGAGCAGGCCGGAGCGCGCGTTGTCGCGCTTCAGGCCAAATGCGAGGAAGACCTGTTTGAAGAAGTCAAGGATTGCGCCGCAATCATGAATCAATATGCCCGGGTTGGCGCGCGTACGATCGAGCATATGGAACAATGCAGGGTGATTGCCCGCTACGGTGTCGGCGTGGATATCGTTGATGTCGAGGCCGCCACGCGCAAGGGGATCATGGTCACCAACGTGCAGAATTATTGCACTGAAGAAGTGGCTGACCATGCCATTACCCTGTGGCTGACGCTTGCCCGCAAGATTCTCGCCTTCAATGAAGCCACCCACAAGGGGATCTGGCGCTGGCAGTCCGGCGCTCCGATTTTCCGGCTGCGGGGCAAGGCGTTCGGTATCGTCTCGTTCGGCAAGATCGGTCAGGCCATCAGCGAGCGGGCAAAGGCGTTCGGGGTCAATGTGATCGTCTATGATCCCTATGTGGCCGAAGACTTGATCCGTGCGCATGGGGTTGAGCGGGTTTCCAAGGAAGAGATTCTGCGCCGGTCGGACTATCTGTGCATGCAGGTTCCGATGCTGCCTGACACGCGCCATTTCCTGTCGGATGCAGAATTTGCGCTGATGAAGCCCGGTGCCATCGTGATCAATACCGGTCGCGGGCCGACCATTGACAACAAGGCTCTCTATCGTGCCCTGACAGAGGGCACCCTTGGAGGGGCCGGTCTTGATGATCCGGAAGAGGAACCGGCCAAGAAGGCTTCATGGGATCCGGCTGACAATCCTCTCTTCACCCTGCCCAACGTCATCGTTACCCCCCATGCGGCTTATTATTCCGAGGAGTCGATCCTGCAGGCACGCGAGACTGCGGCTCGGCAGGTTGCCCTCGTGCTGACCGGGCAGACGCCAGACTATCCTCTCAATCTGTCTGCTTTGAAAACCGCATCCTGAACCAATAGCCTGAACCAATAGAAAGAAAGAGCATGCTCAAAATATTCAATGAGTTTGAACGGAAACCGGAGCTTCTGGCCCAGTTTGATGAAGTCATCAAATGCTATTCCGCCGCAGCTGTCTTTGCTGATGTGCAATATCGCACCGGGGTCATGGATAGCGGCATCAAACCGGCCTTTCGGGCCAAGGTGTGCGGTCAGGCCATCACCGTCCAGCTGTCGAAGGGCGATCTTGTCGATCCTCTCAAGGCGCTGGAAATGGGGCAGCCCGGCGATGTGATCGTGGTTGATGCGGGGGGAGATCTCAACACCTCCGTCTGTGGTGGGCTGATGGGTGGCCTTGCCAAGAATCGCGGCATACGGGCCATGATTGTCGATGGTGCCGGGCGGGATACCGATGAACTGGAAGATATCGACTGGCCAATCTGGACGCGCGCCATCACACCACGCGGGACACACACCATGTTTTCCGGCCGCAAGGAAGAATTGTCGATCAATGTTCCGATCCAGTGCGGTGGCGTGGTGGTCAATCCCGGCGACTTTATCGTCGCTGATCTGATGGGGGTTACCGTCATTCCTCTCGACAAGGCTCCCCAGGTCATCAAGGAGGCCCGGGAGCAGGCGGAACGCGAAGAAGAAACCCGAAAATGGGTCGCTCAGGGCAAAACGGTCGAAGATCTGCTCAAGGAATTCGGTCGTATCTAGCGCCCTTTTGCGCGATGCCAACCAGTCGGGGAGGAGGATCCTCCCCGATTTTTCTCAATCCCAGAATCGAGACTGAAATGACCCCTGTATTGATCGGCATTGACTGGGGCACGACGTCGTTTCGTGCGACCCTGATGTCCAGAACCGGAGAGGCAATCGATAGCATATCCGGCCCGAACGGCATTCTTGCCGTTAAAGAGAATAATTTCGAAGGCTGCCTGCTGAGCTATATCGCGAAATGGAATGAGGAATATGGGCTGCTGCCGGTCCTTGCTTCCGGCATGATCACCAGTCGGAATGGCTGGGTGGAAACGCCTTATCTTGAAGCGCCTGCAGGCGTTGGCCAGTTTGCCGATGCGCTTCATCAGCACAGAATGTCAAACGGGCAGAGCGTTCATTTCATCACGGGGCTCACGGTCGAGAATGATGGCATTCCAGATGTCATGCGCGGGGAGGAAACCGAGCTTTTCGGCCAACTGGCCAGTCAGGCGGACCCGTTTGATCTTTTCATCATGCCCGGCACCCACTCCAAGCGTGTCACGATCTCCAATGGCGGCATAACGGCTTTTCAGACCTTCATGACCGGTGAGATTTTCTCGGCGCTCAAGGAGCACACCATTCTGGGCAAGCTGATGACGGGATCTTCGCCTGATCAGGCGGCCTTTCTTTACGGCGTAAGAAGCCGAGCCGCCTCTGGAGCAACGCTTCTGCACGAGCTTTTCAGCGTTCGCACGTTGCCTCTGTTTGAAAAGATGGATCAGGCATCAGTTGCTTCCTACCTGTCCGGACTGCTGATCGGTGAGGAGGTCAAAACCGTGCTGGCTGGTCAGTCGTCCGCGCGCATATGCATTATCGGGCGCGGTGATCTGGCCGAACTCTATGCATCGGCATTCAATGAATTGGGCTGCAAGGTGGAAATGGCCGAACCGGGCAGGGCTCTGCGTGGTCAATTTGAAATCGGAAAAGCCGCAGGTCTCTTGTCATGATGGATTTTGCAACAGCCATGGACCGGTTTCCGCTGGTGGCGATTCTCAGGGGTATTCAGCCTCGGGAAAGTCTGGCCATCGCCGAAACTCTTATCGAAGTGGGGTTCACTCTCATCGAGGTGCCTCTCAATTCTGCGGATGCTCTTGATAGCATCGAGCAAATTTGCCATGCATTTGCAGACAGGGCCTGCATTGGCGCCGGGACGGTGCTGCGGCGCGAAGAGGTGAGTGCGGTAAGGAATGCGGGCGGTTCGCTGATTATCTCTCCCAATCTTAATGAGAGCGTCGCCAACGAGGCATTCGTGCAAAAGATGACCTATCTTCCCGGTGTTGTTACCCCCAGCGAAGCCTTCAGGGCAATCGAACTGGGGGCTTCGGGTCTTAAATTTTTCCCCGCAGAGATAGTCTCTCCCGCCGTGATAAAGGCCCTGACGGCGGTTTTGCCAAAGCATATTCCCCTCGTCCCAGTCGGCGGTATCGTGCCGGAAAGCATGGCGGCCTATTGGCAAGCCGGCGCTTCCGGATTCGGTCTTGGATCAAGCCTCTACAAGGCTGGCATGTCTGTCGGTGAGGTGACCAGAGCGGCACTCCAGTTCAAGGCGGCGCTCACCAAACTGGACGGCTTTGCCGGGTGAAGGGCCTGTAGCGGATAGAGCGAGCCGGTCAGCATCCTTGCGCAAGCCTGGTAAAAGGGAGGGGCTATGTGGAGCGCGCTGCTGATTGCGCGCAACAAGGCTTTTTGGCGCGTTTTGTTTCCTCTAGGCAATCTCGTCAAAGCTTTGCTCTAGGTTGAAAAGGGCGCGAGATCTCCCGCGCCCTTGATTGCAACTGGTCTTCAAAGGAATTAGCGGGTCGTAACGTATCCCTTGAACTGCTCCATATGGTTCGATTCGGGGTAATCCAACAGGAACTCGCCGACGAAATCCTTGTAGGGCTCGAAATAGGGAAATTTGTCATATTTCGCCCAAGACGGCTTCTCGACTTTCACTTCGGTCATCGCCTTCTCGAACTGCTTGCTATTGTCGAACCAGATTTCAGCGACACGGTCGAACGGGCTGGTTTTGGGCGTTTGCAGGATGCGGCTCGATATCAAGCGGTTGACTTCAGGCAATTTGGCCATAGCAGGAGCGAACTTCTCCTTGAACCATTTGTCTCCTTCCTCGCGGGAGATACCGTCGGGATAGTGAAACATGATCAACCAGCGATAGTTGGGACCGTCTTCAACCGTGCGGTCGCTACCCTTGAAGTCGTCTTCCCAGAAAAGTGGTGCGAACGCGAATACTGTCGGATGAAAGCCCTCACGGCTACCAACCCATTGATCGGGGCGCAATCCTTGATCCGTTGGTTGGCGAGTGATCTCCAGATAGTGTTTGTCATAAGTCTCGCCGAAGGCGATCCCGTTGGGGGCAGAGGAGGAACTCGTGTGGAAAGGGTTGATGAGCCAATAATGCTCCGTCATGATCCAGTTATAGGTGCCGTAGTCCTCTCCGTTTTTCGGCAGTGGAAGCGCCCTGTAGGTAGCGTAGCGGGTCACATATGGTGCGAACTGCGATATGCTGTCTGCGACATGGTCTTTATAGAGCCAACGATAGGCGGCCGGAAGGTCGCTGTCGTCACGTACAGTAACGAAGATGAAGCTACGCATCGGCTGAAACGGCTGGTATTGCTGCGAAGCTTCGACCTTGGCAGAGGGCTGGGATTGGGCGTGAGCTAGTCCCACTTGCATAAGGGTCGTCACCAGCAATATGGCTGACAGGTTTTTCGCGATTATTTTGATATTCATATTCTGTGCTCCAAACAAAAGGATGTTTCCAACATCCAATGATTGGAAAATACTGGCCTGATATATTTGTGTCTAATATATCATTATGAGAAAATTGATATCTTTCTGATATTAGTCGGGAGGCGCGGCACTGGGAGTTTTGCCAATAGCTTTATCTCCTCAAGGTCCAGCATTTTGGCTATTGTCGGCGATATTGCGAAGGGAGACGTCGCAAGCTTTTTGATGGCAGTGTCTCTACGATTATGGGCATTGCGCTCACCGTTATCCGATTATAGGGGCGGTGGTTATCGTCGCTGTTCTTGCTGGTATCTTTTGCTATAGGATCTTTTCACGAGGGCTTTCTGAGGCGTCGGATTGATGCCACGATTTCGCACCTCGCCGTGCTGCTGCCAAGGCCATTTTGACTGCAGGATCGTATTCGTTGGACCGATGGACCAATGCGCAAGCCATTTTGACTTTAGGATCCGAGATTGGTCTGAACGTCGTTTTGGCATTGCTTGAGAAGGTCTGAAAGACCGAAGGCAATAAAGCTATCCCAAAACCGCAGGCGACGAGTGGTTCCACCATCCATGGGCTGGAAACGCTCTCACCAATATTGGGTTCAAAATCAGCAAATTGCCTGATCACTCCGACACCATTGTCATTTTCTGATTGCCGGTAGACAATGAATTGCTCGTCATACAGTTCTGCCATCTGCAAACTTGGTTTTTCTGCCAAAGGGTGATCAAAGGGAAGAATGACATTGATCGGCCATTCTGCCAGGACAGAAGACACCATTTGATCAGAGGTGGTCACACCCGTGGAGACGGTCAGACCGAAATGGAGCTGGCGTTTCTCAAGCGCTTCCATCTGACTGAATGGGTCCTGTTCATGAACGTGAATATCCAGCCCCGGACAATCCAGCCTTATGGCATTGATGACTGTGGCAAGCAGACCTGAAATCGCTGGCAAAGAAGAAAAGCCAATATGCAGAGAGCCAAACTCACCTTTGACTGCACGTCGTATCTTTTCTTCGGCCCGTTCGGTCCGCGACAAGATATCTCTGGCCTCTTCAAGGAACAAACTTCCAGCTTCAGTCAGCGCTACAGAGCGTTTTGTCCGATGAAACAAAGCGCCGCCAATATTCTCTTCCAGTTTTCGGATTTGAATACTCAAAGCTGGCTGAGCGATGTTGAGCCTTTCAGCCGCATGACCAAAATGCAGCTCTTCAGCGACGGCAATGAAATAGCGATAGTGACGGAGTTCCATGAAACGAGACCAAACTAATATATATTTTTTATTATTCCTAAGATTAATATGCGTTTTGATTATTAATGTAAAGTGACTGGTATTTCTGCAGAGCGTCTCGGGTTTGGACCGCCGGGAAATAAATTTCCGGTTTTCATCACAGTGACAGGCTGGTTTCGTTACCGGGCTTGACCGTGACGTAGGTCTGCAAAAGCCAAATGCCCGCTGTCTTACCCATTTGATGGAATGAAAGCCGGGGGGACGGCAAGACGAGATATTGGAGGGAATGTGCCCTCTTCCTTCCGCGCACCAGAAGCCTTTCGGCGACCAGTTGATAAATTGTGAGGTGCGTTTTGTTCAATCTCGCCAAATGGCATTCAGTCTACCATTGACTAGCTGGTCGGGTAGGATCAGTATGATCTTATAAGTTGAGTGCAATTCGATTTGTATCGCAGAGTTGGATATTTGCAAAGAAACCTTGCTCGTGCAAATTGTATCAATTCAAATGAAGGTTGGCTGCCATGGCAAAAGTTGAACTGGAAAAGGTATTTAAACGCTACGGCAGTTTTGAAACAGTTCACGGAATAGATCTTGCCATCAAGGATAATGAGTTTGTTGTTCTGGTCGGCCCTTCCGGATGCGGGAAATCAACGATTTTGAGAATGATCGCCGGTCTCGAAGAGATTTCAGACGGCATAATGCGCATAGGGGATCGGGTCGTGAACGATATTGATCCCAAATCGCGCAATGTTGCGATGGTGTTCCAGAATTACGCTCTGTATCCGCATAAAAATGTATTCGACAATATGGGCTTCAGTCTGAAAATGGCCGGATTAAGCCGGGCTGAGATCAAGGAGAAGGTGGAGCAGGCTGCCAAGGTTCTGGAATTGACACCCTATCTTGATCGAAAACCGGCAGCGCTTTCGGGCGGGCAGCGGCAGCGCGTTGCCATGGGCCGCGCAATCGTCCGGGATCCTGATGTGTTCCTGTTTGATGAGCCCTTGTCAAATCTTGATGCGCAGCTGCGCACGCAAATGCGCATGGAGTTGAAAAAGCTCCATCTCAAAATGAAGACAACCACCATCTATGTCACCCATGATCAGGTGGAGGCGATGACATTGGCTGACAGGATTGTCGTCATCAAGGATGGCACGATTCATCAGGTGGGTACGCCTATCGAGGTTTTTGAAAAACCCAAAACCGTATTTGTTGCAAAATTTATTGGAAATCCCCCGACCAACATCATGGCAGGGCAGGTGGCCGAACAGGAAGGGGCCAAGGGCGTTCGCTGTGAGAATGGAATGTTCTTGCCATTCCCTCATGAAACGGCACTGGAGATCGGAAGGAAGGTGCTCGCTGGGATCAGGCCGGACGCCATTGCCGCAGAAGAAGCGGTCAATAAATTCGCCCCTGCCTGGCGCTATGATGTGCATGTCTTGTTTTCAGAGATTGTTGGAGGGCAATCACTTCTGGAATTTGACATCAATGGTACTTCGATGGTTGCCGAACTGGATGGCAGACATAAAGTCGATCCAGGTACGACGCTGAAATTAGGGTTTGATCTGGAGCGGTTGTTTATTTTCGATCCGGAGACAAATTTGGCATTGGACTGGTGATGCCATAACTGGAATGACCCCAAGGCCATTCCAGATGGAAGACTACTTTATCTGGGAGGATATGATGAAGAAGCTTACCCTGTTATTTACAAGTGCTTTAGCCGCGTTTGGTTTGACATTGGGCGCAAGCGCCTATGCGGCAGACCAGAAAAACGAGCTGGAAATCTTTTCCTGGTGGGCTGGAGATGAGGGGCCTGCGCTGGAAGCACTGATCAAGATATTCAACGAAAAATATCCTGATACCAACCTGATCAACGCCACGGTGACCGGTGGCTCGGGGGTCAATGCAAAGGCCGTTCTCAAAACCAGAATGTTGGGTGGAGAGCCGCCGGATTCCTTCCAGGTCCATGCCGGGCAGGAATTGATCGGGACATGGGTCAAGTCGGATCGTATGGAAGATTTGACACCGCTATTTACCGAGCAGGGCTGGATGGACATCTTCCCCGAAGGGCTAGTCAGCTTGATTGGTACCGACAAGGGCATCTGGTCTGTTCCCGTCAATATCCATCGTTCGAACGACATCTGGTTTATTCCGGGCAATCTGGAAAAATGGGGCATTGAGGCACCAAAGACCTGGGACGAGTTTCTGGCCGTTGCTCCGAAACTGAAGGAACAGGGGGTGGTTCCTCTTTCCATGGGCCAAAACTGGACAGCCAATCATCTTTGGGAATCCGTCGCTCTGGCCTCTTTGGGCGCAGAAAAATGGCAGAGCCTGTGGTCTGGCGATCTGGCATTCAATAGCCCGGAAGGGATTGCAGCCTGGGATTTGTTTGGACAAATCCTGCAATATACCAATGATGATTTCTCGTCTCTTTCATGGCAACAGGCAACCGATATGGTTGTTGATGGCCGCGCTGCATTCAACGTTATGGGCGACTGGGCTGCCGGTTACCTGAGCACAACCAAGAAGCTGGAACCCAATACCGGTTTCGGTTGGCTGCCATCACCGGGAACAAGCGGCAATTTCATCTTCCTTGCCGACAGTTTTGGTCTTCCAAAGGGGGCCGTTCACAGGGAAAATGCTCTGAACTGGCTGGCTCTGCTTGGCTCCAAGGAAGGGTCTGACGCCTTTAACCCATTGAAGGGCTCGATTTCTCCGCGCAAGGATAGCGATCTTTCGAAATATAACAAATATGCTGAATCTGCCGCTGCTGATTTTGCCAAAGATACCATCGTTGGCTCTCTGGCTCATGGTGTTGTTGCGAATGAAGGCTTCATGAATGATTTTGCATCAGTCATGGAAACATATCTGAAAACACGCGACTCCAAGGTTGCTGCCGAACTGGCACAACAAATTGCGACCAAGAATAAAATCGGTCAGTAACGGAACAAACAGGACTGCGTGCCAATTGGCACGCAGACCCCAATGTCGGGCTTGCGGAAAATGCGGACAGTATCAAAAGACAGAATATTGGCAGGTATCACTCTGTTGCCATCGATCGCCTTGGTTGGCATTTTTGTCTATGGATTCATAGGGAATACCTTCTGGATCTCCCTGACCGATTGGGGCGGTGTTGCAGCATTATCCGAAAATCCTGAAAAAAATTACGTCGGCTTCATCAATTACAAGGATTTGTTTGTCGGCTTTTTGAGCTCCGGTTTCAGGCAGGATCTGGTCAATGCCATTTTCTATTCCCTATTCCTTCTTGTCGGGGCAATAGGGGTTGGTCTGTTCATTGCTATCCTGCTGGACAACAAGCCCAAAGCGGAAGGCTTTTTCCGCACGGTTTTCCTATATCCAATGTCTCTGAGTTTCATCGTTACCGGAACGATCTGGCGTTGGCTGCTGTCACCAAATGGCGGGGTGAACGTACTTCCAACCTATGTCGGAGCCGAGCCACTAAAATTCAGATGGCTTTCCAGTACACAATCAATCCTTCAGTTCGACTGGCAAAATATTTTGGCATTTGCCTTGAACGTTGCCAGTGTCGTGCTTATTGCCATTGGCCTGTGGTTGCTCGGCAGGCGAAGCAAACATGCGATAAAATGGATGCTTGCCGGCATTGCGATCGGGGTCAGCGTTTATCTGTTTGGCGACATGTTGCCCAAAGCGCTGATAATGGAAGAAAAACACGGATTTAACCTGGCAACGACCGGCATTATTCTGGCCACGATCTGGCAATATTCCGGATATACAATGGCGCTTTATCTAGCCGGTTTTACAGGTATCTCGCAGGATCTGCGGGATGCGGCCATGTTGGATGGTGCCAGCACCTTCAACTATTATCGGCATATCGCAATTCCATTGATCCAGCCGATCACGATCTCGGCGATCATCATTCTAAGCCATATCTCATTGAAGATGTTCGACCTGATCTTTGCCATGACAGGGCCGGATAATGGCCAGACAGGCCACCCGGCCCTGAACATGTATCTGACCACATTCAGAGCCAACGACTTTGCTCGCGGGGCCGCAATCGCCATGCTTCTGTTTTTCCTTGCCGCCCTGTTTATCATTCCATATCTGATAAGCAGCTATCGCAATAAGGACGAAATAGAATGACAAAGAAAACGGTCAAACCGTCTCGGGTCGCCTTGTATGTGGTGCTGTTGCTTCTGGTGGTGGTCTATCTGCTGCCAGCATATCTGACATTGATTACGGCCCTGAAAGATCCGTCGGAAATCAGCTTGCCCCGTTCATGGGATTTTCCTGAAATATTCAACTGGAAAAGCTTCGCTGAAGCTTTTGCCTTGTTGAAACCGAACATCATCAACTCCTTCATCCTGACCATTTGCGCAACAGCGATTTCAATCGCGCTGGGGAGTATCAACGGCTACGTTTTCTCAAAATGGAAATTCAAGGGGAGCGAGTTGATCTTCACGCTCTTGCTGTTCGGGATGTTTATTCCCTATCAGGTCATTCTCATCCCGCTGTTCCAGACATTGCGCGCAATGAATCTCTATGGCGGTTTGCCGGGGCTGATATTGGCCCATGTTGTCTATGGCTTGCCGATTACATCGCTCATTTTCCGAAATTTCTATATGCAGATACCTGACTCATTGGTTGAATCTGCCACTCTGGATGGTGCGGGCTTTTTCTCGATTTATACTCAGGTGATCTTCCCGCTTTCCATTCCCGGATTTGTCGTTACGTCCATTTGGCAATCAACCCAAATTTGGAATGAGTTCCTGTGGGGAATTACATTGACCAGACACTCGGCCAATCCGATCACGGTCGGTCTTGCCCAGTTGGCAGGCGGACAGGCGGTCAGCTGGAATTTGCCAATGGCCGGTTCGATATTGGCCGCTCTTCCGGTCTTGTTCATTTATATCGTGATGGGACGCTATTTCATCCGAGGGCTTCTTGCCGGCTCGGTCAAAGGCTGATCCGGGAAACTGTATTTATCTGCAATATAGATTCTGCCCTTGGTACCCTGTTTCATGATTGATTTGGCAAGCGTAACCTGCGTGCAGGAGCAGAGAGCAGGCGGTGAGTGATTGCAGCAAGGCTAAAAGCGTTTATCCCGGTCTCTCGCCCATCGGGCATTTGTGGCGCATGTCGACGGCCTAACGTCAGACCAGGGCCGACGACGGCAAGTCCTCCCCAGACCAGTTTCCTGATCTGGGGATTTCGGTTTTATGGCCTTCTGCGGGTTAATCCCATTCAGGGGCAAGACCTGATGGTGAGACAATCCGACCATCCGGCTTTGCCATGGCGTGGATGGCTTTCATCTCTTGATCTGTGAGTTCGAAGTCGAAGATGCCGAAATTCTCAGGCAGGCGAGACAGTTTCGCGGTCTTTGACAGGGCAATCACGCGCGGCTGCTGCACGAGCCAGCGAAGGGCCACCTGAGCCGCGGTCTTGCCGTGGGTTGCTCCGATCTCTGCGAGGCGTTCGTCTTTTGGCACCAATCCATCCGCCATGCCGAAATAGCTGGTGATTGACATGTCGAGCTGTTCGCAAGCGTCCAACACCGGGGCCTGCGACAGATAGGGATGATATTCGACCTGATTGGTGACGATCGGTGCCTTGCTCAGAGAGGCGGCTTTTTGCATCTGAGCAACGGTATAATTGCTGACACCGATATGGCGGGTCATGCCGCGTTCAACCGTCTTGTTCAGTTTCTGTATCTGCGTCTCCATCGGCACATCGCTGCCATGGGGCCAGTGAAGCAGCAACAGATCAACATGGTCTACCGCCAGTTTTTCAAGGCTCTCTTCGACAGAAGGGATAAAGTCAGCAGGATCGAACTTCGTGACCCACACCTTGGTGGTGAGAAAGATTTCATCCCGTGCCACGCCCGATGCCTTGATCGCCGCACCGACTGCTGCTTCATTGTTATAGACCTGCGCCGTGTCGATATGGCGAAAGCCAAGCTTGATCGCTTCGGGCAGCACGTCCATGACTTCTGCGTCGCTCATCCGGTATGTGCCAAAGCCCAGCGACGGGATCGAAGCACCATTTGCGTTTACATTATGCATCATCTGTTCCTTCATGATTGAGGACGACTTCCCGGGCGCGCCTGCTCTGCGTGGCGCCGGGCTTTTTCTTCTTCACTGGTGACGAGATGGTCTCGACCGGCTTCCTGAGTGGCTTCGTCACCACCGATAAGGCTTGTCACGCCTGCCATCAGAGCATCGAAGCCTTGGCGAGCAACAAGTGCCGGATCATTTTTCCAGCTATTGTCACCAAACGCAGTGGTGTTCATCCCAGCGCGAGCATGAAACTCTGTGGCGGTCGCTCCGGGGTGCAGCAAAGTCACTGTGATGCCGGTATCCCGCAATTCTTCCCGCAGGCCATGGCCAAAGGAGGTCATGAAGGCCTTCGAAGGGCCATAAACACTCTCGAACGGCGTTGGCGTTGTAGCCGATAGCGAACTGACCATCAGCACCTTACCTTTGGCTGCGATGACCTGTGGCAACAAGGCGTGGCACAGGCGCACCGTGGACATGATATTGAGATCAAGCAGATGGAGATGCTTTTCCAAGGGAAGATCGAGAAAGGCCCCACCGACTGCAATCCCGGCATTGAGCACCAACACGTCAAGGGTATCGCCGGACTGTTTAATCGACTCGACAAGCGCATCCACACCCGAGGATTTTGACAGATCGGACTGAACAGCCATCACCTTGCCATCGTAAGATCTGAGGTTTTCTGCGGCTTGCTGCACGCGCCCGCTTGCTCCACTGATGATGAGGTCATAGCCTTCGGCTGCGAGCAATTTCGCAATTTCAAGACCGATCCCGGCGGATCCCCCTGTAATCAGGGCACGGGGTTTTAGGATTTCATCCATTTCTCGAATGCTCCCTTGAAGTTGTCATGCCAGCGCGACAGGGCTGGCCGATTGAAAATCATGTCTTCGACGGCCCAGCGCATGCGCCTTGCGTCCATGTCAGGGGTTACCTCGCCATCAGGGCAGAGAATGTAGAAATCCTCTTTGAGCAAACGGGTCAGAAAGTGTTCCACCGTCTGCTCCGCTGTCCAGGCCGCATCAGGCTTTTCGCTGCCCTTCGGCTTGTGTGCCGCGTTCATCGGCGTCCAGGTGTAGCCCGGAACGAACAAATGGGCGGAAACCCGTCCGCCAGTACCATTGCGCAGTTCGTGTTCCAATTGTTCGGTCAGCACCTTGATGGCGGCTTTGGACACTGAATAGGCGGCATTCCCCGGCGGTGTCGTGATGCCTTCCTTGGAGCCGAGATTGACGATAGCAGCTGGCGTGTCTGCTGTGATCATGGCCGGAACGAACAGATGCTGCATGGCGAGGGCTGAGGCGAAATTGACATCAAGCACCCGCTGCCAATCTTCAGGCTCATCCCATGGTCCGGCCTTTTTGGCCATTCCCACATTGTTGACGAGCAGTTGCACAGTACCAAACCGCTCGATCGTCGCGGAATGGAATGCTTCGAGATCCGCCAGATTGGCAGCATCACCGCACTCCGTCAGTGTCTCGGTCGGCAGTGATTGTGCAAGAGCCTTCAACCCTTCGGCATCGCAATCAAAGAGTGCCAGCTTCATGCCCTGTTGCGACAAGGACCGAGCCAGTGCGGCACCCAAGCCGGCTGCGGCACCGGTAATCACCGCCACGTTGCCTGCTGCCATGATGGTATCCATGCGTGGTGACATCGGTCTCTCCTTTTTCGATATGAGATGTCTTGCCGACAACATATGGGGTCGCGGATGGATTGGTAAGTTGCATGAAAATACACGCGGTGTTTAAATGAATTCACCAAATGGGCTATTGGGGGGATGGATGGAAAATGGACAATGGCTTTGAAACTGACCAGAAGTGATCTGGGTGATCTCAATCAGTTTCGCTGTATCGCTGAAGCCGGTGGTTTCCGCAAAGCAGCGAAAGAACTTGATATGAACCCCTCAGCGCTCAGCCATGCCATGCGGGGGCTTGAGGAACGCACGGGCGTGCGCCTGTTCAACCGCACCAATCGCAGCGTGACCCTGACGCCTGCGGGCGAGGATCTGCTCAAGGAAGTTCAGACCGGATTTGCCGCTATCGCAAGCGGCCTTGAAGCCCTCAATCATTATCGCGATCGGCCTGCCGGGCATTTGCGGCTCAATGTTCCAACCGATGCGGCCAGACTGGTTCTCGCTCCCATCCTTTCCGACTATAGCCGGACCTATCCTGATGTGCGGCTGGAGCTGGTGATCGAAGACCGCATGGTCGATATCGTCAAGGATGGCTTTGATGCGGGCATTCGCTATGGCGATGCGGTGCCTCAGGACATGATCGCCATTCCCTTGGGGCCTGAGCTCAATTGGATCATGGTCGCATCCCCGGATTATCTGGACACATTCGGATCTCCGGAAGAACCATCAGATCTGCAGGCTCACCGATGTATCGGCATGCGCATGGGAAATGGGGCTCTTTATCACTGGGAATTGGAGCGCGGTGAAGAGGCCATCCTGCTGAATATCGACTGGCACCTTATTACCAACGAGACCAATGTGATCGTACAACTCGCCCAGACCGGTGCTGGGATCGCCTATGTTCTGGAAGCGCGGGTCAAAGAGCAGTTGGCATCCGGGCAACTGGTGCAAGTGTTGCCAGAATGGTCGTCCATGGGCCCAGCCTTCTTTCTCTACTATCCCAGTCGCCGACAACTGCCTGAAGCACTCAGGGCATTGATCGATATGGCGAAGAACCAGCGATCGTAACGCATGGTGAATGTCAGCTTTGGGAAAATTGCGCTGCAACATCAGATGTTCAACGAATGTCTGGGGCGGGCCGGCTTTGTCGCGAAGTTACCGCTAGCGCTAGGCTTATTCGTACTTTGAAGCAACATAGAAACCTAGGTTCATAGGTTCCTATGTTGCAATCATTGGCGGTTTCTCAGTACTCAGACATTTCGTCGATGGACTCGGTGTAGAGACCGACCTGTCGATAAAAGGCTAATCGGAGTATCTGGTTTCGGTCTCTAAAACCTTTTTCAAGGTCTTTTCGAGCATCGCGGGAGCATAACGGCATTCGGAAGTCTGTACGGGATTTGTACGGATTCCTGCTCAAATTACCGGAATTTCGAGCGACAGGATGGTATTCGGGAAAATCGTCTTTTCCCGTTTTACTCGTAATTTCAATGAGATATTGGCGCACCCGACAGGATTCGAACCTGTGGCCTCTGCCTTCGGAGGGCTAAGGCTACCCTCTAGGTCCTTTGAAATCATTGGGTTTTTGTCGTGAGGTCTGTGCCCGAAACATGTCGTTTTGAGGCTATTTCATGGGCCAATCATGGGCGCAGGATGCTTGCGTGTTTGTCGGGGCGAATGTCTGAATAGCCATTGCCTCGGCTCCCGCAAAACGATTGGGCTGTCTTCATGATGACCCTCACATGCGATTTCCCGCGCAGATATAGCATCAGTTTCTTTCAAACGCACGCGACAGAACAGAAGCGTCACTCCACAGGTGATCGCAATCGGAACTGGCAAGGCTCGTGTTGTTGTTTCTGTTCGCACCGTTCGTTGCCAGATTTTCATCTGACAATCAAACACACTTCCATCCTTGATGAGAAATCTCGGTCCGGGTCTTGGCGATCAATGGGCATCGGTCGGACTGATGACCTCGTCGTGTCTTCCCCACCAAACATTGGAGAAATTACCATGAAAGACCTTTTTATCAGCATGGGTTCAGACGTCTGCGTCCAGAACTTTGTCGGCAGCACCGTGCAATGTCGCGAGCTGCAGCCGGATGAAGTCGCCGGCGTCATCGCTGCAACTAGAGAGCAAGGCGGAGAGATTACGGGCTTCTACAAATTTGCTTCTGAACTGTCAGACGAAAACGAACACAATTTTCGTCAGATTCTCGTCGCGATGGAGGCAATCACCGGTACGAGGCTGAACAGGGAGTGCTTCTTTTCGGACTGGGACGATGACGATGATGATGACGATGACGATGATGACGATGATGACGATGATGACGACGATGATGATGATGACGACGGCTTTCCAAACATCAACTACATGCGGACTGTCACAGACATCCAGAGCATGTTGGTCGTCGAGTATTATTTTCAGCTCGATCTGAGTGATCGCGACGGAGAATTGCCAAAGGGAGAGCATTTTTCCGTTTCAACTGACTATATGACCTTCTATCTGTTTGAGCATGTTGCTGCCAAACAATTTGAGTGCGTTGCTGTCTGTTGCAGTCAATAGATTTTCAACACACCTTCTGCGGGAAAAATCTAGTGAATTGTGCCAAGGCGAGCAAATTTAGTCGTGATTGCATCTCTTATCTGTATACACTGTTCGTTGATTTGTTTGGCTGGAGGTTTGTAAGTGATGGATTGTAGGGGCGCAGATTTCATGTTGGCTCGAGGATTGAAGGAGCCGAACCGTTCACCATTCATCGGTCACTTGAAACTATCGGACAAAATAGCGGAAGAGGCGCTTAAGGACGCTAGAAAATTCCTCAATGGTGATGGGGGACGGATTTCTTCATTGTTTCGCAATTACCCGTATTTCTCGGCATGGTTGATTGCAAATTCACTGACGGAGCAATACGGCAAGGAAGGGCATGCCGTGTCCATCGTCGAATGCTTTGGGACTGATGTGTGTGGTTATGACTGGAGGGTTCAGCTCATTAGTGTCTGCGATTTAAGCGGCTTGTGATTGATGTTGCAAGCGGCGCAGTTGAATTGTCTTCTGTTTGATCCTTTCCCTTTGTTCCAGAATTGCCTGTCCTCTTCCGAAGTAGACATCGGCTGGTGTGAGATTTCCAAGGCTCTCATGGTACCGGTGATGATTATAGTGGTTGATGAATGCAGCAATCTCATTTTCCAGATCCGCCGGGAAGAAGTAGTTCTCCAGCAGGATCCGGTTCTTGAGTGTCTGATGCCAACGCTCGATTTTACCCTGTGTCTGCGGATGACCTGGCGCACCATGTATCTGTTTCATTGACCGGTCTTCCAGCCAATTTCCCAGATCCTCAGCGATGTAACATGGGCCATTGTCTGACAACAGGCGCGGTTTATGTTCGACCTTCACGCTATCACAGCCAGAAGTCTCAAGGGCCAGATTGAGGGTGTCAGTAACATCATGGACCTTCATGGTAGTGCACAATTTCCAAGCCACGACATAGCGAGAGAAGTCATCAAGAATGGTGGACAAGTAAAGCCACCCCCAGCCGATAACCTTGAGATAAGTGAAGTCGGTTTGCCACATCTCGTTGGGACGGGTTGTCTTGTCCCGGAATTCATTATCAGCTTTCATGACGATGAAGGCCGGAGACGTGATCAAGTCATGAGCTTTCAGAAGACGATACACCGAAGCCTCTGAGACAAAATAGCTTTCCGTGTCTGTGAAGGTCACTGCCAGCTCCCGGGGAGACAATTCGGTTTGCTCCAGAGCCAGTTCGACGATCTTGTCACGGACATCATCATCAATCCGGTTCCAGACCCGTGAAGGCGCAGAACTGCGATCTTCCAGCCCTTCAACACCATCGATCAGGAAACGGTCGTACCAACGATAAAATGTTGATTTAGGAATGCCCAACATCTTCAATGTCCGTGTTACCGGCAGATGGGATTCCTCGACAAGGCGGATGATCTCATGCTTCTCGGATGCGGGATATCTCACTCTTCTTCGCCCCCATCTTCGATCATGCTTTTTTTAAGCAGACGGAGCTCAAGTGTTTGCTCTGCGACAACTTCCTTAAGATCCCTAGCCTCCTTGCGCAGCAACTTCACTTCATCGCTGGTGGCTGCACGAGCCGTATCTCCGGCCAGACGCTTCTTGCCAGCTTCAAGGAATTCCTTCGACCAGGTGTAATAAAGGCTCTCGGAGATACCTTCGCGGCGGCACAGGGCGGCGATGCTGTCTTCGCCACGCAAACCGTCCAACACAATGCGGATCTTCTCTTCTGCCGAATATTTCTTTCGGGTCTTTCGGCGGATGTCTTTGATGGTCATCTCTGCAGATGGCTTCTGCAGACCGGATTTCTGTCTCATCTTCGCTTCCTTTGATAGAGCTACGATGAGCCAAAATCCTCCTTTGTCAAATCAATCCAATCTGTCCCATAGGTGCTGAGACGGAACAGGGCCTCAATGAGATCTGGTTAGGAATATGCCAATCTGTACATTGCAGATCCACTTATGAATAGACACTGGATTGGACCGACTTCAAATAGGCAAGAACTCTGTCAGATTTGCGCTCCAACACCAAATCAAACGCAGTTTTTCCGGCCCAACCAGGAATTGGTTGATGTTTAAACCAAAGGGCCGCACGCTGATCGGACCCAGTCATCTCGCTTGCTAGGTTGAGAATGCTCATTAATGGGCGAACTGCTTCATCAAGTTTTCGTAAGCCGGATTGCCTATAGAATGAACGTCGATCAATGCCGGTCAACTTGGCCAATTTGGCCTGAGTGATGCCAAGTCTCGTAGCGAAGGCTTGTGCCGATATAATCTGATTGTTGCTATCGAATGGCGTGGACATGTTTGAAGAACCTCTCTGCGAAACAGCCCTTTGACGTGCGTGCGAGACTATCCCATTCTGTGACCATCTTTCGATCAATTCAAGTCTCCTGAACAATCCAAGGTTTGTCGGAAGCCATCACCTTATGACGGAAGATTATCGAAATTCCTGCCGTCAGGTTGATAAAAGCAGCGTGCTTCATTCGGACGACGGAAATGCGGAAGGATATTGCGCCACAGATACCGCCTTGCGAGTGGTGGGGTTGGACCGGTTTTGCCGTGGGCAATTCTGTTTACTGTACGCGATTTGTACGGAATTTCTGAATATTTGGGCGTAATCTGGCGATCTGCTCGATCTAACAGAAATAATAGGTTTCTGAAAAATCCAATATTTTCAATGAGATATTGGCGCACCCGAGAGGATTCGAACCTCTGGCCTCTGCCTTCGGAGGGCAGCGCTCTATCCAGCTGAGCTACGGGTGCATCTGGTGGTTTCCAGGCTGTCGGTTTCCCTGTGTGCCTTTGCGAATAGCTTTTTGGCAAAGGACATTTGTGACGGCTTGAAGACACGCATCATATATGAGCGCTTTCTTAGCGGATGCGCTCGGCAGGTGCAATCGAAAAGCGGCTGTTTCTGAAAGCTTTGTGCATATTCGCCTAGGAGAGGGTGGTGACGGTCCTTCAAGGGGCTTCAGGAATGGGAACTGTCAAGGGACTGGCAAGTGGCAGGCTGGCGGCAGTACCCCTCCAAGGAGAGGCTGGATGCTAAGCGCCCATGTGATTTTCTATTGGAATAGAGTTTATAGAAAAGATCTTGGAAAAATTGCCAATTAGTCCCATTTTCTTCGATATATTCTGGCGACTATGTCTAGTTAATCAAATAATCATATATTTTTATTATTGCTTCTTTTGTGTTTATTCAAGTAAAAGAGGTGCGTTTTGGACGGGATGATCCATATTCCTTCGGAAGATATGCTCGTGGATACCGCTGAGTTTGTTCGAGTTGTAGAAACAAACAGGTCTCTGTCCAAGCTCAATGCCGATAGCTTTAGGTTTCCAGCAGGGCAGGCGCCTTTGGCAATTGCCTATATTTCTCCGCATCTCGATTTTGATGCCATTGTTCGTCGCCTGAATGAAATGGCGGGAGGCACAAGGCTTATCGGCGTGATGACTGCTGGCGAGCTTTGCAACTGTTCTGATGGCGCATTATATCGCAACGCATCCGGAGCATGGGACAGCCTGACCATACAGATCTTCCCGCCCGATCTGTTGGCGGAAGTGTCTGTTCACAAGGTTGCCTTGCAAAATGAGGATATCCGATCTGGTAAATCGAGCAAGAGCCGCGCGCAACGGATCAACGCCATTGCGCAGGATCTGGGGCGGATCCGAGTTCCCTTTTCCATTCGTCCTCAGGAAGTCTTTGCGCTGACTTTCATTGACGGGCTGTCCGCCTCGGAAAATTATCTGATGGAAGCGGTTTACCAGAGCGGCAAATTTCCATGTCTGTTCATTGGTGGCTCCGCGGGGGGCAAACTGGATTTCATCGAAACCAAGATTTCTGATGGTGCTCAGGTGCTCCAGAATCATGCGGTGATCATATTTGCGCGCATGGCGAAGGGGCGAAAATACGGGGTATTCAAGAGCCAGAATTTCAAGAGGAGCAATGCCTCCTTCCTGATTGCCGATGCCGATCCGAATTTGCGCGTGGTGCGCAGCGTGGTCGATCGGGCGAGTGGTGATGTCGAGCCCTTTCTGGAGCGATTGGCGCAGCATTTCAGGGTACCCGTTGACCGGATTGGTGAAAGTCTGGCGGGCAAAAGCTTTGGCATCGAAATTGATGGCGAGATCTTTGTTCGCTCGGTCGCGGCGATCAAGGCGGATGAGGGCGAGGTTGCCTTCTATTGTGACATCAATCCCGGTGACGAGCTCTTTTTGCTTGAGACGACAGATTTTGCACAACAGACCCGGAATGATCTGGGGGCGTTTCTCAAAGGAAAGCCGAAGCCATTGGGGGCCTTGTTGAATGATTGCATATTGCGGCGTCTGAATAATGACAAATCCACTTCTGCCCTTTCGGGAGCATGGTCGATGCCTGTCGCGGGCTTCTCAACCTTCGGTGAATTGTTCGGGATCAATGTCAATGAAACGCTCAGTGCCATCGTCTTTTTTGAAGACAAGGCCGATGCTTTCGAAGATGAATATCTGAAAAATTTCACGATCCATTATTCCCGCTTTGCCAACTATTTTACCCGATGCCGCCTTGCGAGTGCCGAAATGATCAATCTGGTGCGCTCGAAGATTATCGACACCATGTCGGAACAGTTTGCGCATGTAGGCGAGATACAGTCGGTTCTGGCCAATACGCGTCATATGCGCGACTCGCTCTATTCGATCCGTTCTTCCATTTCCGGCGTCAGTGACGGGCCAGGCAATGGGAGCGGCAAAGAGGGAGATGATGCTGCCGACCTGTCTGCCCAGTTTGAACATCTTTCAGGTTCGATGAAGGGTCTGAGAGACATTCTGAGCGTGATTGACGGCATTACCGGGCAGACCAACCTGCTGGCGCTGAATGCGACCATTGAGGCTGCCAGAGCCGGGCAGTCCGGGCGGGGATTTGCCGTGGTGGCGTCTGAGGTAAAACAGCTTGCCGGTGACACCAAATCCACGCTGGTGCATACGGAAGAAACCATCGGAGACATGGAAGGGGCTCTGGCTGCGCTTGGGCAACTGATCGAGCAGACGCGGCAGAAATTTGTCGATGAAGGGGATTTGTATAAGTCCACAATCCAGAAGATTGATGACATGATTGCCCAGCCAGACGGGATCGACAAGACGCTGAATGAGCTTGGCGATATTGTCGAGGCGCAGGTGACATCTTCAGAGCTTGTGCAGAAGCAGCTCGAAAAGCTCTCAAGGCTGGGGGCGAGTGCGGCCTAGAAAAGGCTTGTCACCATTGCATTGAAAAACCCCGGTCGAGCCGGGGTTTTGTCTGTTTGCCATCTAAATGCGCGGGATGTGCATTCATTTCGAAAAGCTAGATGATCTTGCGCACTTCAAACAGGAAATTGTCGATACCACTCTTGAGCTTTTCGCCATTTGTGGCCAGTTCGCGAGAGGCATGATGCACGTCATTGGCGGCATTGGAGGCCTCGATGATGCTTTGGCTGACAGAGGTGATGTTGCCGGTAACCTCGGCGCTGCCGACAGATGCTTCCTCGATGCTGCGGGCTATTTCGTTGGAGGCTGTGCTCTGTTCTTCCACGGCCGCGGCAATGGCGGAGGCAATTTCCTTTGTGCTGGCGACCGTGCGCTCAATGCCGTCAAAGGAGGTCACGGCATTTTTGCTGGCTTCCTGAATGCGGGCGATCTGCTGGCCAATGTCGCTTGTGGCCTTGCTGGTCTGGGTGGCCAGAGCCTTGACCTCATTGGCCACCACAGCGAAGCCCTTACCGGCTTCGCCCGCGCGGGCTGCCTCAATGGTCGCGTTCAGCGCCAGCAGGTTGGTCTGGTCGGCAATGTCCGAGATGAGCGACATGATCGCGCCGATGCTGTCGGCGGCGACGGAAAGTCCCTTGAGATCTTCGCTGGTCTGTCTGACTTCCTTGACGGCTTCCTCGCTGTGCTTGGCCGATCGCATGACCTGCTGATTGATCTCGCTGATGGAGTTGGTCAATTGCTCTGTGGCTGCGGCAACCGCACTGACATTGCTTGAGGTTTGCTCGGAAGCCTGCTGGACGATGCTTGCTTGGCCGCTGGATGTGTTGGCGATCTGGTTCATCGAACCGGCTGATGCTTCCAGCTCTACCGCCGCTGCTGCGACGATCTGGACGATGCTGCTCATCTGGTCCTCGAAATGCTGAACCGCTTCGCCGAAATCCTGTACCTTGTCTGACATGGTGTCCATGGCGGTGTTGACGGTGCGGCTGGCCGAGGCAAAGCTGCCATTCATGCCTTTTTCCGAGATGCGGCGGAAATATTTATTCCGGGCGATATATTCCAGCGATGCACTCGACTCTCTGAGATAGGCGTCCGAGCGGTCAATGAGATCGTTGATACCATGGAGCAGGCGGGCGGCATCCCCCTTCTCGGTGATGTTGATGATGCGCTTTTCAAAATCGCCATCGGCGACAGCCTCAACAACATCAATAGCCTTCAAAATGGCGGATTTATATTGATTTTTCAACATAATATGGTCTCTGCAAAGGGGCAGTCAAAATGGGGGGGAGCAGTTGTTGGTGCTATAATCTTGCTATGAATTCGTCATACTGCATGCCCTGCGACTGGAAGACATCGTTGAGCATGGCGCGGGAAGCCTTCATGCCTTCCTTGCGATTGGCATGGGCCTGTTCCACATCAAGCAATTTCTTGTAGAGAGGAATGATCGCATTGTTGATCTTGTCCCGGTCGGGAACCCGGCGATTGGAATGGTAGCCGATGATCTTGCCGGTTGCATCGTGACTTGGCGTGATATGCGCATTCACCCAGTAGTGATCGCCATTTTTGCAGCGATTGACGACATAGGCGAAAATTTCCTGATCGGCCTGAATGGTGTCCCACATCAATTCAAAAACGCAGCGGGGCATGTCGGGATGGCGGATGATATTGTGGGGTTGACCGAGCATTTCCTTTTCGGAATAGCCGCAAATCTCCACGAACTGAAGATTGCAATAGGTCACGCGTCCTTTGAGATCTGTTTTTGACACGATGATCTTGGATTCGTCAAAGAAGCGCTCATTCCCCGTCAAGGCAATGGTCTTGGACATATTGGCTCCAATATATAGCTCATTTTACTCTGCGGGTTGCTCTGAATTACGCAACTATTTGTAGCAGTTTGCTATTAACAGAGTATTTATTTGTCCCTTCTGTCTAAATTTTTTCTTTACCGTAGAAATGCTTATGTATTTTATGGTTTCAGAGCGTGATTTTACGTAACTTGGGTTGAATTTCTTTCTGATCTTCTGATTTTGTGGTAAATGCTACAATAATGGTATTTTTTATACTTGTATTTTTGCTCGAACCAACATCTCGGCAGATTGCCAGAGGGTCGCTTTGAATGGGGCATTCCGGCGTGTTCTGCTTGTAGGGGGCACGTTTGTATGGCGCGTTTGCTGGGGCAGCGTTGCGGCAAAAAAATCCCGCCAGGGCAGCAGGCTCTGGCGGGATTTGATGGTGACAGTGGCTGAGCTGTTAATCAGCTCAGCTTGCCGTGGCAATGCTTGTATTTCTTTCCGGAACCGCAAGGGCAGGGGGCGTTGCGCGGAACCTTGCCAAATGCATTATGCGGTGCTGATGCGTCTTCCGGAATGGCTTCATTCTCGCCCGTATTGGGATTTGCATGCTGTTCATGCATTTCCGGCAGTTCTTTCTGCTCGAACGGGTTTGGCTCTTCCTGACGCAGCTGGACATGGGCCAGTTGCTGGGTGACCATACGGCGCATATTGTCCATCATGGCCTGAAACAGCTCGAAGCTCTCGGTCTTGTATTCCTGCAGCGGGTCGCGCTGGCCATAGCCGCGATAACCGATGACATTGCGTAGATGGTCAAGGGCAACCAGATGCTCGCGCCAGAGATGGTCGAGGATCTGCAACAGGACCGATTTCTCGACCTGACGCATCAGGTCCGGGGTGAAGTTGGCGGTTTTTGCGGCGGCAGATTCATCGGCTGCCTTCTGCAGGCGTTCGATGATTTCCTCGTCCGCGATGCCTTCTTCCTTGGCCCATTCCTTGACCGGCACGTCGAGATTGAGAATTTCCTGCACTTCCTTGTGCAGTCCTTCCACATCCCACTGCTCGGCATAGGCGCGCTCTGGAATATGCTTGGCAACGATGTCTTCGACAACCTCGTGGCGCATGTCGGCGATTGTTTCGGCGACATTGTCGTCCTTCATCAGGTCGACGCGCTGGTCAAAGATCACCTTGCGCTGGTCATTCATCACGTCGTCGAATTTGAGCAGATTCTTACGAATGTCGAAGTTGCGCGCCTCGACCTTCTTCTGAGCCTTCTCAAGCGCCTTGTTGATCCATGGATGGATGATGGCTTCGCCTTCCTTCAGGCCCAGCTTCTGCAACATGCCGTCCATGCGGTCGGAACCGAAGATGCGCATCAGGTCATCTTCCAGCGAGAGGAAGAATTTGGAATGCCCCGGGTCGCCCTGACGACCGGAACGGCCGCGCAACTGGTTGTCAATGCGGCGGCTCTCGTGGCGTTCGGTGCCGATGACATAAAGGCCGCCAGCTTCCAGCGCCTTCTGCTTCTTCTCTTCGATGTCAGCCTTGATCTTGTCGATCAGCTTCTGGCGCTCTTCACCCTCCAGCTCTTCGGGAACTTCCTGCGCGATGCGCATGTCGAGGTTGCCGCCAAGCTGGATATCGGTACCGCGACCGGCCATGTTGGTGGCGATGGTGATGGCGCCGGGGCTGCCTGCCTGTGCCACGATGATGGCTTCCTGCTCATGGAAGCGGGCATTGAGCACCTGATGAGGGATCTTTTCCTTCTTGAGGCGGGCGGACAGCTCTTCGGACCGCTCGATCGAGGTGGTGCCGACAAGGGCTGGCTGGTTGCGTTCGACGCAATCCTTCATCAGCGTGACCAGCGCATCATCCTTCTCGCGCAGGGTGCGATAGACCTCGTCGTCTTCGTCCACGCGCTGGATCGGCAGGTTGGTCGGAACCTCGATGACTTCGAGGCTGTAGATGTCCATGAATTCTTCCGCTTCGGTCAGGGCTGTGCCGGTCATGCCAGAGAGCTTGTCATAGAGGCGGAAATAATTCTGGAAGGTAACGGATGCCAGAGTCTGGTTTTCCGGCTGGATGGCAGCATGTTCCTTGGCTTCCAGAGCCTGATGCAGACCGTCCGAATAGCGGCGGCCTTCCATCATGCGGCCGGTGAATTCGTCAATGATGACGACTTCGTTATTCTTGACGATATAGTCCTTGTCACGGGCAAACAGCAGATGGGCGCGCAGGGCCTGATTGAGATGGTGAACGATGGTCACATTCTCGATATCGTAGAGCGACTCGCCCTGCAGCATGCCGGCTTCTGCCAGAATCTTTTCGACAAATTCGGTGCCTTCTTCGGTGAAGGTTGCCGTTTTCTGCTTTTCATCGACCTCGTAATGTTCCGGGCTCAGCTGCGGAATGAACTTGTCGATGGTGTTGTACATTTCCGAGCGATCATCAAGCGGGCCGGAGATGATCAGCGGCGTGCGGGCTTCGTCAACCAGAATGGAGTCGACCTCGTCGACAATGGCGAAGTTGTGCCCGCGCTGCACCATCTGCTCGAGATCATATTTCATATTGTCGCGCAGATAGTCGAAGCCGAATTCGTTGTTGGTGCCGTAGGTTACGTCAGCGGCATAGGCGGCCTTGCGTTCCATGTCATTCAGGCCATGAATGATGACACCGGTGGTCAGGCCGAGGAAGCGGTAGACCTGCCCCATCCAGTCGGCGTCGCGCTTGGCCAGATAGTCGTTGACGGTCACCACATGCACGCCCTTGCCCCCGAGCGCGTTGAGATAACCGGCGAGCGTGGCCACCAGCGTCTTGCCTTCACCGGTGCGCATTTCTGCAATGGCACCGTCATTGAGGACCATGCCGCCGATCAGCTGCACATCATAATGGCGCTGACCCAGCGTGCGCTTGGCGGCTTCTCTTACTGTGGCAAACGCAGGTACAAGCAGATTATCAAGCTTTTCTCCGTTGGCCAGTTGTTCACGGAACTCCACGGTCTTGTTGCGCAAGGCCTCATCGGAGAGCTGGGAATATTCATCTTCCAGCGCGTTGATGGCGGCGACTGTGGGACGATACCCCTTGATGCGACGATCATTTGCCGTTCCAAAGAGTTTGCGAGCGATAGCTCCAAGACCAGCCATAGACCGGATCCTTCCTTGAAAATGCCCCCACATTTTTGTGACGGCCTTATTTGTAACGCAATTGCGGCGAGACTAGGCCGCGGAGACACAGTCTCGACTTTTACATGAATGTCAACAGTCAGATAACCTGATTGGCAATAAACTGCACGGCTGACAGATAAGATTGGGCCTTTGTCTTGTCAACGCCAAGAAAGGCGGGTAGGTCACATGAGAGGCAGTTTTTATAGTTTTTTCGTTCCAAAGTGAACAAGGATAGGAAAGATACAGATGGTTCGTGCCTATTTTCAACGCTCTGCAGTGGCCGCAGCGGCTTCGCTCTTCATGCTGGCTGCCATGCCGGGAGCTATGGCTCAGGACGGGGGAGCCGATCGTGTGATTGCCACAGTGAATGGCAAGCAAATCACCGCTGGCGAGTTTGACTTCATTGCTGATCAGCTCGGTCCGCAAACCGATAAAATGACGCCCGAGCAGAAGCAGGAAGCCCTGACGACCATGCTTGTCAACATGGAACTGGTTTCTCAGGCTGCTGTCAAACAGGGGCTCGATCAGTCGGACAGTTTCAAGGAGCAGGCCGAATTTCTGAAGAAGCGGGCCTTGCAGACCGAGTTTTTCCGCAAGAATGTGGATGAAGCCATCACCGACGCCGACCTTCAGGCCGTCTATGACGAGCAGATCGGTGCTCTGCCAGCCCGTCAGGAAGTGAAGGCACGGCATATTCTGGTGAAAACCGAGGATGAAGCCAAGGAAATCATCAAACAGCTTGATGGCGGTGCGGACTTTGCCGAGCTGGCCAAGGAAAAATCCACCGGTCCATCCGGCTCTCAGGGTGGTGATCTGGGTTATTTCGGTCAGGGGCAGATGGTGCCTTCCTTCGAAGCGGCCGCTTTCGCGCTGGAAAAGGGCAAATATACCGAACAGCCGGTGAAATCGGATTTCGGCTGGCATGTCATTCTGGTTGAGGACAAGCGTGATGCGCCCAAGCCGACCCTTGAATCGGTGAAGCCCAATCTTCGTGCCTTCGTTGCACAGCAGAAATTCCAGACCTTGCTTGATGGCTTGCGCAAGGATGCCGACATCAAGATGCCGGAATAGGCCATCGCCGCAAGAAATTGAAATCTGAATGAGAATGGCGCCGCTCGGTTGTTGATTGATCGGCGCCAAGTCAGCGAATAATTGGTAAATTGGGCTGGCAATTGCTCAGATGACAGTTTATGCAGGGAATGCATCAATATGGCCAAACGCCATGGATGCGTTCCCTTTTTTTATCTGGAAGGATGCTTGCAATGGATCTCAAGCCTTCACCCTTTGCCCCTACCGAATATCCTGAAATGGAAGCGCTTGAAGGCTTTCGGCTGGGAGTGGCTGCCACTGGCGTCAAATATAAGGGCCGCAACGACCTGCTGGTTGTCGAGATGGCGGAGGGGACGTCTGTTGCCGGGGTCTATACCCGTTCCAAATGCCCGTCTGCTCCGGTCGACTGGTGCAAGCAGCATCTTGCTGGCGGCAAGGCGCGGGCGCTTGTGGTCAATGCGTCCAATGCCAATGCCTTTACCGGCTCTGCGGGGGTGAAAACCGTTGAGGCTGTTGCCGATGCCGCCGCCGCGATTTGCGGCTCCGAGCCTTCCCAGATCTTCATGGCATCGACCGGCGTGATTGGTGAGCCGCTTGATCCGGCTCCGATCGCTGCGAAATTTCCAGAGCTTTTCGATGCAGGCAAGACCGATGCCAGCTGGATGGAGGCTGTCGGGGCGATCATGACCACCGACACCTTCCCCAAGGTGGCAACGGCCAGCGTTGATATCGATGGTGTCGAGGTGACGCTGCATGGCATCGCCAAGGGCTCGGGCATGATTGCGCCTGATATGGCGACGATGCTGGGCTTTGTTTTCACCGATGCACCTGTTGCCTCGGACGTTCTGCAGGCACTGTTGTCCCGTCATGTGGATACATCTTTCAACGCGATCACCGTGGATAGCGATACCTCGACCAGTGACACGCTGATGATCTTTGCTTCCGGCGCGGCAAGGAAAAGGGGATGCGCGGAGATTTCCCAACTGGATGACCCGCGTATCGAACTCTTTTCTGAGGCGCTCTGCGCGCTGTTGCAGGATCTGGCCAAAATGGTGGTGCGCGATGGTGAGGGCGCGAGCAAGTTTCTGACCATCACGATCACCGGGGCGGCCAGTGATGCTGCGGCCCGCAAGGTCGCTCTGTCCGTTGCCAACAGCCCGCTGGTCAAGACCGCTGCTGCCGGTGAAGACGCCAACTGGGGGCGCGTTGTGGCCGCAGTGGGCAAGGCTGGGGAGGAAGCCGATCGCGACAGTCTGGCCATCTGGTTCGGTGACATGCGCCTTGCGGTCAATGGCATGCGTGACCCTGATTATTCGGAAGCGGCTGCCAGTGCCTATATGAAGGGCGGCGAAATCGAGATCCGTACCGATCTGGGCGTTGGCTCGGGCGAGGCGACGGTCTGGAGCTGTGATCTGACCCATGGCTATATCTCCATCAATGGCGATTATCGCAGCTAGGGCCTTTCTGGATGACTGCATCGGAAGAGAAGATGGAAAAGCCGGTCCGGCTGTTGCTGGTGGTGGCTGTCGCTCTGGTGGATCAGGATAACCGCATTCTGATCGCCCAGCGCCCGGAGGGAAAGAATCTCGCCGGGCTGTGGGAATTCCCCGGCGGCAAGCTTGAGGCCGGGGAGCGGCCTGAAGTCGCCCTCATTCGCGAGCTGGAAGAGGAACTGGGCATCCGGACCAAGGAGGCCTGTCTGGCTCCTCTGACCTTTGCCAGCCATGGCTATGAAGATTTCCATCTGCTCATGCCGCTTTATATCTGCCGTCGCTGGGAAGGCGTGCCGCAGCCTCGCGAGGGGCAGGCAATCAAATGGGTGAGGGCTGGCGCCTTGCGTGACTATCCGATGCCACCTGCCGATTTGCCTCTGATCCCGCCACTGGTCGATTTGTTGGGTGCCTGAGGCCCACTTTCTGCAATCCGGTTAAGCTTTTGGTTGCTATTATTTCGGGAAACTGGCTGTTCCTGTCTGTTTTTTGAGATTTTTTTTATAATTTTCGATAAATTTATACATGACAGGCAAAATTTGTCTTTGTTCCGCTCAACCTTTACTCGGCAGGGTCGTCATGTTTCGAAATATGCGTGATTTTCTGAAAGACGAAAGCGGTGCCACATTCATGGAATATGGCATTATTGCCGGTCTGGTGAGCCTGGTCGTTATCACCGCGCTTCGCACCCTGTCTGTGACATTGACCGATATGCTGGCCTTTCTTCAGGCCACGCTGGACAGCATTTTTTCCTGATTTGGATTTCCCCTCGATACGCCTTGGAACGCGCTGATATTTGATTGGGCCATGGTTCCATAGCCTGCGGGCTTTTATTGCCGCGACTTGTCGCCAAGAACGGAGGTCAGAGAGATTCGGGCGCTGCCCGGTTTCAATGGCTTTTGTTGGCTTTCATCGGGTGCCCAACCCGACAGGGACAGGATCTGGAAACTGGCCCGAATGCGGCCGTCCGGGTCGGAAAATTCCTGCTGATAGATTTCTGCTGCCCGCAAGAGCACATCGCGCCGCAGCATGGTGCGGCTGCGGTCATGAAGGATGTTGGTTGCCCCCATGCGTCTCAGATCCTGCATCAGATCAAACAGAGATGCATAGCGCACGGTCAGCATGTCATGGTCGATCACGGGCAGGGTAAAGCCTGCTCTCTGAAGCAGGGTGCCCATATCCTTGAGATCGGGCAGCGGGGCGACGCGCGGGCTGGCCCCACCGGTGATTTCGCTGTCGGCAACCAGAAAGGCCTGGCGCAATTCCTTGAGGCTTTCCCGCCCCAGCAGGGTGGCCATGAGCAGCCCGTCCGGTGCCAGACACTGCCGGATTTGCAGCAGCAGGCCGGGCAGATCATTGATCCAATGCAGGAAGAGGGGCGCGACAAGCAGATTGATGCTGCCTGCCTTGAGGGGCAGGATTTCTGGGTCCACCACAATTCCCTGTTCCATGCCGGAGAAGAAGTCCGGCACTTGCTCCAGTCTTGTAACGCGTCGGGTGCCTTTGCGATTTTGCAGGGATTTGGCGAGCAGGCCGGTATGGCCCCCCAACTCGACAATCTCGGGGAAGGGGCGCATGACCAGAGACAACCGGTCCAGCATGTCGCTGGCGACTTCCCTGAGGAGAAAATCGCCATCCTCGCCATATTTCGACAGGGCCCTTTTGCGCCGTTGCGCCAGCAGGGCGATGTCAAAGAGCTGGGGGATGCCGTTATTACCTGTCATGCCAGTTGCGCCTGTGATGCCTTCTGTTGGGAAGCGTGTGTTGGTTTCCGCCGGGTCTGGTTTAATTGTTGTGCCCGCCAAAGCTGGGGCATCTTGTGCGACAAAGCGGCTTGTTGCATTCTGTCCATTGGTATCATCTACGCGTTGTAGCTAAGCGCGAGGGGATGGGGAGTCAATGGTGAAGTTTCTCCAAAGGGAAGCGCTGTCTGATCAAGCCGAGGTGGGGAGCGTTCGGTTGTCTTTTGCTATAAGGCTGCAAAAGCTCGCGCGCGCCTTGCAGGATTTGGTGATCCCGCCCAGATGTGCCGGATGTGGCAAGATCGTGCAGGATGCCAATTCCCTGTGCGGGGAATGCTGGGGAGACATGGAATGGATCGCGCGGCCCTATTGTTCCGTTTCGGGGCTTCCCTTTTCCTATGATCTGGGCGAAGCGCTGGTCAGTCCCGATGTGCTGGCCAATCCACCCATCTATGATCGTGCCCGCTCGGTAACCCTGTTCGGGCGAACCGCTCGCCGCATGGTGCATCAACTCAAATATCGTGACAGGACAGATCTGGCTACGGTGATGGGGCGCTGGATGGTGCGCGCCGGGGCGGATTGTCTTGCCGATCCACGCGCCGTGATCGTTCCGGTTCCGTTGCACCGGAGGCGCTTGTGGCGGCGGCGTTTCAATCAGTCGGCCTTGCTGGCCAAGGCAATTGCCGAGGAGACGGGATTGATGTTTGTTCCCGATCTGTTGCAGCGTACCCGGCCAACACGCCAGCAGGTGGGGCTGAGCGAGGAAGAGCGCCGGATCAATGTCGAGGGGGCTTTTCAGGTCAATCTGTCCGAAAGGTTGTCGCTTGCCGACCGCAGTGTGGTGCTGATTGACGATGTCTGGACAACGGGCGCGACGCTTGAGGCCTGCTGTCGGGCGCTGCGGCGATCCAATGCAGGGGAAATTTGCATTATCACTTTTGCGCGGGTTGCCGCTGGCTCTGAAATGCCCATATAAATTATGAAGTTTTGAATGACTACAAACTGGATGCCTGCTGCAGATGCAGATGAGGCAAGCTGGCCGGTTTGAATGATTGGAGGCCGAGATGGCAGAGGTCGTTATTTATACCCGCAAGATGTGTGGTTTTTGTACTGCAGCCAAAAAGTTGCTGAGCGACAAGGGCGTTGCTTTTCGCGAACTGGACGCCACTTTCGATTTTGATATCAAGCAGGAAATGATGCAGCGATCAGGGCGGCGGACCTTCCCGCAGATCTTCATCAATGAAGAGCATGTGGGCGGTTGCGATGATCTCTTCGCGCTGGACAAGGCGGGCAAGCTGGACGCAATGCTGGCGGCCTAGCTGGCCATCTGCTGCGCGAGTGCTCTTGCAAGGCGGGCATTTTGTCCGCTTGTCATCAGGGGCGGGGCTGATTATGAATCGGAGTTGCTTCTATTCGGCCCCCTCGTGCCGGTTCATGATGAGATGATGTCTAGATAGTCTGGAGAGTTGTATGACGACCTTTCGCGCTGCCTGTGTTCAACTGCGTTCCGGCCGCGATCCGGAGCATAATCTGGATGAAGCCGAGCGTCTTGTCAGGGAAGCGCGCCGGGATGGCTGCTTATATATTCAGACGCCCGAGCAGACCGCGACCATGGAAATGAACCGCAAGGCGATGATGGGCGTTCTCTGCGCAGAGGATGACGACGAGGGTCTCAAGCGGATGCAGGCGCTGGCCGAGGAGCTGGATATCTGGCTGCATATCGGCTCCATGTCCTTTCTGGTCAAAACCTGCGATGAGATGAAGGCGGTCAATCGCTCCCTGCTGCTGTCGCCGACGGGGCGCATTGCTGCCCGCTATGACAAGATCCATATGTTCGATGTGGATCTGGAAAATGGCGAAAGCTACCGCGAATCTGCCAGTTTCGTGCCGGGACAGAAGGCTGTGAGTGCAGTTCTGCCATGGGGAACGCTCGGCATGTCTATTTGCTATGATCTGCGTTTCCCCTATCTCTATCGCGCGCTTTGCAATCAGAAGGGGGCCAATATTCTGGCGGTCCCTGCCGCCTTTACCAAGCGGACGGGGCAGGCCCACTGGGATGTGTTGCTGCGGGCGCGGGCCATCGAAAATGGTGCATTTGTCATTGCCGCTGCGCAAGGGGGCGAGCATGAGAATGGGCGCAAGACCTATGGCCATTCCATCATCATAGATCCCTGGGGTACCATATTGGCCGAAGGGGATGAGGAACCCGGCTTCATCGCCGCCGATATTGATATGGCGCGGGTCGATGTTTGCCGGACGGCAATTCCATCTCTCCAGCATGACCGCTCTTTTGAAATCTGATCTCTTTTACCCTATATTCAGGGGAGAGAAATTTCGCTTGCCAATCAAGGCGAAATGCATTTTTCTGCGCGATGCACAGTTTGGGCTGTGAAATCGGGCAAGGTCTCAACATCATTCTGACGCGACTTAGGGGTTTGACTTGATTAAGTATTCGCTGCGCTGCGAGCATGATCACGTGTTTGAAGGCTGGTTCCGCAATAATGAGGATTGCGAAGCCCAGACCCGTGATGGCCATGTTCAATGTCCCTATTGCGCGTCTACGAAAATCTCCAAATCGCTGATGGCGCCGCGCGTGACTGGGACGCGCACTCAGGATAATGCCGCCCGCAGGGGCGGAGATGTCGGGGGGCGTGATGTTGCTGCTCCGCAGCCAGCCGAGGTCTCCGGGAGCGTTGCTGCCAACGCCATGGCAGGGGCAACAGGGGCTGCGGCCGGGCCGCTTGAGGGGGCAGATCCACAGCAGATCCGTCAGATGATGCGTGCCTTCAGGGAGCATGTGGTCAAGAATGCCGATTATGTTGGCGACAAATTTGCCGAAGAGGCCCGCAAGATGCATTTCAAGGAAAGCAAGGAGCGCGGGATCTATGGCGAGGCGACCGTGGATGAGGTGAAGTCGCTGGCCGAGGATGGCATCGACTGTTTGCCGATGCCGGTCCTGCCCGAAGACCAGAACTGACAGGTGTTGTCATCGCTTCAACTCGCTGTTGCTTCACATTTTCCGGCTGAACCTTAATGCCTCGCCCCCGCGCGGGGTAATGATCCAAACGAAAAACGCCCCGGAGGGGACCCGGGGCGAATAGGTTTGGGGGACTTTTTTTCTTTTTGGCCAACCGTCAGGCGGCGGCGAAGTCTTCGACGAATTTCTCGACGATCTTGCTGAGGTCTCCGGCCTGATCGGACAGGCCCTTGGAGAGATCTTGCAGTTTGGTCGAGGCTGTGCCGGTCTGTTGTGCGGCAAGGCTTACGCCGTCGATATTATGGGTCACTTCATCTGTGCCCGTTGCAGCCTGCTGGCAGTTTCTGGCAATCTCGGCGGTTGCCGTGCCCTGCTCGTCGACGGCTGCTGTGATCTCGGTCGCGATGTCCTTGATCGTGGCGATGACCTCTCCGATTTCACCTACAGACTTGACCGTGCTGTCCGTTGCCTGCTGGATTTCGGAGATTTTCAGTCCGATATCTTCGGTGGCTCTGGCAGTCTGGGAGGCGAGATCCTTCACTTCTGCTGCCACAACCGCAAAGCCCTTGCCGGCCTCGCCAGCGCGTGCTGCTTCGATGGTGGCGTTAAGGGCAAGCAGATTGGTCTGACCGGCGATGCCGTTGATCAGCTCGATGACGTCACCGATCGCGGCAGCTGCTGCTGCAAGGCTGTTGATTTTCTGATTGGCGGCGTCGGCCTCGCCATGTGCCCTGTCGGCAACCTGTGCGGAATGGATGACCTGCTCGTTGACCACGCGCACCGAGGCGGCCATTTCTTCGGTGGCGCTGGCCACGGTCTGCACATTGTTGGAGGCCTGATCGGCGGCGATGGCCACAGACTGGGATTGGCGTGTGGTTTCCTCGGCCGTGGCGGACAGATCCTTGGCTGCGATGGCCACCTCGCTTGAGGAGGAGGCGATGCCGGTGGAGAGTTCCTGCATGCGGGAGACGAAATTCTGCGCCAGCTTTGCGCGGCGGTCGAGCAGCTTTCTTTCGGCTTCTTCGCGAATGCCTGCTTCCCGGCGCAGATTTTCTGCTTCAATCAAACCGGTGCGCAATATTTCGGAGGCCTGAGCGATGGCGCCAATCTCGTCCTTGCGATCAGCTCCATCCACCTTGTCCACGCTTTCGCCTGATGCGATGCGGCGCAGGATGGTGGCCATGCTGACGATCGGGCCGGAAATATTGTGCGCAACCCAAGCCATGGCGAGCATGGCAACGACGGCGACCAGCAGGGCAACAACCAGCTGCCAGAAGAGGGCGCTGTCATTGCGGGCATTCATTGCCTCGCCCATGGCGATGGCATCAGCCATGGCCACTGAGCGCGGAACATCGATGACAACTGACCAGCTCAGGCCGGTGCGACCCAGAGCGATGGGCGAGAAGACGCGCAGGGCATCATCCTTGTCATCAACAAAGATCTTGCTCGCCCCTTCGGCAATGACGTTGGCTTCTTCGGTTCCGTGGTCCTGATCAAATTCGAATTTGCCACCAATCAGTTTCGGATCGGCGCTGGAGGCAAGCACAAGGCCGTCATTGGTGACGATTTCCACCGTACCGCTGCCATTATAAATGCTCTGGTCCACCTTTTGGGCAAGTTCCTGCACAAAGGACAGCTCGAAATCGGTGCCTGCAACACCGGCAAACTTGCCTTCAATCATGATCGGTACGGACATGGTTGCCAGATAGACCGGCTCACCCTGCACGACATAGGGCAGAGGTGCCAACACGCTCTCTTTGCCCGTGCGTTCGGGGGTTAGGAACCATCCCCCCTTGACCAGTCCGTTTGGATGCTTTTCCGCACTGTCATATTCCACAAGAGGCTGAACAGCGATCTGGCCGCCATCGTCACGCGTCCAGTAGGGCAGGGCGCGTCCTGTAGCGTCAGACCCCATGGCGGTATCCGACTTGTAGATTGCGTCCATTCCGTCCAGAGCATCGGGTTCCCATGCGCTATAGGTGCCATTGAGGCGTGGATTGTCGAGCAGGGCGCGATGCAGCAGCTCATTGAGCTGGATGCGTCGGATTTCGGTCGGCGAGCCGCCTTCATTCTCCGGTTCGGCTACGGTTTCCAGTGCCTTGGCGATGCCGCGTGCGGTGGAAAAGGCAATCTCTACTTCGGATTTGATGATGCCGGCTTGTGTTGCTGCCAGATTGGACAGCGATGCTTGGCTCTCTTTTTCAAGAAGTTCGCCCACATTCGAAGCGACATAGTCGGCATTCTTGCTGGCTGACCAGAGATTGTATCCCACGATGGTGCCGGTAGAGCCGATAACGCATATGGCGGTGAATGCGACGATGCGAACGCGAATGGAGTGGAGGTTCATTATAGTAAAACCTTGTTTTGTGCCATTCAGAATTGAAAAATAAACTGCTGGTTGTGCGGCTATTTATCTTTGGTTGCGGAGACTTTTCTTTAATCAACTTGGCTGATCAAAGAATTCCACTTCATAATTCGCGAATTTTGTTAAATCTGGGTAAAATAATTTTAAATGTACAATATAAATTGTTCCATTGTTGATTTTGTGGGGTTTGAGACTTGTCTCTACTTAAGATTTGCTATTGTCAAAATATGAAACTGACGCGCGTTTTCTTTTGCGAAGGGTAATATTTACCTATCGCTTATCTGTGTTATGACTTTTTGTGGAGCTTGGCGGTGCAATCAAGATTGGGGGCGCGCGCACAGGACCATGTAATTGACATCAAGGTCTCTGGAGCGGGACCATTTGTCGAAAAGCGGGTTATAGGTCACGCCCACCTTTTCAATCACTTCCAGCCCGGTTGGGGCAAGGGCGCGTTCCAGTTCGTCCGGTTTGACGAATTTCTCCCAGCTATGGGTGCCGACCGGAAGCCAGCGTAGAATATATTCTGCTCCGACAATCGCCAGAGCGTGCGATTTGAGCGTCCGGTTGAGGGTGGCGATGACCATCAGTCCGCCGGGCTTGACCATGCTGGCGCATTCGGAAATGAAAAGATCGACATCGGCCACATGCTCGACCACTTCCATGGTCAGCACCACATCGAACTGCTCGCCTTCTGCGGCCAGAGCTTCGGCTGTGGTGGCGCGGTAGGTGATGTCCAGACCGCTTTCGCTGGCATGGGTGGAGGCGATGCCGATGTTGGTCTCGGAGGCATCGACGCCGGTGACCTCAGCGCCCAGACGGCACAGGGGCTCGCAAAGCAGTCCGCCGCCGCAGCCCACGTCAAGAAGCCGCAAGCCCTCAAAGGGGCGAGAGGCTTTGTCATCGCATTGGAAATGGGCCAGAATCGTTTCGCGCAAATAGGCAAGGCGCGTGGGGTTGAACTTGTGCAGAGGGCGGAAATTGCCCTTTGGGCTCCACCATTCGGCTGCCATGGCCGAAAAGCGTGCAATTTCAGCATCATCGACGGTGGTCGCTTTTGAAGTGGCCTGCGCTTCTTTTTTGCTCTGGGGTGTCATGGTGCTGCGCCCTTTGTTGCCGATTGTTGATATTGTCAATTGTACGAGGTGAGGCGGCCTTCGGATTGGTTGCGTCCGCCATGGTTTTCAATAGCTTCTTTCCGGAATTGGAAAAGTCAAGCTTTTGAACGCTTGCATGCGCGGCAACTGCCGAGTATGACTAAGCGCAACCGGCGGCAAGGTCAATCAACCCATATGATTGTGTCGCTAAAAACGTAAAAACCAGTGACAGAAAGCGATAGTGAATGGCTCGTCTTGTCATGAAGTTCGGGGGGACGTCTGTCGCCGATCTGGATCGCATCAGACGCGTTGCCCGACATGTGAAGCGCGAAGTGGACGCAGGCAATCAGGTGGCCGTTGTGGTTTCAGCCATGGCTGGAAAAACCAACGAGCTGGTTGGTTGGGTGCAAGAGGCTTCCCCACTCTATGATGCTCGCGAATATGATACCGTCGTCTCCTCGGGTGAGCAGGTGACATCGGGGTTGCTTGCCCTGACCCTGCAGAATATGGGGGTCGATGCCCGCTCATGGCTCGGCTGGCAAATTCCTTTTAAAACCAATGGTGTGCATGGTGCTGCTCGCATCGAGGATATCGATGGTTCGGTGCTGATCCAGCGGCTGGAAATGAACCAGGTGGCGGTCGTTGCCGGCTTCCAGGGTATCGCTCCGGACAACCGGATCTCGACTCTCGGGCGAGGCGGATCGGACACCAGCGCTGTTGCCATCGCGGCTGCCATCAAGGCTGACCGGTGCGACATCTACACCGATGTGGACGGGGTCTATACCACCGATCCGCGCATCGTGCCCGAGGCACGGCGGCTGGAGCAGATCTCCTTTGAGGAGATGCTCGAGATGGCTTCCCTTGGTGCCAAGGTGATGCAGGTGCGTTCTGTTGAAATGGCGATGGTGCATAATGTGCGCACTTTTGTGCGGTCCTCCTTTGTCGAGCCTGATGCGCCCGAACTGATGAATACGGACCAGCCCATCGGAACTTTGATCTGTGATGAGGATGAGATTGTGGAAAAACAGGTTGTAACCGGAATTGCCTTCTCAAAGGACGAAGCGCAAATCTCTCTGCGCCGGCTCGAAGACAAGCCGGGCATCGCTGCGCATGTCTTTGGTCCTCTGTCAGAGGCCAATATCAATGTCGACATGATCGTGCAGAATATTTCTGAAGACGGCACGATTACCGACATGACCTTCACGGTGCCAAAGGGCGATTTCGCCCGCGCCAAGGATGTTCTGGAAGCGGCGCGCGGCAATATCAAATATAACGTGCTGCAGGGCTCTACCGACGTGGTCAAGGTGTCGGTCATCGGCATCGGCATGCGCAGTCATGCCGGCGTTGCCTCCAAGGCCTTCAAGGCGCTGGCCGACAAGGGCATCAATATTCGCGCAATCACGACATCGGAGATCAAGATTTCCATTCTGATCGATGCGGAATATGCCGAACTGGCCGTGCGGGCGCTGCACTCTCTTTATGGCCTGGACGAGAAATGATGCGCACTGGCAATGCCGCTCGATAAAGGGCGGCATTGGGTGCATGTCTTTGCCTCTCCCGGATCAATGGCAATCGTGCTAAAAGCCCGACATGTGATTGATCTGCCAGATCGCATCGTGCCATAGTGCGCATGACGCGAATCCTTATCTGCCGGTATCTGCGCTCCTTGCAGGCTGCGTGGTCCGGTGAAGATGATTGCGGGGTTGCCGCGCAAGTGGCCCCCGCTCCTGACAATAGCGGAAAATCGGAGAAACCCGGATGCGGGGAAATCTGGCTGGTCCGCGCATCCTTCTTCGGCGCCTTCGCGAGACGATGGCAAAGCCGACCGATGCGCAGGAACGATTAAACGAGATTGTGCGATTGATCGCGGCCAATATGGTGGCCGAGGTCTGCTCGGTCTATGTTTTGCGTTCCGATAACCTGCTGGAGCTGTATGCGACCGAAGGTCTTAATCCGCTCGCGGTGCATGAAACGCGCTTGCATGTGGGCGAGGGTCTGGTTGGCCATATCGCGTCCGAAGCGCGCATTCTCAATCTTTCCGAACCGCAGGAACATCCCGCCTTTGCCTATCGTCCGGAAACGGGCGAGGAAATCTATCACGCCTTTCTTGGTGTACCGATCCTGAGATCGGGTCGCACTCTGGGCGTTCTGGTCGTGCAGAACAAGACCCAGCGGGTTTATTCCGACGAGGAAGTGGAGGCGCTGCAAACCACGGCAATGGTTCTGGCCGAGCTGATCGCTTCGGGTGAACTCAAGGGCATGTCGGGTCCCGGTGCCGATCTGGATCTGGTCCGGCCGCTGCGGCTGGAAGGCCTGTCGATGGCCGAAGGGCTGGGGCTGGGGCGCGTGGTTCTGCATGAACCCCGGATCATCGTTACCAATCTGATCGCAGAGGATGCGCTGGCCGAAGAGAAGCGTCTTGAGGCCGCCATCGAGCATTTGCGCCTGTCTGTCGATGATCTGCTCAATCGCGATGATATCTCCCATGTGGGCGAGCATCGCGATATTCTGGAAGCCTACCGCATGTTTGCCTATGACCGCGGTTGGGTGCGCCGGATGAAAGAGGCGATCCATACCGGGCTTACGGCAGAAGCGGCCGTTGAGCGTGTGCAAAGCGACACGCGGGCGCGGCTGATGCGCTCCACCGATCCCTATTTGCGCGATCGGCTGCATGATTTTGACGATCTTGCCAACCGGCTGATGCGCAAGCTTACCGGTGACCAGCTGACCGACAAGAATGGCGAGAAGCCGACCGATTCCATTATCGTTGCCCGCAATATGGGCGCCGCCGAACTGCTCGATTATGGCCGCGACCGGGTGCGGGGGCTGGTGCTGGAAGAAGGGGCGCCGACGAGCCATGTGGTCATCGTTGCCCGTGCGCTGGGCATTCCCACCGTGGGGCAAGTTTCGACCGCGGTCAATCTGTGTGAAGATGGCGACCCGATCATCGTCGATGGTGATACCGGCCACGTGCATTTGCGCCCGCCTGCGGACGTGGAAGCCTCCTATGTGGATCAGGTCAAGTTTCGTGCCCATCGGCAGGAGCAATATCGCAAATTGCGCGATACGCCTGCGGTGACGAAAGACGGCGTGCCGGTTGATCTCTACATGAATGCCGGACTGCTGGTGGATCTGCCCAACATGATGGGGGCGGGGGCCAAGGGGGTCGGCCTGTTCCGCACCGAGCTGCAATTCATGGTCGCGGCGAGTTTTCCACGCATGCGCGAGCAGGAGAAGGTTTATCGCCAGGTGCTCGATAGCGCCGCCGATATGCCCGTGACTTTCCGCTCGCTGGATGTGGGGGGCGACAAGGTGCTGGCCTTTCTGCGCATGGCGGCGGAAGAAAATCCGGCCATGGGCTGGCGTGCCATCCGGCTGGGGCTTGATCGGCCCGGCCTGCTCAGAACCCAGATGCGGGCGCTGCTGCATGCGGCTGCCGGTCGGTCCCTGCGGTTGATGTTCCCGATGCTGACCGATGTCTGCGAATTTGAACAGGCCAAGGCGCTTTTCATGCGCGAGGTGGCGCATCTGGAGCGACATGGCTATGAGAAGCCGCAGAAGATCCGCCTTGGTGCCATGCTGGAAGTGCCCTCGCTGCTGTTTCAGCTTGATGCCCTTCTGGATCGGGCCGATTTCATTTCGATCGGAACCAACGACCTGCATCAGTTCATGATGGCGTGCGACAGGGGCAATACGCGCCTCTCAGGCCGCTACAGCTCTCTTTCCCCCTCCTTCCTTCGCGCCCTGAAGGTGATCATCGACAAGGGGCAGGAAAAGGGCGTTCCGGTTACCGTTTGTGGCGAGCTTGCCGGTCGGACGACCGGAGCCATGGCGCTGTTGGCGCTTGGCTATCGCAGACTTTCCATGGCTCCTTCTTCGGTGGGGCCGGTCAAGGCGATGCTTCTGCATCTTCCGCTGGGGCAACTGGAAACCGAATTTTCCCAGATGCTCGAAAGCGCAGTGCATGCTGATGAAATCAAGGCATTTCTTCAGGATTTTGCGAACAGATACGATATTCATCTTCCGGCAGGCAATCTTTAGCGACTTGGCTTTGATATCGGCAAGGGCGTCCGCATGGTCGACCCCTGAGCGATGTCGGGTGAGCGCACTGTCGGGCCGAATGCTACAGGACGATTACAATGGTTGGCGTTTCCATTCCTCTGGGCCGTGTTGAGGCCCTCATTCAACGGTTTGATGCCCTGTCGGCTGAAATGGCGGCGGGACCGGAACCGGATGTCTATGTCAAGCTGAGCCGCGATTATGCCGAGCTGGAGCCTGTGGCGGTCAAGTCGCGGGAATATCTGGTGGCGCTCAAGGAGCTTGAGGATCTGGAGGAGATTCTTGAAGATCCCGAAATGGATGCCGACATGCGCGAACTGGCGCAGGCAGATATCAAGCCGACAGAGGAAAAAATCGAGGAGCTGTCGGCCGAGCTTCAGATATTGCTGTTGCCCAAGGACGCCGCCGATAACAAGAGTGCCATTCTGGAGGTGCGCGCCGGGACGGGTGGCGACGAGGCTGCGCTGTTTGCGGGCGATCTCTTCCGCATGTATCAGCGCTATGCCGAGGTGAATGGCTGGAAGGTGTCGGTGATGTCGGTCAGCGAGGGAGAAGTTGGCGGCTACAAGGAAATCATCGCCAGCGTGTCAGGCGTCGGCGTGTTTGCCAAGATGAAATATGAATCCGGGGTTCATCGCGTCCAGCGCGTGCCGGAGACCGAGTCTGGCGGGCGTATTCACACGTCTGCTGCGACCGTTGCCGTTCTGCCAGAGGCCGAAGAGGTCGATATCGACATTCGCCCGGAAGATATCCGCATCGATACCATGCGGGCATCGGGCGCGGGTGGTCAGCATGTCAACACCACCGACTCGGCGGTGCGCATCACTCACCTTCCCACTGGCATCGTAGTCACCTCCTCGGAAAAGTCCCAGCATCAGAACCGGGCCAATGCCATGAAGGTGTTGCAGGCGCGGCTTTATGAAGCCGAACGGGAGCGGGCCGACAGTGCGCGGTCTGAAGCGCGGCGTGGGCAGGTGGGCTCGGGTGACCGGTCCGAACGCATTCGCACCTATAATTTCCCGCAGGGGCGCGTTACCGATCACCGCATCAACCTCACCCTCTACAAGCTGGACAAGATTCTGGCCGGGGAAGCGCTCGGTGAGATGATCGATGCCCTGATTGCCGAAAATCAGGCGCAATTGCTTGCCGCAGCCGAACAGGACGCAGTCTGATCGCTCGATTTGGGCCATCACGCTGGTGGTGGTGGTCTTCAGCCCAGAATGGCCTGTTGCCGGAGAGTTTCAATGCGTCTTGATCAGATGATTGCCCGAATGTCCCGCGCTCTGGCCGAGGAAGGTATTGAGACCGCGCGTCTGGATGCGCGGCTGTTGGCCTGTCACGGGCTCGCTCTTTCAGACACGGATATCATCCTGCAATTTGATCGCATCCTTGAAGAGCCGGAATGTGCGCTGCTGGAGGGGCTGTTGCACAGAAGGCTCAAGCGTGAACCGATCGCCCATATTCTGGGGCACAGGGAATTCTGGGGTCTGGATTTCAAGGTGACAGCGGATACGCTGGTGCCCAGACCTGATAGTGAAACGCTTGTCGCTGCCGTGCTGGATGCTCTGGCAGACAAATCCGCACCCCTGCGGCTCGTCGATATCGGTACGGGCAGCGGCTGTCTTCTGCTCTCGCTCCTGTCTGAATTGCCCCACGCCTATGGGGTCGGGGTTGATATCAGCCCTGCGGCGCTGGATGTGGCCGCACAGAATGCCGCAAGTCTTGGCCTGTCTTCCCGCACTTCTTTTCTCTGCGGCAATTATGCCGATGCCCTCGCCGGGGGCATGGATATCCTGATTTCCAATCCGCCCTATCTGGCGGCTGCGGAAATGGAGGATCTGGAGCGCGATGTCGCCGACTATGATCCGCCCGGTGCGCTGGTATCGGGGCCATCCGGCCTTGAGGCCTATGAAGCGCTGTTTGCCGCTATCCTCAGTTGGGAGCGCAAGCCCATCCTGATGGCCTTCGAGTTTGGCTATCGTCAGGCGGATGCACTGCTTGCTCTGGTCAGTGCATGCGGCTTGGCAGATGCCATCGGGGATCCGGGGCGTATTCTGCAAGATCTTGGCGGGCAAAATCGCGTTTTGTTGCTCAATAACCATGAAAATTAAGTGATTTTGCCAAACTTCTGTTGAAAGCACTGCTTGGCTTTGGACAAAACCGCAACAATGGGCTTGAATTTGCTCCGTAACTGGATAAGTTGGATATACCAAGAGCAAAATCCAGCTGATTTGCCTAGCATTATCAAGCTGGCGGTGGGGTTCCGTGCAGATTGATCTGTACTTTTGGGTTCCCCGTAGCGGATTTCAGATTTTATTCAGTCAGAGAAGCAACTCGATTTTTAAATCGATACAGCTCGTGACTTTTCAAACAGGTTGATAGCCCGGCGTAATGGTCTTTGCGTTTCTGCAGAGCCAAGTGACTTTTGGGTGTTTTGCAATCAGTTTGCCTTGCTGAACCTTTTGGTCGGCCTATTTACGAGAGAAAAACAATGCGACAGAGCCAAAAAAGCAGCCGAACACGCAGTCGCGGTCGCAAGCCATCCAATCCGTTGTCCCGTTCTTATGATAGCAACGGCCCAGATGTAAAAATCCGTGGTACAGCAAGCCATATTGCGGAGAAATATCAGTCTCTGGCCAGAGACGCGCTTGCTTCTGGTGATATGGTCATGTCTGAAAACTATTATCAGCATGCCGAACATTATTTGCGCATCATTGCTGCTGCCCAGTCTTCTTCCCGCGAAGAAGCGCGCCACAACAACAATGAACAGCCGCAGACAAATGGTGAGCGCCCAGCCCGCGCCAAGCCGGCCTCGCAGCAGGAAATCACCGGCGACGAGCCGCAGCCCGATATCAGCGCATTTGAAAATACCGCTGTCGAGATGGATGTTGCCGTCATTGATACCTCGGATGAGGAAGCGCCTGCAGAGCCGGTCAAAAGACGCCGTGCTCCCAAGGCCAGCAGCGAAACCGAGGAAGAGGGCAATGATGGCGCACCGCGTCGTCGTCGTCGCACCACCTATCGTGCGCGCAAACGGCCAGCCGCTTCGGACAAGGAAGGCGAGGTAGCACCTTCAGATGAAGCGCCCCAGCCGGTTGCTGCAGAAGAGTGATGTCTTCTTCTTTGTTGTGAATTTGCAAAACCCGCTTTTCAAGGCGGGTTTTTCTTTGGGCCCGGCGGTTGACGCCGAGTGATGGCCAAGCTGGCTTATTTGCTTTTCTAGGCTTTTCAGCCTTTTCAGGCTTCTGAGGAATCTGTGCCCGCTGTGGCTTCTTGCATTTCCCCAAGGGAGAGAATGGCTCCGGGCTGCAATTGCCCGTCACTTACTGGCATCAGATGAATACCGCAGTCGCAATGATCATAATGGCTCATCAGCAGCTTGGGGATATTCTGATCGCGTTCGCCTGTTGCCGGATTGGCGTTGGTGGCAGCGCAGCGCTGGGTGCGTTTGCGCACGGTAAAGCGGATGGAGCCGATCATCAGATCCTTACCCACCCAGTCATGCTCCTGCCATGGGGCGGCACCCTCGATATGGAGATTGCCGCGAAAGCGCAACGGGTCGAGCGCCACACCGGCCTTCTCGCTGATGTCTCTTACCGAGGCGAGATTGATCAGGGTGATGTCCTGCGTTCTTGCGTCGGTGAAGGAGAAACCCTCGGCATGGAGCAGTTTTGGCGCGCCGCGCACCGGTTTGTGGCAATAGTGAGCCAGATAATCGAGCATGGGCTGCATTGAGGCAGGGTCGAACAGGTTGCCCTCGGCGATTTTCTCGCCGTCTTTGCGCATGGTCAGCATGCCCGTATCGGGGTTAAAATCGGTCTTGAGGGCTGCCAGTTCGGGCTGTTTCATCAGCATCAGAAAATGGATCTTGGAGAGATGCTGTGGCACGGAAGGGTCAAAGCCGCTTTCGCCATTCTCGATGGCAAAGGCCCGGTCGCATGGCAAGGGCCTGCCTTTTGATATCTCGACCCTTTCCAGACGTTGCGGGGTGAAGCCCTTGATCGGGTAGCGATAGATGGATTGCAGCGAAATGGTCATGGCATGCTCTTTTCAAAACGGGATATGGCGCAATGTCCGGGCAAGGATGGGGCGCTAGCCTGAAATGGAAATTATTTGATACTTGCCTCTTTTGTTGCGCAAATGCAACACCATATTGAGGGAGACCCTTCGGGCTCATGCAGCAGGAGGGCGGGTGATTATCTTCAGGTTCGCTGGAACAGATCAGGGGCTTGTGCGATAGTCAAAATCAAGCGTGGCATCTGGATCATGCCAAGGGATGGATGATCGGGATCGTGCACAAGGAGAGTGACAATGAATCTGGAACGCTACACGGAGCGTGCGCGCGGCTTCATGCAGTCTGCGCAGACCTATGCCATCGGGCAGGGGCATCAGGCCTTTTTGCCGGAGCATATTCTCAAGATTTTGATGGATGACAAGGAAGGCATGGCCTCCGGCCTGATTGACCGCTCCGGCGGGCAATCGGCACAGGTGCGCCTGTTGCTGGAAGATCGTCTGAAGGCCATCCCATCGGTTTCCGGTGCGGGAGCAGGGCAGCTCTATCTGTCGCCGGATATGGCCAAGCTGTTCGAGAAGGCCGAGGAACTGGCCAAGAAGGCCGGGGACTCTTATGTAACCGTCGAGCGGTTGTTGCTGGCGATTACGCTTTTGCCGGAAAGCGAAGCGGGCAAGATTCTGAAAAAGGCAGGTGTTTCGCCGCAGAATCTCAATCGCGCCATTGAGGAAATTCGCAAGGGACGTACCGCGGATACCGCCTCGGCCGAAGAAGGCTATGATGCGCTGAAAAAATATGCCCGCGATCTGACGCAGGATGCGCGTGATGGCAAACTGGACCCCGTGATCGGTCGTGATGACGAGATCCGGCGGACCATTCAGGTCCTGTCGCGGCGGACAAAGAACAATCCGGTGCTGATCGGCGAGCCGGGCGTGGGCAAGACCGCGATTGCGGAAGGGCTGGCGCTCAGGATCATCAATGGTGACGTGCCCGAGTCGCTCAAGGAAAAGCGGCTGCTGGCTCTGGATATGGGCGCGCTGATTGCCGGTGCGAAATATCGCGGTGAATTTGAAGAAAGGCTGAAGGCCGTTCTCAATGAAGTGCAATCTGCGGCCGGGGAACTCGTTCTGTTCATCGACGAAATGCACACGCTGGTTGGTGCGGGCAAATCCGATGGTGCGATGGATGCCTCGAACCTGCTCAAACCGGCGCTGGCGCGCGGTGAATTGCACTGCGTTGGTGCGACCACGCTGGATGAATATCGCAAATATGTCGAGAAGGACGCCGCTCTTGCAAGGCGGTTCCAGCCGGTGATGGTCAATGAACCGACGGTCGCGGACACGATTTCTATTCTGCGTGGCCTGAAGGAGAAATATGAGCTTCATCACGGCGTCCGCATCAGTGACAATGCGCTGGTTTCTGCCGCCACCCTGTCGGATCGCTATATCACCGACCGATTTTTGCCGGACAAGGCAATCGACCTGATGGACGAGGCTGCCTCAAGGCTTCGCATGCAGGTGGATTCCAAGCCCGAGGAACTGGACGAGCTGGATCGCCGCATCATTCAGCTGAAAATTGAGCGCGAAGCTCTCAAGAAGGAAGAGGATGATGCATCCAGAGACCGGCTGGATAAGCTTGAACATGAACTGGCCGAACTGGAAGAGCAATCCGATGCCCTGACGCAGCGTTGGCAGGCGGAAAAGAACAAGCTTTCCGATGCGACCAAGCTGAAAGAGCAGCTTGATGAGGCCCGCGTTCAGTTGGCTCAGGCCCAGCGTCGGGGTGATCTGGCCAAGGCCGGAGAGCTGGCCTATGGCCTGATCCCGCGGTTGGAAGCCGATCTTGCCGAGATGGAAGGCCGTTCACAGCAGAGCAATGCAATGCTGGAGCGTTCCGTTCAGTCCGATCACATTGCTCATGTGATTTCGCGCTGGACCGGCATTCCGGTTGACAAGATGCTGGAAGGCGAGCGCGACAAACTGCTGCGCATGGAAGCCGAAATCGGCAAGCGCGTGATCGGGCAGGCTGATGCGGTGACCGCTGTTTCCAAGGCCGTGCGGCGCGCAAGAGCCGGATTGCAGGATCCCAACCGTCCAATCGGTTCCTTCATGTTTCTGGGGCCGACCGGTGTGGGCAAGACCGAGCTGACCAAGTCGCTGGCCGACTTCCTGTTCGATGATGAGCATGCAATGGTGCGGCTCGACATGTCCGAATTCATGGAGAAGCATTCTGTTGCCCGCTTGATCGGTGCGCCTCCGGGCTATGTTGGCTATGAAGAGGGCGGTGTACTGACCGAAGCGGTGAGAAGGCGTCCCTATCAGGTGATCCTGTTCGACGAGATCGAAAAGGCGCATCCGGACGTGTTCAACGTGTTGTTGCAGGTGCTTGATGATGGCCGTTTGACCGACGGGCAGGGGCGGACGGTGGATTTCCGCAACACCCTGATCATCATGACTTCGAATCTCGGGGCTGAATTCCTGCTTGGCAAGGAGGAAACGGATCTGAAGGAAGCTGACAAGGCCAAGGTTTTTGATGTTGTTCGCGCTGCCTTCCGGCCTGAATTTCTCAACCGGATTGACGAGATTATCATTTTCCATCGTCTGATGCGCGAGCATATGGCGTCCATCGTCGCCATTCAGATGAAAAATCTGTCCAGACTTCTGGCCGATCGCAAGATTGAACTGGTTCTGGATGATGATGCAACCCAATGGGTGGCCAACAAGGGATATGATCCGGCCTATGGCGCACGACCGCTCAAGCGGGTGATCCAGCGCTATATTCAGGATCCGCTTGCCGAGGAGCTGCTTTCGGGCGGCATTCTGGACGGGTCTCGCATTCATGTTCTGGTCAGAGACGATGCGCTGACCTTTGGTGTTGAAGAATAAGGCTCATAACTCTCAAAGAGCGCAGATATCGCAATGAAAAAGCCCCGGCAGCATCGCTGTCGGGGCTTTTTTGATGATTGCTGTCCAATGCAGCAGCCCTTAAAGCCGCCTGTTTGAGGGTGGCTCCGATCTGGCTGCTCGCACCTAGTCTGATTCGACCTGTGCAACCTGCATGTCGCTCGATTTGCCCAGCAGATCGTTGATGCGGTCCCGTTCGGCTTCGAAGCTGGCCAGCATGTCGCCGGAAAGCTCGCGGCCATGTGGCAGGCGGATGCGCATCGGGTCCACATGGCGGCCGTTGACCGTCACCTCGAAGTGGCAATGTGGTCCGGTGGAAAGACCGGTCGAGCCGACGAAGCCGATCACCTGACCCTGATGGACATAATCGCCTACCTTGAGGCCGGACTGGAAGCCGGACATGTGACCATAGCCGGTCGCATAGCCATTGGTATGCTGGATCTGAATGAAGTTGCCGTAGCCGCTGGACCATTTCCGCGTGATAATGCGACCATTACCGGCAGCCAGAATGGGGGTGCCGCGGGCCGCCGACCAATCGACACCCTTATGCAGGCGCATGATCTTGAGAATCGGGTGACGACGCCAGCCGAAAGGCGAACGGAATTTGGCGCCCGGGACCGGCTTGCGCATGAGGAATTTCTTGGCGCTTCGACCGCTGTCATTATAGAAGTCGACGATGCCGTCATCCTGGGTGCGATAGCGATAATAGCGTTTGGTGACACCATTGAGCTGGATTTCGACAAACATGATCTCCGCCTTCTCGCCGGTTTCCGGCACGGAATGGAAGATCTGAAGCGAGTCGCCCGGCTGGACCTTGGCGTTGAAGTCGACATCGAAGGACATGATCTTGATCATCTCGTCGACCATTTCGGGCTCGATGCCGTTATTCAGAGCGGTCTGATAGACCGAATCATAAACCGTCAGCCTTGGACCGCTGCGCATATTGGTCAGGTCTTCGGTCTGAGCCGAGAGTGACAGATTGCTTTCAACCGGTTCATCGGCGACCTGGAAAGTGCCCTGATCGGTGCGTGCCACCGTGATCTGGTGTTCTTCTCCCAGATAAAGGCTGATGCGCAGCGGCATGCGCTCCCTGATGCCATCATGCACCAACTGATAGACAATGCGCATGCGCTGGTTGTTGGAAAGGGCATCGATACCGGCCTTGCCGACAAACAGATCTGCC